>CALLCZ010000104.1 GCA_937998645.1 uncultured Gammaproteobacteria bacterium
CCAGCAGTTATAAAGAAGAAAAAGCGGCTCGGTGAAGAGTTGATTGAAAAAGGCCTGGTTA
Organism: uncultured Gammaproteobacteria bacterium; assembly: GCA_937998645.1. Classification (GTDB taxonomy): domain Bacteria; phylum Pseudomonadota; class Gammaproteobacteria; order SZUA-229; family SZUA-229; genus JABDQW01. The sequence continues at coordinate 62 of CALLCZ010000104.1, forward strand.
CCTATGACCAGGTCGAGATCGCACTTACCGAGCAGAAAAAAAATTACAGGTTGATTGGTGAAATACTGGTATCGCTAGGCTTTGTATCTGAGTCCATTATGCGTGATGTGCTCGGTAAGATACTGGGCATTGGCAGTGTTGATCTAAGCACGGTTATTCCGGATCAGGGTGCACTTGCATTAATCCCGAAAGAAATTGCAGACCGACATACAATTATTCCAGTAAGTTATGATGAGAAGTCCCAGCAGCTGAAAATAGCAATGAAGAACGCATCAGACCTGATGGTGCAGGACAGGATTCACGCTTTAGTCGGTCGCAAAATAGAAATTATTCCGCTGGTTGCCGGTGTAGGCGAAATAAAAAAATCAATCGACCAGTTTTATGGTTATGAGCTGTCAGTCGATGGCATCCTGCATGAAATTGAAACTGGTGAAATCGACTACAAGAGCCTGGATGCAATCGATGATGAATACAGTCAACCGCTTGTTCGCCTGGTCGATGCAATACTTGCTGATGCCGTAAAGCGGGAAGCATCTGATATTCATTTTGAGCCGGAAGACGGTTTTTTAAGATTGCGATATCGCATTGACGGTGTTTTACGTCAAATTCGCAGCCTCCATAAAGATTACTGGTCGGCAATCGTCGTTAGACTTAAAGTAATGTCCAACATGAATATTGCTGAAACAAGAATTCCACAGGATGGTCGGCTGAGTTTGCAGGTACAGGGACATCGGGTGGATTTCCGTGTGTCTGCACAGCCTACAACACATGGTGAAAATATTGTACTTCGTGTTCTTGATCGCGCTAAAGGAATCGTTCCATTAGATAAGCTCGGAGTAAACGAAGATACACTTAGTACATTGCGCTTGATGATGGCAAGGCCTGAAGGAATCATTCTTGTAACAGGACCGACTGGCAGCGGTAAGACTACGACACTGTATTCGATGCTCAATTACGTTAAATCCGAACAGGTCAACATAATGACACTGGAAGACCCTGTTGAATATCCGGTAGATATGATCAGGCAGACCTCGGTGAACGAAGTGGCAAGAATGGATTTTGCCAATGGTATTCGTTCAATGATGCGCCAGGACCCGGATATTATCCTGGTAGGTGAGATTCGAGATGAGGATACAGCAGATATGGCGTTTCGTGCAGCAATGACGGGACACCAGGTGCTTTCGACACTACATACTAATTCAGCTATTGGTGCAATACCGCGCTTGCTGGATATCGGTGTGCTGCCGGATATTATGACGGGTAATATCATTGGTATCATAAGTCAAAGGCTGATTCGCTTGCTGTGTCCATCGTGCAAAAGTCCCAGGGACGCTGATGAAGTGGATAGTAAGTTACTGGGTGTTGAGTACGTAAATGAGTCATTGACAATATATGAGGCAAACGGATGCCCGAGTTGTGATAACACTGGATATAAGGGGCGGGTTGCTATCATTGAAGCACTGCGGATTGATAACCAGCTTGATGAGCAAATTGCAAAGCGGGCGACTTTAGGTGAACTAAGGGCATGTGCAAAGTCTACAGGCTATAAGACACTGGCAGATGATGCAATACGGCGAGTGCTGGATGGGGAAACAACGTTGCAGGAAGTGGCGCGTGTAATTGACCTGACGCAGAGGTTGATTTAAATGCCGGATTATAAGTTCAAGACGATCGATGCTGCAGGTAAAGTGCGCTCAGACTCGATGGTCGCGAGTAATCCGATGGAGCTCGAAAAAAGGCTGGCAAGCATGGGATTTGACCTGCTTAGTTACAAAGAACATAGTAAATTATCAAGCTCAGTCCTGCATAAAAAAACAATATCCCGACGCGAACTGATTAATTTTACATTTCATGTAGAGCAACTGACCAAATCCGGTGTGCCGTTGCTTGATAGCCTTAAAGATATCAGAAACAGTATCGAGTACAGTAATTTTACCGATGTATTGCAAACGGTTATTGATGATATTGAAGGGGGTAAAACATTCTCGCTTGCATTAGCTGAACACCCGCAGGTGTTTGACAAGGTATATGTCACTCTAGTTCGCGTCGGCGAAGAAACAGGTAACCTTTCTGACGTGCTCAAGGATCTCGCTGAAACAATCAGGTGGCAGGATGAGCTGGCTTCGCACACAAGAAAGATAATGATTTATCCAGCAATCGTAACAGTTGTTGTTATTTGCGTTGTTAGTTTTCTGATGATCTACCTGATGCCTCAGTTGCTGCCGTTTATTAAAAATATTGGAACAGAAATTCCGTTTTACACAAAAGTTCTGATAAGTATATCGGGTGCCTTTGTTGACTACTGGTATGTCATATTTTCACTTCCGGTAATGATATATGCGGCAGTGGTAATTGTGGCTAATAAAAACATAGCCGTAAGATATTTTATCGATGGCATCAAGCTTAAAATATGGTTGATAGGCCCGTTGGTATCAAAAATAAAACTGGCGCGTTTCGCAAATTATTTTGCAATGATGTACAGCTCGGGTATTACAGTGCTAGATGCCCTGGGTATATCAGAAAACATGGTTGATAACCTCGTACTTGAAGATTCGATTAATAAGGCCAGAAATAGCATAGCCGAGGGTTCGCAAATTAGTGAAAGCTTTGAAAGTGTCGGCGTTTTTCCGTCGATGATCGTTCGTATGCTTAAGGTCGGCGAGGACACTGGGGCAATGGATGAGGCTCTGTTGAACGTAAGCTATTTCTATAACAGGGAAGTAAAGGAATCCATAGACAAGCTGGAGCCTGCAATGATGCCGATATTAACGATTATACTTGGCGGCATTATGATGTGGATAATGATGGCGGTTCTTGGTCCTGTATATGATGCAGTGTCTACTATCAAAATATAACCAGTACTAGTATGAAGAGAATATTTTATTTTTCCGGCCATCGAATGACAGTTTTTCACTGGAATAGAAAGACGCTTACTGGTGCGTGTTCATTTGAGCCGAATGAAGAAGGCTATGAAAAATTCAAGCAGTATCTGGAGTCATCAGAAAAAATATCTACATGCATGTTGCTTGATGTTATAGAGGAAGACTTCAGGAAAGATGTAATTCCGCACGTTTACGGGAAAGACAGGGAGGCCGTAATCTCCAGGCTGCTGGACAGGCATTACAGATCCAGCATGCAATATACATATTCAGAAATCCAGGGGCGACAAAAACATGGGCGTAAGGATGATGATGTATTACTGGCAGCTATAACAAATCCTGAACTGGTCAGATCCTGGGTAAGAATTATTGAAGCCTGCGAGGTGCCTTTATCTGGGATACTGAGCTTGCCGCTAGTCAGCAAGGCTGTGCTGCCGTTAATTGGTGCCAAAAAGGGGTATGTTTTACTCGTTAGCCAACAGGTGAACAGTAATCTCAGGCAAACGTTTTTCAAAGACGGCAAAGTGGTGTCGAGCAGACAATCTGTAATTAACCAGGATGCCGGTAATATCGGCAACATAGGAAAACATGCTCGTCCAGAAATTGATAGGACAATAACCTTTATTAGAAACCAGTATCAGCTGGAAGACTCTGATGTGGTTAGCGTGCATATACTTGGTTCGGAAACCCAGATTGATTCGCTCGAAAGCACCTTTTTATCAGATCTTTCCAATAATTATCATGTTCATAGAATAAATGATCTTCACAAGAAGATTGGAATAAAAGGGCTGCCAGACAGGTTTGCAGACGGGTTGTTTTCGTGGATTGCATTGAATAAATCAGGGATGAAAAGTCATTACGGACGAAAAGAAGAATTTGTTCGCTTTTATTATGCGCTTGCTTCTAATGCGTTATATGCGTTTTCGGTAATCGTAATCCTGGCCTCTTTAATAATGATCGAATCAAATGTATCTGAAGGAATTTCGTTCAAACAATCAACAAGTTTATTGCATGAGCGAACAAATGAGTTCAGGCGCGTATATAGCGAGAAATACCAGGCATATGAAGAGTTGTTTTCTAATGCAAAGCTGATGGATATGGCTGTAGGTATGGTTGATCAAATAGAGAAGAATAGCCAGGTAACGCCACTGGATTTCATGCTGGCGCTGAGCAAGTTAGTGAGCAAGCCTGAAATTGGACGTATCTATATTGACAAGATCGAATGGTCAACCAGACAGCTGGATAAAAACAAGCCCGGGAGTTCGGGTGGAAATCCTGCTGATATTGAGTATCTACCAACCAATGTGACTTCTAGCAGCGAAGTTCAACATGTTGCTGTTGTAACAGGGCGAATCCCCGTTACATACAATAATTACAGGGATACTGTGAATAGAATCAACAACATTATTGATACTTTAAGTGATGGCGAACGTGTAGAAAATGTCAGTGCGATTAACCTTCCCGTTGAAGTCAGGCCGGAAAAGAAATTTGCATCAGAATCCAGTTCTTTATCCGACCGGGAGAAAGACAAACAGGGAATCAGGAGCGGTCAGTTTTCACTCAAGGTTGTAATGAAGGCGCCGGAGCATGTATAAAATTCCATTAAATCAGGATATTAAAAAGGCACTGATAACCTTTGTCATCATACTGTTGTCGATGATATCTATGGTTACGGCGTCTGATGTATACAGATCAAATGCCAGTGAGAAAAACTCGCGCTCATTGGCAGAAATGCGCAGCTGGAACAATAAGATCGAAGAGGCTAACAAAAACAACCAGATCCTGGTGCAGCACGAAGACACTTTTAAAAAGTTAAAAGATAATTTCGTTATCGGTGACGAAAACAGGTTGAGCTGGGTTGAAGTTGTACAAAAGGTTGCAGACTCCAGGAAAATTGCTTCGGTTAAATATGATATCGCCAGTCAGGTATTGCTGGATAAAAATTCACCGGGTAATGAATATACGGGTATAGATGTATTCAAAAGTGTAATGTCACTTGAGATGAAATTTATACATGAAGGTGATTTATTCGTAATGTTAAATGCCCTTAGAAGAGAGGCTAAAGGCCTGGTTGCTGTTGACAAGTGTGACGTTGAGCTTATCAATAAGGATGTAAACGATGGCATCATAGGACAGAATAAAACAGATAACATGAGGGCCTATTGTGAGCTTAGCTGGTACACGTTGAAAAAAGCCGGTAACAGCTAGAGGTGGCTATGATTAATACGGTTACACAACTAAAAAACCTTGCGATACTGCTGGCGCTGCTATTGATATCAGAGCATGCAATATCAGAAGATGAAGTTGAAGAACTTGGCCGTCTTTTTGTAGATGTAGAGCAGAGAGAGAAGCTCGAGGCTGTTAGACGCGGCACCTATGAAAAGGAAGTCGAGCAGGAAAGCAGGGTGTCCAACGTTCGGATCAATGGTGTCATGATGAGAAGTGACGGTGAAAATGTTGTATGGATAAATGGAGAAAATACGCTTGACGGTGAGCCTGTCAAGGGCGTCAAGGTAAATCCTGATGCCACTGATAGCGATACCTATAATGTCCAGGTCCAGATCGATGGCAAGAGAGTAAAGCTAAAACCCGGCCAGAACTGGTCTGAAGGCACAGGCACTATCAAAGACAACTATTAACACACATATCACATGCGTAGGGGGGGACAGGTGACTGGCGTGAGGCAGGGTGGTATTGCTCTGCTGGTGTTCGTTATCGTCCTGGCGCTCGCCGCTATTGCATACACGATTAACAGCGTTTCAGTTGATCAACTACGCTATGAACAGACACTGACAACACAATCAGCGCTTACACGTGCAAAACAGGCGCTAATTGATTATGCCGTGACCTATGAAGACAGTAACCCTGGTGAATACGGTATTTTACCCTGCCCTGATCATTTCGATAGTGTGGTACCGGATGAAGGCGGTAGTGATGGTGGTACCTGTGGAGGCACAAGAGAGAATATACTGGGCCTGTTTCCGTGGGCAAGTTTAGAGACGGGCATATTGAAATCAGGTAGTGGTCAGTGTCTTTGGTATGCCGTATCCGGTGAGTATAAAAACCCACCTCAAACAGCAATGCTGAACGAAGATACCAACGGCGCGATGCGGCTGCATCATGCGAACGGTGACATTAAACAGGGGGCACTTGCGCAAGACAGGGTCGTTGCTATCATTTTAGATCCGTCAAATGTGTTACCTGGCCAAAACCGTAATTTTGACGACTCATCTCTCTGCGGCAAGGATTATAATCCATTGGAGTACCTTGAAGGCAATGCCACTATCAGTAATTCAACATTATCAGGCGGTGAACTGGTTATTGATGATTTTATTAACAGTGGTGTCGTCAACAATGTTGCTACAGACGAACTGGCAACACCATACAATGACCAGATAATAACCATTACGCGTAAAGAGCTCTGGGATGCGGTGATGACGCGGCGTGATTTTTTAACTAATAATGACAGTGCGATGCTTCAAATGACAGAGGCGCTGGCCCTCTGCATCGCGGCTTATGGCAACAACAGCACCAATCGCAAGCTGCCCAGACCTGCGGCAGTTAATTTTAACGGGCTGGATTATCGTACTGATGCAAACTACAACGACACGGCAGCGGCTTCATATCTAGGTCGTTATCCCTATATCGTTGATGATTCTGATGCCGCGCTCGGTACTACCTTAGGTGTTCCTAACGCGCCAAACATTTCTGAACCGGATCTCTTTAAAAAAGGATACTGCAATGCCCTGGCCGTTGATAGTGGCTCGAATATTAATTTAAATCCAGCATATCCACCGCCACCGCCCCCGGCGCCTCAAAAGCCTCCAGAGGGCTACACGACCTGGAAGAACTGGAAAGATCATTTCTTTTATGCGGTTTCCGGTTATTACGCGCCAAGCAGCGCGCCGGACACGGGCGCTCCCTGCAATGCAACCAACTGTATCACTGTTAACGGCGTACGTTATGCCGGCGTTGTGTTATATGCAGGCAGTCGCATCGGGGTGCAGGTGCGAAATGAGCCTGTGGCAGGTGATGTTGATACAAAGAATTCATTAGTAAACTATATTGAAGTTATTAACCCCATTGGCGATGGCACTGGAGACTACACGCCAACGGACAATGATATTGCTTTTTGTATAAAGGATGAGAACCCTTTAACTGTCGTGAGTTGTCCATGAATATAAACATAATATCTCGAAGACAAACCGGCTTTACTCTAATCGAACTGGCCATTGTGCTGGTTATTATTGGTGTACTGATCGGAAGCTTTCTGGGCACTTTAGGCTCACGCATCGATACCACCAGAAGAGCGGAAGTGCAGGAAGACCTTGAAAATATAAAAAAAGCGCTTCTTGGCTATGCGTTCAGTTCCGGTGGTCCATACCTGCCATGCCCGTGTACGAACGATTGTGATGTCGACACTGTGAATCCGCAGCCAGGACTGGAAAACAGGGAGGGTAATGGTAGCTGTACAGCCGGAACTGCTGTCGGTTATTTACCCTGGGGTACACTGGGCCTGAAGCCCTCGGATTCCTGGAATACGCTATATAGATACTGGGTAGATCCTGATTTCTCTGACGATGGTACCGGTGCAGGTAGTGTAATTGACCTAACTGACACCGGTAGTGGACGGGTTAGAACACGCAAGCCGGATGGCACTACAACACCGCTTGTTGCGAGCAATGTTGTAGCAGTTGTGCTCACATCTGGCAAAAATACATACGGCGGCCTGAGCGTTGACGGAATTGCACGTCCAGCGATACCAGCCGGCAATGTTGATGAAATAGATAATGCCGATGCGAATTCCGAGTTTGTGAGTCGCCCGCCTACCGAGGTTGGGGCAAGTACGCCAGGCGGTGAATTTGATGATATCGTATTCTGGATATCCGATTACGAATTAAAGGCCAGGATGGTTGAAGCTGGTATATTGCCCTAGCCGTTTATTGAGATGACAGACAAAAGCACACATTTCCGACATTATTGCTTTCTAACTCCAGCTTGTATCCGGCGCGCCTGGCCAGCTGGCTGGACTGATAAAGACCGATCCCGAAGCCGTTCTCTGAGTAAATAACCTCATTAAATAATTGCGACCTGGTTTCTTCGGGAACAGGAGAGCCGCTGTCATACACTCGAAGGTTTACGCTATGGTTGTCGGCCTGTAATACGACAGTTATAGACAGGTCGGGTTGTACCAGCTTTTTTGATCTGGCATTTTCAAGCAAATTTTCTGTGACTGTGTTAAATACATCAAGTGGTATCAACGGGTCAGCATGTATGGACTCCGAGAAATCGATATCACGACCGGTATATTTTGACAGCACTTGCTGCCACCATGATTTAAGTGAAATCATCTCTGATGATTCCATTGAAGGTGCACTGAGTTTATCCAGGGTTATCTGCAGTCTGTCCGCCAACAGTGGGAGCTGCTTTTTGAGTATTTCATATGTTTCGGAGGAGCGGTTATTTTCATTCAATACGGCCTGCGTAAGAGCTTTGGCTGACTGCAAAATATTTTTGACATCATGTGTGAGTTTGGAGCCTGTTTCATAAATCGCATGCAAGTGAGCTTGTTTCGTTAGCTGCCGTTCCTGTATTTTTGCTTTGTAATAGAACATCAGAACACTTAGCAGTAATTTTGAGTGCAGCAGCAGAGCAGGGCCAAGCGGACTAAAGGCATATAAAGTTAATACAACCTTGTCATTATTGACTGTAACCATGTGCCTGGAGCTTTTTCCTGCAAGGTTTTCCGCTTTCCCGGTTTTGCTGTAGACGCCGCATATCCAGTGTCTTTCATGTAAATATTTAATGCTTGTGTTGAGAAAATAATCCGGGTCCTGCGATGTGTTGGCTTCCAGCGATGATAACTGTGATATCCATTGCTCGAAGGGTCCGCCGATGTTTAACAGGTATTGTTCCCAAAGTTGTGCCAGACCTGAAAAACCGCCTCTGGGTGACCAGAGTATTGCAGTCACCAGCAAAAACATCGCGGCAAAAATGATGGTGCTGGCGAGTGACTGTATGTAAGGTATATTTGCAGTAAATGTAACGAGCACGCTTCCCATGCAAAGGAATAAAGTAAGAATTACAATCAGAAAGCCACGGATAAAATCTACATGTGTTTGAAGGCGATGTTCATTGGATTTAATGAAAAACACCGGTGTCAGTATAAGTATCAGGAACATTTCAATCGCAGCCTGAACAGGTGCGGAGAATCCGTGCAGTTTGAATAATTCAGGTGTTGTTATAAGTATGAGTTGTAAAAAAAGTACGATGATAGCTATGCCATATGCTACCCGCCCCATGCCCCGGGAAAAAATCCGGCCGGTTAGCAAGCTCAGAAGCAATAGCATCCAGAATGGTATTAACCATACGTTTAGCCAAATAAGAAAAATCGCAATAAAGCTGAGCAGGCCTGTTAGTTTACCCAGACTGAAGTCCACTTCCTGTTTGAATACAGGTTGCCACATCAGGAAAAATCCAAAATGTGTAATAAAAAGACTTCGAGAAATATTTATATTTTCACTGAAAGAAACGGCCGCTATCAATGATACCATCATCAGGCCAAGTAGCTTGTGCTCATTGCCCAAAAGAAGTTTTTCAGATAGAAAAGACATCAAGTTATGCCTACACTTAACATGAATAATATGAATTGCGGTCAGATATGTTTTCGAAAATACTCACAATCTCGAAATTTACCATAATAGAGTCTATGCGTAATCGTTTGTTATGGGTGTCACTGCTTGTGGTGGCCATTAGTTTTGGACTGGTAGAGTTCATCGGCGATCTGGCAATAACAGAGCACAGGGTGACGCAGGTGTCTGTGCTTGGTGCATTCCTGAGGTTAAGCGCAGTTGTCATTGTGACAATGTTTGTTGTTTCAAGCACTGTACGCGAGCTACAGGACAAAACGCTGGAAATGATACTGGCCATGCCAATCCATCGCAGTAGCTATTATCTGGGTAAGTTGATGGGCTTTATTCACGTCTCGGCCATCATCGCGGTCATATTCAGTACTATGTTGCTGATATACGGCTCGGCAGACCAGGTAATGATATGGGGTATATCCCTCTTTTTTGAACTCATTCTTGTTGTTGCCCTGGGGCTGGTGATGCTGTTTACTTTTAACCAGATACCCGCAGCAATAACGGGCGTGTTTGTCATCTATGCGGCTTCACGTTCGGCTACATCTATTTACCTGATGTCTAAATACCCGATAATCTCCCAAACTACAATCTCGCAGAAATTTATGGATGGCTTCGCCGAGTTACTGACCTGGTTGCTACCTGATTTACATCGATTTACCCAGACTGAATGGTTGGCACATGGTACCGGCAGTTTTAGTCTGCTCATTCCTGTTATCGGCCAGGCAATAATTTATCTGACGCTTTTGTCTGCCATCTCATTGTTTGATTTCTACCGTAAAAACTTCTGATGATCGGGTATTTCATTGGGAAAGAACGCCCGGTAAGGGATGTACCTTTACCTGTAATAGTAATGCTGCTGGTAGCGCTGGCCATACAACTGTACTGGCACAGCCAGCAGCAGCCAATCGTAGCCAAAGCCGAGGATTTACCGCGACCAATGTCAGCCAGGGCCTACGTGATGAGCTCGTTTGGTGAACCAGTAGCGGCTGCAAAAGTATTGAATTTATGGCTTCAGGCTTTTGATAACCAGCCGGGGATCAGTATACCACTGCACGCGCTTGATTATGATGTTGTCACCGACTGGCTGGACACCATTCTTGAACTTGATCCACGTGGGCATTACCCCATGCTCGTTGCAGCAAGGGTATACGGTAGCGTGAGCGTTGAGGAAAAACAGCGCGAGATGATGGATTATATTTTCTACAAGTTTAACGAAGACCCGAATAAACATTGGCGCTGGCTGGCCCATGCAGTAATCACTGCCAAACATGAACTCAAGGACATGCAACTTGCCTTGAAGTATGCGAATGCACTGGCTGAAAAGGCAACTGGTGAGAATGTGCCATACTGGGCCAGAGACATGAAAATTATCGTACTGGAAGACATGGGGGAAATAGAGGCTGCAAAAATCCTTGTTGGTGGTTTGATTGCAAGTGGGGAAATCACAGACCCTTACGAACTGAACTTTCTGCAGAACAAAATACGCACACTTGAGGAAAAAGTGACGAAAATTCGTCAAGATGTTGATAAATAGACAAAAAAATCAGTGTAAAAATGCCATTATTGGATAGTTTTAAGGGTAAATGGCTATTTTTTAGTCTATATAAGTTGGTATGTTAATTGCTTTAATAACAATAACAACACTGCAATAAGAAATTAAGTGACAGTTATGAACACATTAAACAGACAAAAGGGTTTCACGCTTATTGAAATCGCGATTGTACTTGTCATTATCGGCCTGCTTCTAGGTGGTGTCCTCAAGGGGCAGGAACTCATTAACACCGCACGTGTTCGTGCAATGAATAATACCGTTGACGGCATTACTGCTGCCTGGTTCAGTTTTCAGGATCGCTATAGATCGTTTCCGGGTGATTATTTGAATGCCCAGTCAACAGTCAACCTGCCCGGCACGGGTGGTGTTGGCCCTGCAGGCGGTAATGGTAACGGGCTGGTTGATACCGATAGTGAGAGAGCGCTTGTTTGGGTGCATCTTGAAGCGGCCGGTTATTTAACCGGTGGCTATACAAATGATGCGGCAACAGTTGTTAATAATGCCTATGATTGTCCGCCTACGACTTGCCCGGACAATGGCTTTGGCTCAGGCATGAACCTGTCGTATGGTGCGCTGGTACAAACAGGCGCAGCTAATGCGCACGAGCTTATTAGTGGTCGCGGTATCCCGGTAGAGGTCATCGCAGAGCTTGACCGCAAAGTGGATGATGGTTCACCCAATACGGGTGCTATGCAGCTTGGTAAAGCAGGAACTGGTTGGGATGGTACAGATATGGCCTTGTGCATTACAGGTACTAGTTATCAGTTGCAGAATCCTGGTGATAATTGCGCCGCGGTATTCAGAAATTTCTAAAAACTATCGTATATGATTGCTAAAAAGAGCCCATTTACTGGGCTCTTTTTATTAGACGACAATTATCAATATGAACACAGCCGCTATTCAATGTCAGAAAGTCTGTAAATCCTATGGTAAGCAGCATGTGCTCGATAACATCGAGCTTGAAGTGCCCGAGGGAAATTTTTACGGACTTGTCGGTATCAATGGAAGCGGTAAATCAACAATGATCAAGGCCATGCTCGACCTGGTTTCAATCGATAATGGTTTGATTTCAATCTTTGGTAAGTCACATAGAAGAGTAAATGCAAGAGAACAAATTGCATATCTTCCTGACAGGTTTTCACCGCCGATTCATCTCAAGTGCAAAGATTTCATTCATTACATGCTGGAGCTGCATTCGAGCAGGCAAAGCAATGTAGAAATACACAAGATGCTCGATTCTCTGGAGCTGGACCGGGAGATAATGGGGTCTTCAGTTGGTCGCTTGTCAAAAGGTATGACGCAGAAGCTGGGATTAGCATCATGCCTGTTGAGTAGGAAAACTTTATTAATACTTGATGAGCCGATGAGTGGGCTTGATCCCAAAGCGCGTGTATTATTCAAGAAACAGCTCTTCAGATTAAAAGAACAGGGAGTTACAATATTTTTCAGTTCACATGTACTGGCGGATGTCGATGAGCTGGCAGACAAGATGGCCGTTTTGCATAAAAGCAGAATTCTTTATCAAGGAACATCTACCGAGTTCAAGCATACATATAACGGGACTAACCTCGAAGATGCCTATATCAATTGTGTCAACACGGTTGAGTAATCGGCTGTAAAGATAATTTTCCGCGAAACACGCGAAGAACACAAAAGAGTTATTCTGTTAAATGTAATAGTCAGAATTCAATCTGACAATCAATGTCATATCAGCTAAAACTCAGATAAGAAATATTTTTGCCAGTACAATCGGGATTGGCCATATAAAAAGCTATATAGGTTCATTCTCGCAGAGGCGCTGAGGGCGCAGAGACTGGCTCACAACTATTTGAGTAAACACTTTGCGAGCTTTTCGCCTTGGCGAGAGTAAAGGCTTTGTTATCTCTCACCAGGGCGCCAGGTATGCAAAGGATGGATCTGTATTTTTTGTGAGAAACCAGTCTATATTTTCTCTGCGTACCCTGCGCCTCTGCGAGAGCATAAGTCGTTGAATCTCCAGCACCGGCTAGATAAAAACCAACAGCAACTGTCTGATCAAGTCTGAACTACTACATGTAAAATATCACTTTTGTCGCGCCTTTCGCGTTGTTTGCGGCGAATAGTATTAACGCTGAATGCTATTGATTGCCGTGCTCCTTGATCTTCCTTGTTAATGTATTTCTGCCCCAGCCAAGCAGGTTGGCGGCATCATTTTTACGCCCGCCGGTTTTTTCTAATGCGGCTTTAATAAGTATCGTTTCTACTTGAGAAATCACAAGCTCGGCAATTTGATTGCTGCCGGATGCCAGCTGTTGCTGAGTCCAGTTTAACAGGCTGTCTTGCCAGTTCTGTATTGAAGATTCAGCCTGTTTGCCGGCATCGGGCTGAAGTTCAGGCGGTAAATCGGATAGATGAATCATTTGACCCGATGTCATTACAGCAAGCCAGTGGCATGTGTTCTCAAGCTGTCTTACATTACCCGGCCAGTCTAGGGTTGAAAGATAGTTTTCAACTTCCGGTAATAATGTCTTTTGTTCAACTTCCAGTTCTTTAATGGCCCTGCCTAGGAAAAGTCTGAGTAAAGCAGGAATGTCTTCGCGTCTTTCACGCAATGCAGGCAGCTGGATTCGAATGACATTCAGCCGATGAAACAGATCTTCACGGAACAGCCCCTTCTTAACATTTTCTTCAAGGTTCTGGTGAGTCGCCGCAACAACACGCACGTCTACCTTGATGGGAGTATGTCCACCCACGCGATAGAAGACGCCGTCGGCAAGAACCCGCAACAAGCGTGTTTGTAGTTCCGCTGGCATGTCACCTATTTCATCAAGAAACAGGGTGCCGCCATCGGCCTGTTCGAAGCGCCCGCGCCTTAAGGCCTGTGCACCGGTGAAGGCGCCTTTTTCATGACCGAATAGTTCTGATTCAAGCAGCTCCTTTGGAATAGCCGCAGTGTTGAGTGCAATGAATGGCTGATGTGCGCGTGGACTGTGTTTGTGCAGTGACAGTGCAACCAGTTCCTTACCCGTTCCGGATTCACCCGTGATTAGAACATTGATGTTTGATTTTGACAAACGACCAATGGCGCGAAATACTTCTTGCATCGCAGGTGCTTCACCGATAATTTCAGGTGTGTCAGTTGTAATATCGGTAACTTTTTCCAGTTGTTCTTTGTGGCGGTCGCTGGCGCGTTGAGCCAGCGCTACTGCATCATCGATATCAAACGGCTTGGGCAAATATTCGAATGCACCTCCCTGGTAAGCTGATACAGCACTGTCAAGGTCTGTATGGGCGGTCATGATAATTACAGGCAAAGTCGGATACTGCTCCGATAGCCTTGAGAGTAACTCAAGGCCGTCCATGCCAGGCATGCGAATATCGGTAATGATGGCATCAGGTTCACCATGCTCGAGCTTGTCCATAACATTGTTGGCACTGTTGAAGCTGGTGACTTGCATGTCAGCGTTTTCCAGTGCCTTCTGTAAAACAAAGCGTATTGAGTCGTCATCATCGATGATCCAGATATGACGTCCATCAGTCATGGCCGTTCTCCAAAGGAATGAAAATAGTGAAACATGTCTCACCCGGTTTACTTGTAAATTCGATCTGGCCGTTATGCTGTTGTATCAATGACTGTGCAATTGAAAGCCCAAGGCCTGTACCATCCGCACGGCCTGTCACCATAGGGAAGAAAAGTGTTTCAGCAAGGTCTTCAGGGATACCTTCGCCGTTATCGATAATGTCGATTTGCATAGCCAGCGGATAGGTGTGCGATCTGATCGCGCAGTTTCTTCGTGGACGAGTGCGCAGGGTTATTTGACCTTCACCATCAAGCGCTGCTACAGCATTACGGGTGATATTCAATAGCGCCTGTATCAGCATGGATTCATCTGCCGGGATGTCGGGCAAGCTGGGATCATAATCGGCAACGAATCGAATTGATTTGGATTCGGCCTGAACTAGCTGGCGGATGTGTTCAAGAATCTTGTGGATATTGAGCTTTTCCTTAACAGGCAGATGCTTGGGCCCAAGCATCCGGTCTACCAGGTTCTGCAGCCGATCAGCTTCCCGAATAATGATGTGGGTCAACTCCCTGCTTTCATCATCAGCCTGTCTGTCAAGTAATTGACCAGCGCCACGTATTCCGCCGAGCGGGTTCTTGATTTCATGCGCAAGGCCGCGAAGCAGGCTTTTGGTTGCATCATGCTGATGCAATAATGATTCCTCCTTCGAAATCTTCATAAAACTGCTCAGGCGCGTAAATTCGAGCAACAGGTATTTCCCTTCAGGCTTGTATTCAAGTGGAGAAACCGAATAGTCAGCATTGATGATTTTGCCATCATGACTTTGCAAACTGGCGTCATACACGGTAAACGGATGGCTGGTAATGATTGAGTCACTCAATCGATTATGAAATTCTGGCTCATTCGGTATCAGGTCCATGACCGAGCGTTGCATGGCGCGCTTGCTGCTGATATGGAATAGATGTTCCGCAGAAGGATTCATGCACTCGACACCCAGGTCCTGATTAATTATCAGTACCGCAGAATGCAGATTGTCGAGAATGGCCTGTAGCGGGTTAATGTTGTTCATCAATTATGCTGATTGCAAATATCGAACCAATTTTCAGAATATTCATTGTAATCGGCAAAAATATATAATATTAATAGGAGTATCAATAAGTTGCAGGATGTTTTCCCGGCCGGCACACGCTGTGTGCAGGCATATTGACAGGACTTTGATTGCAGGCGTAATTATAACGCACCAGAATGGTGCGTGGAAAAGTTTCTAACGGGGTTCAGGACTGTGAATGCTGTAATGAAGTACGTACTGTCCGGCTTTATGGCCCGCCGCGGGGTATGGACGATGCGCGCTTCAAGTGCACGGTGACGTTTTGTGTGCGTTTTATGGTTTTTCGGTTTTCATCCCTGATTTCAGCGCGAATCTTGTGTGCACCCCTGTCGATACCGGATAATGGCTGCACCAGGCTCTGGCTTTTTCTGACCATGGCCTTGCCATCGACGTATACCCAGACACTATGGCCGTTTTCAGTGTCCAGTGGCGGCTCAAGCAACAGCGAGACGGGTACCGCACCGTTATTGTCCCAGATCGTGGCATTATTTTGTGGTGTCACGATGCTGAATTTCGAGTATCTTGTCGGCGGCTTTTTGGCGGGTTCTTCGCTACCGGCTTCGTCTGCTTTCAATGCCTCTTCGCCGGATTCTTTGGGTACCGGCTTGCTTTCAACTGTAGATATCGGCGGTGGTGTAAGCTGTTCAGCACCGACTGTCGGTGTGTCTGAATAAACGATATTGCCATGCTCGTCCACGCTTTTGTAGAACTTGGCACTCGTAATACCGCTATAAATCATTGCTACTGACGCAAGCAGCAGAAAGGTATATTTTGCATTCATATTGTGAGCATAGACGTAGTTACAAACAAGTTCAACTGATTGTTAAGATGCGGTTTTTGTATACAAGTTCTTATTAATACAAACAAAAAAAGCCCCGCTGGTGCGGGGCTTTTTGTCGGTTGGATGTACAGATTAAACGCTGTAGTACATATCAAATTCACAGGGATGAACAGCCGCACGATAACGCTGAACTTCCGCTTTCTTGAGCGTGAGATAGCCATCAATCATGTCATCATCGAATACGCCGCCAGCAGTGAGGAAGGCGCGGTCAGCATCCAGCGCCTTCAATGCTTCATCAAATGAGAAGGCAACCTGCGGAATAGCAGCTTCTTCTTCAGGCGGCAGGTCATACAGGTCCTTGTCCATCGCATCGCCCGGGTGGATCTTGTTCTGGATGCCGTCAAGACCGGCCATCAGCATGGAAGCAAAGCACAGGTATGGATTAGCCGTTGAGTCGCCGAAACGCACTTCGATACGACGTGCCTTGGGGCTTGATACGTGGGGGATACGTATCGACGCTGAACGGTTGCGGGCAGAGTAGGCCAGCATGACCGGTGCTTCGAAACCCGGTACCAGGCGCTTGTAGCTGTTGGTCGAGGCGTTGGCAAAGGCATTCAGTGCCTTGGCATGCTTGATGATGCCGCCGATGTAGTACAACGCGGTTTCAGACAGGCCGCCATACTGATCGCCAGCGAAAGTGTTTTCACCGTCTTTGGCAATAGACATGTGAACGTGCATGCCATTACCGTTGTCGCCGACCATCGGCTTGGGCATGAAAGTGGCTGTTTTGCCAAAGGCATGCGCAACATTGTGAACGACGTACTTGTAGATCTGTACTTCGTCAGCCTTTTTAACCATGGTGTTGAACAGGGCACCGATTTCGCACTGTCCGGCGGTGCCGACTTCGTGGTGATGTACTTCCGTTTCACAGCCCATTTCTTCCATGGTCAGACACATGGTAGAACGAATGTCCTGCAGTGAATCGATAGGTGGAACCGGGAAGTAGCCGCCTTTAACGCCAGGGCGGTGGCCCATGTTGCTGCCATCGTAATCCTTGCCGGTGTTCCACGCGGCTTCTTCAGATTCAATCTGGTAGAAGACGCCGCCCATTTCATCGCCCCATTTGACTCCGTCGAAAACGAAGAACTCATTTTCAGGTCCAAAGTAAGCAGTGTCGCCGATGCCGGTGGATTTCAGATAGGCTTCTGCGCGATTGGCGATAGAGCGCGGATCACGGTTATAGCCCTGCATAGTCGAAGGCTCGACGATGTCACAGCGCAGGTTCATGGTGACTTCTTCACAGAACGGATCGATCACCGGGGTTGAGTTATCCGGCATCAGAATCATGTCTGATTCGTTAATGCCTTTCCAGCCCTGGATGGATGAACCATCAAACATCTTGCCTTCGGCCAGTACGTCTTCATCAATTGTATGGGCAGGTACGGAAACGTGCTGTTCCTTGCCCTGGGTGTCAGTAAAACGGAAATCGACGAATTTTACGTCTTTTTCCTTGATCATATTCATAACGTCAGTTGCAGACATTTCTTACTCTCCAAACATAATTTAAGGAATGAACTTTCCGTCGATCATCAAGCAATAGATTTCGCGACGGGGCTAATATCAGTAACGCGGTATTCTGCATGAAACGTGCCAGCTTTGGAACGGACTAAGTAACTGTTTTTTCTACCGGAGTTGTGCAAATAAAAGCCAATAACGCACATATATGGTGCGCTAATGGTTGCGTACGCACCAAAATAAGGCGTTAATGAAACTTAAGAGTCGCCCTGCCAACCGCCGGGATACTGATACTGGCTTTTGAGAACCGGGTTTGCAAATCCTTGGTCAGCTCTATGTCATCTACTTTATCCAGTGGCATGCTGGCTTCAACCGAGATTTCGCCAGACAGATAATGCAGGGTAATCTCATCGATGGAGCGCAGCTCGGGAATTTTTGACCATTCGGTTTTTAATGCGGTGATCAGTTCGCCTCGAAGTGGCAGGTGCATGCTTTGAGCTTCCTGTTCGTCATCTTCGGGGTCGATATGAACGGTGACATCATTGATGGCATCAAATGAGTCCTTCAGCATTTTTTCAACGGTTTCAGATATATGGTGGCCTTCGGAAACGCTGAGCTTCGGTGCAACCATGATGTGCACATCAACATGAGCATGATGGCCCAGTCTGCGCGTGCGCAGCATGTGCAATTCACGTACACCCTCGTGTGACAGTATTTGCTGGCGAATTTTGTCGACCAGTTCAGGTTCGAGACTGGCGTCAACCAGTTCCTGTACACTGTCATAGCCGAGTTTGAAGCCTATTCTGGCGATCATAATGGCGACAATAATGGCAGCATAGGCATCCAGTTTGGGCATATCGAACTGCGTACCTGCAATACCAACGAATACAACAATGGATGACACGGCATCGCTTCGATGATGCCAGGCATTGGCGATCAATAGATTCGAGCGAATACGGTTGCCGACTAACTTGGTGTAGTGATACAGGCCCTCATTACTGAGTATGGATAGGGCGGCTATCCAGAGGGTGAATGTATCCGGTTTTGCGAGTACTTCACCGCTGACAAGACTGACGATGGCATCGTAGGCAATGCCGAGACCAACGATTACCAGCAGTACAGCAAGCGCAACTGTAGCAATGGTTTCGAAACGCGCGTGCCCATAAGGGTGTTCTTCATCCGCTTCTTCGCTGGCATGCCTGGCTGCCACAAACACCATGGCGTCACTGGCGAGATCGGAAAGCGAATGCAAACCATCAGCAATCAGCGCCTGTGACTGACCGAAAAATCCACCAGCCAGTTTGGCGACGGATAAAACAAGGTTGACGAAAACCCCCCAGAGGGTGACCTGATTGATTTCCTGATGACGTTGCTGTGCGGTTAATTCCATGGCGCTATTCTCCGGTGCAACGTGTTTGTGTGCAAGGGATGAAACTGTATCAGTTAAGAATTAATTCGAGCAGGCGTGTTTATGTTGTAAAAATGATTTTCATTATCTCTTGCTGAAAACATAATGGTCCACTCAATCCAGCCGTGCCTGCGTCGAGGTATTGCGATGGATATGCGCAAGCGGTTCGTTAAACCTGTCGTTGAAATTCAAACTGCGACGATCATATCATTCAGTTTGTCCGGGAATGTCTGGACAAAAAAAGAAGTGGATATCTGCTCTCGCAGAAACTCGTTGAACGCAAACGAGGGTGATTGAAATAATGCTGTCTGTGCGCACTAATTACGTGCGGTATTCGACACGTCTGCACCAATTAAAAACTTAATAAAACGATACTGTAGCTGTTCTGTGCAGTGTTTTCCAAGGTTTTCATGTGTTTATCTAATAACGAGTTTATGGCATGCAACTTGCTTCCAATGTGTAAATTAATTTTATTTTGTGTGCTATGGATCTTATTTTTGTGGCAGATAGTGTCGAGAACTCGCAACCGTTTTTGCGTGCGGCATCTAAAGCTGACTATCGCATTATGAAGCTGATAGGACCTGAAGATGAAGCGAGCAGGTACGTTGAGTCGTTGCGACCCGATGCGATGCTTATCGTTAGTGCAGCGATTGACAATTCTATCCTGCGCGAAATGAGGGCTGTTACAAAGAAACGTCCAACTCCCATGCTGTTGTTTACACGTGATTCGAGTTCAGACTCGATTGCTTCTGCAGTAAAAGCTGGAGTGAGCGCTTATATTGTTGATTGCGAGGATCCGGAGCGTATGGGTTCATTGCTCGATGTTGCAAAAGCGCGATTCCATGAACAACAAAGATTGAAGAATGAGCTGGTTGAAACAAAAAATGCATTACAGGAGCGTAAAACTATAGAGAAAGCAAAGGGTATTATCATGGAGTCAAGAAGACTGAGTGAAGGTCAGGCATACAATGCATTACGTAAACTGGCAATGAATCATAATAAGCGTATGGGAGAAATAGCTGAACAGATAATTGCGGCATCTGAAGTGCTGGTATAACTCAATATAATAATAAAGGCAGGTTTAACTGCCATAACAACCACTGAGAAAAGGGAGAGTTGAATGCCAAGTGACTGGATTCAAATCCGTGGCGACCCATCGATACGGAAGTTTCTGTTCCTTCAGGAACGCGAGTTAAACGAGTTTGACAGGCGGCTTGATAAGGTTCTTGGGAGTGTTGAAAACCTGATATGTAATTACGGTGTATTTCACGCAAAGGTACACTTTTCCAGCGGTCAGGTAACCTTGTGGCTGGTCGATGACCCGTTTAGATACAGGGTTCATGTGCAGAATGAGTTTCTAAACCTGAATGCCTATCATGCGTATCCATTGAAAGAATATTCACGAGATGCTGTTATCAGGCAGGATTGTATCTCGCAAATTCTGGATGGTTTCAGGCAATTGCGATTAAAAGACCCGCAAATATATTTACGTTCCGGCTCATTAAATGTCTTCAACGGTTTCGTGGGGCTCAATTTTTCCTGCGATGGCAGTCATTACGTCAACTATGATGAGTTTCTTTTGAATATCGAAAAAATAACCTGTTAAGCACAAAGACAGTGCACATTGTTGGGCTGTTGACCCAGGCTGGTGCTTAAAGCGTCATAGATACCTTGACAGATAGTAAAAACATACCGATAAGGTGTTGGCGCGGTATGTGCTAGTTATACTGCAAGCATTTAATATGCGCTGACCAATGCGGGTTGGCAGTCTAAATTTGTATAGAGGCATAGAGCAAAGGCGCTCGCACAGATTCAAATGATCTGTGCGAGCGTTTTTCTTTGTGATTAAAAAGATGGGAATAGCAATACAGCAACTGAATACTGACGGCGATGTTGATAAGGCGCAGCCATATGTCGCATATGATGAGGATGCCATCGTCGTCATCGGCGCAGGTCCGGTTGGCATGCATTTTGTCAATGAGCTTGTCAGGAAGAATTGCAGGGCTCCGGTTATTGTTTATGGCGGTGAGCCCTGGAGGCCTTATGACAGAGTCAGGCTGTCGTCATATCTGGCAGGCGATGTAAACAGGGAAGAGCTTGAGCTTGATGCGCCTGAGAACTCCGTAGGGGAGTACGAGTTTAGAAGCAACTGCACAGTGGTGTGGATAGATCGTAAGGCAAAAAAGGTTAAAGATGCCGCGGGAAATGTACAACGTTACTTGCATGTTTCTGGTTCTGTATGATTCCCCAAAACAAAAACTTCATTGTACGGTCGCTATCACCGCGCTGGTGATCAAGCATGCGTTGCGCGGCATCTTTTTCAGCTGGCCGCTGTACATGCTGACACTGGCTGCCTATGCAGTCCCCGGTTCATCGAAATTGCTATTTATGCTTCTGGTGGTCCCTGGTCTATATGTCTCCTGGGTAATTTTGAGTCGTGGGGTAAAAGAGGATTACGATAATCTGGTTGATGGCTATATTCTGAAACCAGGTTACCTGGGGAGAATGCTATTTCACAATAAAACATAATGGTATTTAATGTTCCAGTTCCGGGTTTTGCCGCTTACATTGGAGCGGGTAAAAGAACGTGCCTGGATATCAACAAGCCAGCTGATATTGTTATGTTTATCCGGTACTGGGTGAGTTGAAGTTTGCTGGTGGCCTTGTTATTGCATTACGTAATTGAGGCTTATTTAAAGCCGGGTTTTTCTATATTAACAATCTCTAATATGGTAGAATGAACCGTTTTTTATTATCTATTGTGCGCCTGTTATTCAGTGCTGCCGAACCGAATATTTGAGGATTATATTATGACCAGTCAACAACCGCTTCACGCAGATGAAGCACCTCCCAATAACAACCTGATTCACCTTGAAAACGAGACCAGGGCCGCCGGCCAGGCGAAGGACATCAATGCCAAGATCGGCTTGCTCGAATCCAACCTGAGTGAATTACAGGCAGAGCTGGATGTCATCAACAAAAGCGTTGATGAAGGTCTTGAGCGACTAAGTGACAGCGATCTTGATCTGACATCAAAAGTATCCGAGACCTATAAACGTCTGGGTGAAATTGATAACACCTACAAGGCGCTTTCAATCATTTCTGAAAATATCGACAGCGAAGTTAAGAAATTAACGACCGAGATCGAGGATGTGGCGACACAATCTGCAGCAGATCTTGAAAACCATAATTCGAAAATGACTGAGCATCATGAACAACTGGTAGATCGCGTGAACGATCTGGTCAGGCACTCTCAGGAGACCAACACGCAGTTAACTCAGAATATTAAAAAAAATACCGATGCTCTGCTCAAGCTTGAAAAGGAACTGGTAGCAGAAATTGATTCGCTGGCTAGCGAAACAAAGCAGCGCTCTGACGATATTGAAAAAGAACTCGAAAGCAGCAAGGCGCGTATACTGCAACTTCAGGCAGTTGATGATGCGCTGGAAAAACGCGCTTCTTCTCTTGAGACGACTGCGGCAAGGTTGACTCAAACCAGCAAGGAGCTTGATGCATCGATTAATCTGCTTGATATGCGTACAGATGAGCTGTCCACAATTGTCGATAAGCTGCTTGAATATAGCGAAAAGCATTCTTCACTGATCAGTGCTTTACAGGACAAGTCAGTTGAACTGGCAATGTCTATCAGGGCGCTTGCGGGTACTGAAAGCAAACATTTCAAAATACTCTCTGGCTTCCTGCTGGTCGCTATACTGGCTATCGCTGGCCTGTACTTCTACCACCAGTCTGAAATGAGCCATGATGCAATTCTTACGGCCGAGCGTACTCAAGTGGTCGATCAGCATATCTCCAGCCTGCAGCAGGGCAACATGAAATCCGCAGTCACGATTGCAGAGGTGCAGGATAACCTGGTTGCATTGAACGAAAAACTTGAAGACGAAGTTAAGGTGCTCAATGGCAAGTTGCAGAATTTGAACGACCAGGCTCAAAGTCTTGACGGACGTATCAGCAATATCTCACCTTTCAGCCAGATCGGCAGCAATAACATTATTCATGGCCCGCAATGGCTGTCACAGCAGCCGGCTGATAATTATGCAGTTCAGGTTGCATCAGTGACCGAGAAAAATGACCTGTATGACATAGCTGAGCGTTATAACCATTACCTGAAAGACGAGCTGTCTTATTTCACGATTAAAGCGGGACAGTCAGAAAAGTATGTACTCGTTTCAGGTGGTTATACCAGTGAAGCAGAAGCTGCGAGTGTTATCAGACGATTGCCGCGATATGTGAATTTCCAGCGTCCGGTCATGACCCGTATGGGCAACATTCAGAAGCAGTTATAGCGCAAGCCGCAGAAATTTCTAAAACATATCCGTAGTGGCCGCTTGAGAAATAAGCGGCCACTTTCGTTTCCACCCGTGCTACATTAAGTAAATGAGATCACAGCACAGTTGGTTCAAGCGGGCTGCCTTGTTGCTCCCGCTTCTGGTCGGGTCGGCAGATGCATGGGCCTTTCCCGAAATCCCGTTTTGCCCCTTAGGCGGTCCAACCGGCTGGTGGAACCGTATGACTGACAATGATCGTCGTTACTATCGGCCGCCACCCTATCATCCGCCCCCTGTGGCAACGCCATACCGGACCCCGGTTTACCCTTACTCATATGGTCCGCAACAACGCCAGGCTTACCCGCCGCAAATGTACTGGTAGATAATAAAAAAGCCCCGCGTTTATGTTCTAAACGCGGGGCTTTTTAATTTTGATTTTTTCTTTTAGCCGTTGATGATTCGTTCCAGCCGGTCCATATCATTGATTACACGCCAGCTGCCGCCGCCTTCTTCAACGCGTCGCTGCCAGTCTTCAAGCCTGTTCATGTATTCACGAGGATCGACGTTATCACTGCGCAACTTGGTAACGTTGAGTGCGACAATATCAAAACCTTCAAGCTGAAATGGTATATCACGCATATAACCATCAGGCAGTTCTTCCTTGAGATCTGAATATATCAGGATGGTTTTCCTTCCCGTATTTTTTTCATTCAGGTACTCGGCAGCCTGCAGTACACCACCGGTTATGTCGGTGTACTTTGATGGCTTCACTTTCTTCACAAATGTGTCCATTGATTCACGAAAGTGCCTTTTCTGCTTGTTGGCTTCACTGGGACGATCATTGAAGGTTGTTTTTGCAATAATATCCTTTTCACTGAAACTGCCAGTGTCGATTCGTGCAACAGCCAGTGAATCACTTGACTCCAGTTTTACCAGCAGGACATTCACCAGCTTGAGGGCATTATCCAGTTCTTTTGTGTATGTGCCGGATGTATCGAGCAGCAGGTATACGCCAGAGTTGCTCGGTCCGGCAGGTTCTCCACAGCCTTGTAACAGGGGCAGGATGAGTAAAGTAACTATTAGTTTGAAGTGTTTCATGCGGCCTCCTGATAGTCTGCATTAACTGAATGAGCTGGTCTGCCTGGCTTGATTGCACCGGCTTTACCTGTAATTGTAGTTTCAAGCCACAGCGGGCCGAAGATGATCAGGTCGTAAAGGTTGACCAGGACTCTTCCCATGTAGCGGAACAGGTTGCCAGTCAGGCGCAGGGTAAAGGCGACAGCGCGAAGGAATGCGGTGCTAATCACGCCTAAAACTGTGCGCATGGAATGTACGAATGTTTCAAGCGGTATTGCCACGAACACCAGCGCAAAAGGCAGGATGAATCCCATACCCATCTGGGCAGCTGTAGTAATCCAGGCGAAGTCTGATGCCTGCACTGCGCTGCCTGCATCGCCACGTAGCATGGCGCTGGTAGCCAGTTCGTCTTCCATCAGGATCTCACGCATGAAGGCCAGTCCGGCCTCGACGCTGGCAAGAATGAACAGAAAGCCAAAAGTAATCCAGATCATGCGCACCCTGAGCTTGTCATTGAGTGCGCCGATAACCGGGAACAAACGGGTAATGCGCAACGATTCCATAAGGAACAGGCCCATGGAGATTTCGACCAGGATAATTACGATGGCCGATATCTCCGACACCTTGAATGTGCCGATAAAATTACTGCCGCCGACCATCTCGGCCATCGGGCGGGCGATCAGGGTAAAGTTCACCATGGCGCCGCCGACAGCAATAGCCAGTACAAAGGCGGAAACAAAGAACTGGCTGATGGCTGAAGATGACAACACGCGTGTGGCACGGTCACTGCCCCTCAAAATTTCTTCATAATCATGCATGTAACGGCCAATTTTTTTGGCGCGCTCCAGAATGCTGGATATATTGTGGTCGACTTCCCCCAGCACGCGTTTAACCGAGCGCCAGTGGGGCATCATGCGTTTAAGTACGTTGTGCCGTTCACGGCACGCCCGCCGGTGTTCCCTGATAGCGATATCCTGTGCCTTGACCATGGACTTGTGAATATCCTTGAGAATACTGGCTACCATGGCATCGCCGTTACTGTCGATTCTGGCAACGGATTCCACCACCTTGCACCAGTCTGGCGGGTCAGGTGGAACTTCTGTGCTCTGCTGATAGTCTTCGTCAATGCTTGTGATTTTCTCACTCAGCTTGCGCTGCAATGCGGGGTACTGGGCAAGATCATGGGTAATGGTATTTTCAACACGCTCAAACTCACGTTCGATCATGCGTTCGGTGGCTTCACGACCGGCTTCTAGCAGAACTTCGCGGTTACGCGCCTGCAACCGCTGTTCAGCCGTCTTTACCGAGTTCGCCGCAAGTCGCAACGCATTATGAATAACCTGGCTAAAGGCAAGAATGTATTTCTGTGCCGGCAGTCTGGCGAAATATAGCGCAGCCGATAGCGCGAAAAACCAGATCAGACCGGAGATGACCGGATTGGGTACGATCAAATAAATATCAGAAAACGACATGGTGACCTCCTTGGGCACAGATTGATGTCATCTAGCTAGATAAAGAGTCAGGAGCGGTGTCCTGTATTTTTTTGATCAATTAGATAAAACCGAAAGGTATTCGTTAGTGTAGTAGATTGTTGGAAAATAAACCGACATGCGCGATAAAAATGCCGACACAATGGTAAGTAATTGATTAATATTGCTTTTGTGTCGTTTTTGCTGCCAGTCCAGGGAGTGAGACACGGCTTTTTTTGAAGGTTTTCAGATATAAACTGATTAAATAATATCTAGGCTGGAGTGTCTGAATTCAACTGACTAGCAAAGTGATAATCACTTCATTTGCAGTCTCCCTGGTATCAAGCACTTCATGGCCATTGATTCTGCACCAGGCAGGGATGTCATTCAGGGCGCCGGGGTCGGTGCATATGACTTCAAGCGTGTCACCGCGTTTCAGTTCTGCAGTTTTGTCCTGTGTTTTTATCACCGGCAACGGGCACAGCATATTGCGTGCATCCAGTTTGTAACTAGACATACCATTCCTGCTTGATTTCAGATGGTGGCATCGGCAGTACACTTACGGTTTTTTCATCGCCATTGATATGGGTGATTTTTACCGTGACGCTGTCTTCGTTCTTGCCCTGGCTGAATCGCGCAACAATGCGAGATGCCGTCTCAATATCTTCTTCAGTTACATCGCCATCGATCAGTGTCAATGGTCCGCCACAGCTCGTTGTTTCTATATGGGTGAAATTTTTTCGATAGCCGCTGAGGAATTTGTTTTCACCTTCTTCGCGACTGACGATCAGTTTGTAGTTCGGTTTTGGCCGAATGTGGCGGCCAACCTTGAGTAGCATAATGTCGTCCAGCTCATATTCCTTTTCGTGCTGTGCCTGCCACAGGTCAGCAAGTTTCTTCGCATAGCTGGCATCGGTGAGGAAACAGCAGCCGCCTGCCGGTGAGGCATAATCCTCAAAGCCGAACTGTTTTGCCAGCGCCATTTGTGGTTTACGATTGCGGCCATGGAAGTCGAGCAGCCTGTCACGATCGACCCAGCCTTCGCGTTCAGGAAGGGTAGGCGCAAGATTCTTTGCGCACAGGGGCCGTAGCAGCCGGTCATCGGCGCCGGATTCACGCACCACTACAGGCAACAGGTCCTTGCGCTGTGACATCGGACGCTGACCAATCACTTCGCCAGTGATGATGAAGTCAAAGCCGTTGTTTTCCATCCATTGCCTGGCCTTGCTGACCATGAAAATTTTGCAGTCGAGACAGGGATTCAGGTTGGCGCCGTAACCATGCTTTGGATTGATCACGATATCCTTGTATTCTTCGATAATATCGACGATGTGCAGCTTGATACCCAGTTGCTCGGCACTCCACAAGGCGTTGTTTCGTTTAGGCTTTTTCTTGTCTTTTTTGCGAATTGCATGGGTATGACCCTCGACACAGAAGCCGGTATAGAAGTTGATGCCTTCGACGTGAATACCCTGCTCCAGCATGAGCCTGGCAGCCAGCAGTGAATCAAGCCCCCCGGAGATCAGTGCAACGGCTTTTCGAGGTGTGGTCATTGTACAAGTGTCTGTTTTTAAAGATGAACTGGGTATTATATCAATGTGATGGACGATGTGGTTTTGTATTTGTTCC
>CALLCZ010000105.1 GCA_937998645.1 uncultured Gammaproteobacteria bacterium
GACAATGCCGCCGACCTGAGAGCGAGACTCGATTGCGCCGTGTTCAAACAGAATTACTGCGGCAACATATCCGATGAACTGGTAAACGCGGTTATTGCCACGCCAGCCAGGCCTGTAGCAAAACTGGTTGTTTCATAACAACTCATATAAAAGTAGGCCAGCATAAGCGAAGCATTGCTGGCGATTCGGCTCCGCCAGGAACGGCTCACGCCTTATCCTGGCCTACGAAACCGCTAAATGCCGTTATTGATTAACTCACGCTGATTAATTCAACCTTGAATATCAGTGTTGCGTTCGGCGGTATTACGCCACCTGCGCCTCGCGCACCATAACCAAACTCCGGTGCAATGGTCAGCTTGCGCACACCACCGACTTTCATCCCGGCAACACCCTGGTCCCAGCCCTGGATCACCTGGCCACCACCGAGTTTGAATTTAAAGGTTTGGTTACGGTTATGACTGGAATCGAACTCTTTACCATCTGTCAGCCAGCCGGTGTAATGCACTTCAACCGTCTGGCCCGGTGTCGCCTCTTCACCGTCACCGGCTATCTGGTCTTCGTACTCAAGGCCTTCGCTTATTTGGGGCATGTATTTCTCCGTCTGATTATTTTAATGGGTATTTTTACCACACATAGATGGAAGAGATACCGCTTTTCTATTGGCTATTAACCTGACAAATGTCTGGTATTATTATCAATACCGCTATTACTGACCGTAGGGTGCTCCGTGCGCACCGAACAAGCCACTCGTACGCATACACGATGCGCACGAAGCATCCTAAGGCAAATACACATTGAATGTTATTACTCTCGCAGAGGCGCAGAGAACGCAGAGGTTTTTTATATTTGTGTTTAGTGAAATAAAAAACATGATTCTTTCTCTGCGTGCCCTGCGCCTCTGCGAGATCAACTCCAACCCATAGAAGATATATAACATGACAACCCGGGAGCGTATCGGATATGTGCTGATCATTCTTACCGCTGTGCTTGCAGTTGGCAGCATACTGACGCAAGGACCGTTTCCACAAGACGTCAGTTACCATCTTTTTGTTGATACCCGGGAGATATGGTCTGTACCGAATTTCTGGAATGTTGTCACCAATATTCCGTTTGCAATCGTCGGCCTGCTGGGATTATACAAATTAAGATTACCCGGCAAGCTCAGCTTCCTCGGTGAAACCAGGATGGCCTATACACTGCTTTTTTTCGGTACCTTTCTGGTCAGCTTCGGCTCAAGCTATTACCATCTGGCACCCGATAACCAGACCCTGGTCTGGGACCGGCTGCCGATGACGATTGCTTTCATGGCGCTGTTCTCGATCATTATCAGTGAATTTATATCCCTACGTTCCGGTAAGGCTTTGCTACTGCCACTGATACTGGCGGGAATATTATCGGTTTTATACTGGCACCTGAGTGAAATACGGGGTGCAGGCGATCTCAGGTTCTATGCACTCGTGCAGTTTTACCCGATGCTGGCGATACCCATCATGATGATTTGTTTTCGTTCAAGCTGCACGCATGTATACGCCTACTGGTGGCTGCTGCTGGCCTACATCGTAGCCAAGCTGTTTGAACATTTTGATGCCGAGGTTTTTGACGTGCTGGGTTTTATCAGCGGCCATTCACTGAAACACTTAACAGCCGCACTGGGCATGTATGTGCTGCTGGTTTTTTATCAGAAGCGTAACTGCAATTTGCATAGCGTGATTTAATATAAAACCTGCATGACCAAAATCGAACGAACATGGCACTATACAAAGCCATTCCGCTCATCACAGCTTTAGCACTAAGCCTGGTCAGCTATTCTTATGCTGTTGAAGATGACCGCTACGATGATCATCCACCAGCCGAGCGCTTCAAGATCCGCATCGGTGGTTTCCTGATCGATCGTTTCGACACAACCGCACGTTTCGATTCAACCCAATACCCGATCGGCACACTCATCGACGTCGAAGAGGATTTTAATGTAGGCGCCAACGAAACTGTTCTGCGTATTGACGGCTTTTATCGTTTCAACAAGCGGCACCGCCTGAACTGGACTTACTACCGCAGCCGGCGCAATGGCACATCGGTTGCAGAAAAAGAGTATGTAATCGGCGACCCGGACGATCCTGAAGGTGGCTTTATCATTCCCAAGGATTCACGTGTTACGACCCAATGGAATTACGACCTGCTCAAAGTCGGCTATGCCTGGTCCTTTCTCAACAAGCGCCGCTATGAAATGTTTATCGGCGCCGGCCTGAACATACGCAACCTCGATAAGGAAAGCACCAATGCCGCCTTTGTCGAACAGAGTATCGCCGACGCGGACCAGCTGTTAACGACCTTCGGTGCGCTGCTACGCATCGCCCGCATAGAAGCCGGCGGCGTCAGAGCGAACTTCGACACAGTTGACCTGGCCGCACTGGTACAGGACGCGGCGGAACTCTATGACGCGGTGGCCGAAGAAAAACAGAGTGAGATCAACGTGCAGCTTGAAGCAAGACCGCAGGTGTAAGGCGACCGCGACCTGCTGTTTCAGGCGATCATCAACCTGCTGGACAACGCGATAAAGTATTCGCCACAGGCAGGCCATATCCAGTTAACACTGAGCATGCGTGATCGACAGCCGCTGTTGTCGATCGCAGATAACGGCCCGGGCATACCCGTTGAAGAACATGACAAGGTAATGGAGCGTTTCTACCGCATGGACCAGAGCCGGTCACAGCACGGCAGCGGCCTGGGCCTCAGCCTTGTGGCGGCCGTGGCACAGACGCAGAATGCGTCACTGAAATTCAACGACAATCACCCAGGGGTGATTGCTGAATTACTCTTAAACAGTTCGGACTGAGAAAAGAGATCAATCTCCATTTATTAAGCCAGTTTAATCCTGGAGCCAGAGACTGCATCCGGCTAGAACCGGACTGTCGCCTTGATAAAAGAAGCTCCACTGGTCAAGGGCTTCGTACTTCTGGGTTCGGCCAGAAGCATAGATTATCGGGCTGACGCAAAGGGGGAAGTTAATCACGTGAATAAAAGGAGAATTATTAAAAAAGGGTAGCGACCCCTTTTAATGTTTTTAATGCTCAAAAACGAATGCCCAGACCAATCTGGAAACCATCCAGGCTTATGTCATACAGGAAATCCCTGTCGTCAAACTTTACTTTTAAATAACGATAAGCAAACTTCACAGAAAAGGTATTGCTGATTTGATAGCCGATCATGGCTTGAGCATTGACTGCCATATCGCTTTCAATACCAAAGCCACCCAGGTCTCCGCGCAAACCCATATGGAATTTACCTTTTAATGGGCGGTTATAAATGATACCGACAAAGGGGTCTGTCCAGTTTGCGGATGTTTCCGGTTTTCGATCAAGCAATGCCAGTGAAACGGTTATATCCTGATTTCGCAACCCGGCAATGACCTCCAGGTTGTTTACAGATGTTGGTGCATACGCACCTGCGAATTCAATGATGGTGCCTTCCAACCTTGGTGTTGTCTGTAATGATGTTGCTTCCAGAAAGGTATCTTCGAAGGCCACATATAAATAGTCGAAGAGAAATCCCCACTGGTTTTTACGTGCAGTAAATGTTGTAGAGAACACACCATCGAGATTATCAAAGGAGAAAAAACTATAGTCCGAATCGATAGGTGGTGATTCCTCCCCTTCGCTGGCAGTTGTTCCTTTGATACTGGCCGCCCACAAGTAGGGTGTTATTTCAAAAACAAAGGATTCGTTTGCTTCATCAGCATACACATTGCTGCAGCTTCCACTCAATATCAACATCGTATACAGCCAGCTGTATTTTTGAGTCGCAGAACATTTGAGTTGAGGTCTCTTCATAAAACTGTACGCTAAATAAATGGGGCTGAGAGACCTTTGTCTCTGATTAAAAAGTGTCCGTTAAACTGGTGGAGATCTAGTCAGACCCATTTACCACTTTACAATTAATCGGGGTCAGACTGCTATTTATTCAAAGCAAAACTATTGCAGTCTGCCCCCGATTATTCCAGCATCAGCGCCAGCGGGAAGCTCCGATACTGACGTGGCCGTGGTTGCCAACCGGGACACCGACGCTAACGCCGACGCCCACGTTGGCATTGCAGCCACTGAGCATCAGGCTGATCAAGGCAAGGAGCGTGATTCGTGTTATGAGCAAGGATCTAAGTTGCATGATTTCAGCCCTCATTGTGTCCAGTTCTGCAGTACCAGCAAAGCGCCGGTCGGGTCAGCAACGACTGCCATCGTCCCTTCGCGAACCTCTGGCGATACGGGAACCAGGATCTGCCCGCCGAGCTCTTCGGCCCGGGCTGCCGCGGCCGCCGCATCCTTCACGCCAAAGTACGTCAGCCAGATCGGGGTCCAGTCCGGTATCGGGTTGCTCAGGAGCCCAACCCTGTCGATGCCGTTATGGCTCAGCAGCGTGTACTCGCCACCGCGTCGCTCGATCGTCCGGGCATCGAAACCAACGACGCGACGATAGAATTTCGTGGCAGCCGCAACATCGTTGGCCAGGAGTTCGGTCCAGATGACCCGGCCGGGAGCAGCCGCCGTCGTGCTGTCATCAGGGTCGCCGATATCACTGTGCGCCAGGCCAATAACGGCGCCCTCGCGATCCACGATCGCCGCAACGCGTCCTAACGGCACGTTTCTGGCCTTCGCCGCGACCTTGCCGCCTGTGGACTCGGTAATCTCCACTGCCCGGTCCACATCGTCAACCGACAGGTAAGGCAACCAGCGCGACAGTGTCGTACCGTCAGCGGGCGGGTCGACTGCGACGATTCCGGCAACCCAGACATTGCCGGAGCGGGCAACCGAATATGCATGTCCACCGCCACCGGCCGCTTTCTGAAACGACCAGCCGAACAGCCCTTCATAAAAGCGTTCTGCAACCGCTGGGTCCTCGGTGACCAGGTCGTGCCAGATGGCCTTGCCGATCAGCGGCTCGTCGGAAAATGACATGCCAGTTAGATCGGGGGGCATAGTTGTGGTGCAGGAGAGCAGCAATCCACTTAACAGTAGCGTTACGAGATATCGATCCAGCTTCATATGCGTTCCCCTTTTACCCTCACCACCGTTGCGCTTTCCTCGTCAATCGAGCGTTGATTAGAGCCTAACGCAAAGGGGAAAATTAATCATGGGAATAAGGGTAGCGTTTCCTTATAACCCAACCGCTCCAACTGGGCGGGCAGAGTGCGTCGCGCACCGGGTCACCGTTTCCGATACCAGTCCCGCGCAAAGTGCAGCAACACCAGAAACAGCAAAGCCCCGGCGAGCGCGGCAACAATATCGCGCAGACTAATCGCTATCTTATCCAGTGCAGGCGCAATTCCGAACAGATCAAACAAAAAGCCCCCGAGCAACGCACCGACCAGGCCAAGCCCAAGATTCGCCAGATGACCATATCCAGCCTTCTTGCGCGTTACGATCAGCCCGGCCAAGGTACCTGCCAGTATCCCGATCACAAGCCATACAACCAGCTCTTCAATCGTCACGTTCATTGTGTCCTCCCAAATTCCAGGTGAAGTGAAAACAACCGATCAGGCAAACTCTTCATTAGCGCTTGCCACAGATTCACGTCTTTGTGCAATATCCGAATTAGTGCCTCTGCGAGAGCAGCCTACTCGGCCTCAGCCTTCTGCAACCGCCAATGATTCTCACCGACCTGCTTAAGGTTTGTTCGCTGGGCGGCCGGCTGGTTCTGGTTGATCAACTGGTCGAGATCTTCGGTCACGAGGCTTTGATAAAGATGATAGACATGACCCGAAGGCGCGCGTATCGGGATATCGGAGAGATCGATTATTTCAATGTCCGTCAGGCCCTCGAGGTGTTCACCGGCCTCGCCGAGGCGCGGATAACCGTGCACCTGCCGCGACAGTGCGAGCGGACTGTCGTTGCCCGAAACGTATACCGTCATGTTGCGCACCAGCGGGCGGATCAATGGCAGGTACTGTTTGAAGATGCCGACATCGATATCAGGTGCAATCAACACAACCTGGTTGAGCAACGGCTCATCTTCTTTATGTGCCTGCGCCATCAGCACCAGTGCCAGCATGACGCCTCGTGTCCCCAAACTGTGTGCAACAATGTTGGTATTTCCCGTGCCAAAACGGTTGATCATGTCAGCCAGTACTTCCCGCAAAGGATACACACTCCAGTACAGGTCAGCTTCATCGTGGGTGTAATTCGTTATCGCACCATCAGATGGCCAGCTAAACAGTGCAAAGCGCCCTTCCAGCCCCAGCGACTCCTTCAGTATCAAAGCCCTGCGACAGCCTCTGTCGAAACTGATATAGAAGCCGTGCGTATACAGCACCGGCGCCTGGCCATTGGCTGTGGTTTCCATACGCTGCCAGAAATCCTCAACAGATAACTCTGTGATCGCATCCAGCTTGACGATTTCATCAGGGATATGGAACGGTGCTATCTCTGCGATGTTTTTCAATGAATTGATTGGTGTACGCGCAAGCTCACAGATGCCTGCATGCAGGGTATCGCGCTCACCACCGAAATATTCAGCAGCTTTGTCACTGCCGGTTTTGTTTCTCAGGGTCAGAAACGGAACAGACTTGGCAATCACTTTACCAGCATCGGATTCCATGTCAGCGGCACCAGCAACCGCCTGTTGAGTCTCACTATTTGCCGGTGTACACGCTGCCATGGTCAACATAAGCAGCAGACCGGTATAGGTCAGGATAAAGTGTGTGGTTATTTTCATCGTATTGGATTTAGTATGGGTGTGCTACTGTACCACCGATTGTGATCGTGGATGATTTTAGGACAATTCTTGTTCTCGCACTGTGCGTGATCTCACTGAAAACAAACCATCTATAGGAACAGGACATGAACATTAGTACCGCGACGATAACCGCCTCACTACTCACCCTGTCGCTCGGTGCAGGATTTTTAGTGGTGGCATCACCTTACGATCACGGCAAGATAACGGCGGAGGACCTGGCAACCGATAAAGTCTATTCACCGTACGTGGGCCGATCCTATCCCGACCAGGTGCTGTTCGGCGATTCGCATTTTCACACCAACCTGTCCTTCGACGCGGGCCTGATCGGTACCAGCCTCACAGCGCACGAGGGCTATAAATTTGCACGGGGTGAAAAGGTCATCTCAAATACCGGTCAACCGGTACAGCTGATCCGTCCTCTCGATTTTCTCGTCATAACTGACCACGCTGAGTTTATCGGTCTGGCGCCCATGATCCAGAATTCTGATCCGCTGCTTTTGTCAGACGACTGGGGTAAACGGATGTATGACCTGTTCAACTCAGGCCCGGATGGACGTATGCAGGCCTTTGCAGAGATTATCAAAATCGGAACCGTTACCATGGAGAACCCCTTCAGCAGCGACAAAGCAGCGCGCAGTATCTGGCAGGATTTTATCGAGATTGCTGATAGCTACAACGAGCCTGGCCGTTTTACCGCCATGACTGGTTACGAGTGGACATCGACCCCCAAAGGGGACAATCTTCATCGCGTTATCATCCTGGCGGATGGTGCAGACAAGACCAGCCAGACGACGCCTTATAGTACTTTCGATAGCCAGGACCCGGAGGACCTGTGGAAATATCTTGCCCAGTACGAAGAAAAAACAGGCGGCAGGGCCATGGCCATTCCCCACAACGGTAATCTGAGTAATGGCCTGATGTTCAATGGCAAGACATTTAAAGGTAAAAAAATTACCCGTGATTATGCCGAGCGCCGTGCCCGCTGGGAACCACTTTTCGAGATGACACAGATGAAGGGGGATGAAGAGGCACACCCGACGCTCTCGCCCGAGGACGAGTTTGCCGATTTTGAAAACTGGGATATCGCCAACATCGCGGGAACAGTAGCCAAAGAAGACTGGATGCTGCAGTATGAGTATGCCCGATCAGCACTCAAACATGGTCTCAAGCTTGGCAAGGAACTTGGCGTAAATCCCTACAAGTTTGGCATGATGGGCGCGTCCGATACCCACACCGCACTGGCGACCACACGTGAAGAGAACTATTTCGGCAAGTACCAGAAAACCGAACCCTCGCCGAACCGACATAACAATGAAGTCATTCCCTCAGACAACCCTGCTCTGCGCATCATGACCTCGCAGGAACAGGCCGGCAGCCTGATGGCGGTTTGGGCGCGTGACAATACCCGCCGCGACATCTTCGACTCGATGCAACGCAAGGAAGTCTACGCCACCACCGGTACCCGTATCCGCGTACGTGTGTTCGCTGGCTGGGACTTCGAAGCGGATGAAGTCAGCCGCCACGATTTCGTCGCTGAGGGTTATAAACGCGGCGTACCCATGGGCGGCGACCTGAGCAAAGCACCTGAAGACAAGGCACCCAGCTTCATGGTACGCGCACTGCGTGACCCTGACGGCGCCAATCTCGACCGCGTGCAGATCATCAAGGGCTGGCTTGATAAAAAGGGTGAAACCCACGAGCGTATCTATGATGTCGCCGTATCGGACGGCCGCTAGGTCGGTGCCGATGGCCGTGTGAAGAAGCCGGTCGGCAGTACCGTGGATACCGAAAAAGCCACTTACACCAACACCATCGGCGATGCGATTTTGGCGGCACACTGGACCGACCCGGACTTTGATCCGAATGAATCAGCCTTCTATTATGCGCGTGTGCTCGAGATTCCGACACCACGCTGGACCACTTACGATGCCGCGTTCTACGATATAAAACGCCCTGACATCGTACCGGCCACCGTGCAGGACCGTGCCTATACTTCACCGATCTGGTATACACCCTGAGTAGCATCATCATGTGCTGAACTAGCGTGCCACATCGTTACGCGGGTTAGTGATCAGACGATTAGCCCGGGCAATCAGATACAGGATTGGTTAAGATAAAAAGTCAGCCCAATCAGAAAGGAACTGTATTTGATGTTCAATTCCAAACCCCGCACCAAGTACATCATCATTATTGCGCTGCTGCTGTTAGTAATCGCCGGAATGTGGTTCTACCAGGTCATGTACGGTTCAACAGCCGAAGCATTACAACGTGCCGAGAATTTCCTGTTTACAAGACAGACTGTATCTCAACTCAGTGAACAGGGCGCGACACGCTATTTCTTCGTTTCCAACCGCAACAAAAGCAGTGATGATGAAGTGCTGGAAAACCGCTTTGGCAGTGAGCGCGAGTCAGAACTCAAGTTTGGCCTTTACGATACTACGATAGAGCCCAGCGTCGGCCTCGGCATGTTCATCAATCCCAGCGAATGGTTCCAGACCGAGGAGATTGTGGTCAAGAACATGGAGATGTTGCAGCAGCAGGAATTTGTTTCGCAATTACGCGAACTGGTGGATGCCTCTCCACGGCGTTCGCTGCTGATCGTGATACACGGCTTCAGGGAAAGATTTCCGTCCGCGTTGCGTAAAACCGCTTTTGTCGGCCACATACTCGATATCAATTCACCGGTGATGGTGTTCGACTGGCCCGGCGACCAGGGCTCGTCCCTGCGCGGCTACCGCAGTGCACGTAACGTCGCTGCCGAATCCGGTGCCGAACTGGCAAAAACCCTGGAGCTGATTGTGCGCGATATCAATCCGGACAAGTTGTGGCTGATTGCCAACAGTATGGGTGGCGAGGTCGTCGCGCACGCCTTCAGCCATTTGTACCAGAATCCTGAATTTGCCGACGCCGACATCGAAATAGAAGACGTGGTATTGACCGCGCCCGATGTCAGCCACGAAGAATTCGATAACCAGTTCAAGAAGGAAATTACCAGCCTGACGAAAAACCTGACGGTCTACGTTTCATCGAACGACCGTGCACTGGTGATGAGCCGACTGGTCAATCTCGGCGACAGCCGGCGCGGCGAGAGCACGCTCAGTACCGACATGCTGGACGAAGCTGCAAGAATAGCCGAGCTCGTCGACCCGGACAGTGAACTGGTGACGCTGGTCGATGTGACACCGGTCAACCGCACGCGCAACTTCCATAACTTCAGCCTGGAGACGCCGGAGTTTTTCGATGACCTGTTCCTGCGTCTGACCAATGAACAAACGCCGCTAGCACGCCCACTATACAGACTGGAAACACCTGACGGT
>CALLCZ010000106.1 GCA_937998645.1 uncultured Gammaproteobacteria bacterium
GGCCAAAAAAATAAAAAGATGGTCGACATGGACGTCGAATTTAGTCCTGTCGAGCCCGGACGGCGAGTCAGGACGGCCCGTAGGCAAAGACGAATGCCTCGGGGACCCGAAGGGCAAACGTTTCGGGGCGGCGTTCTTTTGGTTACTTTTCTGTCGCTGTTGACAGAAAAGTAACTCGCCATCAAGGCGAAATCAAATGTTGATAAATACGATTAAGATTAAATAAGGTTCGGTACTAAAGCCGCTCCTACGAAAACAACAAAACCTCTTTTGCAGGTTTGTACAGCTGAGAGTCGATATTTCCTGTTCAGTGTTTTCTGAATTTCTGTACAATTTGGAAAATACAAACTCTATGGAAAAAAGCTGGCAAATAAAATGATAGCAGGTGTAGGTATTGATATCGTTGAGTTTAAGCGTATAGCGCGTATACATACTCGCTATGGCGAAAAATTTGCAAGACGCATTCTTGATGAGCTGGAAATGGAGGATTATCGAAAAGCAACATCAAAAGACAGGTTGCTGGCAAAAAGGTTCGCAGCAAAGGAGGCCGCATCAAAAGCTTTGGGTACCGGGTTTACCAGGGGAATCACGCTCAATATGATATGTATTCGCCATGACAGTAATGGCAGGCCGTTGCTGGAGTTTTATTCGAAAGCATCAGACTATGCCAGTAATCTTGGCGTTGTTGAGAAGTGGCTGAGCATCAGTGACGAGGTAAACTATTCAACAGCAATGGTGGTGCTTGAGAAAGGCGATAACTTGTAGTAGTTCAGATCTGATCAGACAGTTTTTAACAAGCGGTGCTGGAGATTTAGCGACTTATGCTCTCGCAGAGGCGCAGGGTGCGCAGAGAAAATATAGACTGGTTTCT
The DNA here is from genome assembly GCA_937998645.1 of uncultured Gammaproteobacteria bacterium. GTDB lineage: Bacteria > Pseudomonadota > Gammaproteobacteria > SZUA-229 > SZUA-229 > JABDQW01. The sequence continues at coordinate 872 of CALLCZ010000106.1, forward strand.
AAAAAAAATACAGATCCATCTTTTGCGTACCTGGTACCCTGGCGAGAGATAATAATGCCTTTACTCTCGCCAAGTCGCAAAGCTCGCAAAGTATTTACTCAAATAGTTGTGAGCCAGTCTCTGCGTCCTCAGCGCCTCTGCGAGAGTAAATTCCCGTAACCTTCTATGTAGCCAAGCTCTGCTTGTAATGACAAAAAAATCATGTTGGGGTTTGAATCATTATGGCAATGGCAGTCAGATAGAATACTGATTATTGATGATAACCGGCTAGCCGGAAGTTTTCAGATCAACAGGGAGTTCATATTCCAGCAGTCTGTCAATTTCCTTTAGAAGCTCGGCGGATTGAATCTCAAAGCTGTCGTCTTCGCCGTTATTTATTGCAGCTTCCAGTGAACTGGCCGCGTTTCTCAGGGCGGGTGTTCCACAACAACGACTTGCGCCGTTCAGTTTATGTGTGACATCCTTAAGCATGCGGGTATCGTTATCATTAAGAGCTTTCTGGATTCCGTCTCTGTGATCTGGCAGTTCCTTGATGAGCATGCTGAATAGCTCAATGGCCAGGGCTTCATTGCCATTCGTGAGTTGCCTGGCATCCTCAAGGGAAAATATTTCTGCGCTGTCTGAGTTTATGTTTTTCGGGGCAATACGCTCATCTTTCACATAAGAATCAGAGAACCACTTGGATATAATGTTGCCAATCAATTGCATGCTGATCGGTTTAATAAGAATATCGTCCATGCCGCAGGATTCTACTTTCTCGATTTCCTGGGGCATGGCGTTGGCTGTAAGGGCGATTATCACAGGTCTGTGCCCATCGTCCTGATGCAGCCTGATTTGTTTTGCGGCATTGTACCCATCCAGTCCAGGCATATGCAGGTCCATGAATATAAGGTCATATTTATTACGCTTTGCAAGCTCTATACTGTCTTCGCCGGAGCAGATGGTCGTAACATCGTATTGATTCTTTCTAAGAATGATTTCGGCGAGTCTTAAATTGATTTCATTATCGTCAACAACCAGCACCTTGAGAGATGGGTTCAGCGGCACTTCTTTTGACACCTCTGCTCTGTGTGCACCCTCTATGATGACGGGTGTCCTGTTGATGCAGTCAACCAGGGACTTTTGAATGTGTGAACGTCGTGACGTCCTGAATGTCGGGTTGGGTAAACCGGCAGAGTCAAGTTGCTCGAGCTCGGTATACGAGCGTGTGCTTGCAATGGTCATTACAGGCACGTTTATATTCAGCTGATCAAGACATTCGATGTGCTGGTCAATATGTTGTATATACTTGCGGCTGATGCCGATTACTACTGCGTCTACTGTATTATTGATAGCTGGTTTATCAGATATGCAGCGATCAAGGCTGTATTCGGTTACATTGCATCCACATTGTTCAAACATTGTTTTGAGGGCTCTACGGCACAGGATTTGATCATCAATTAATACAATGTTGCTGTCGATAAGTTCATCGAATTTTGCATCGGATGATTTATTGATGACATTTACCGGAATTGTGAACCAGAACGTGGAGCCTTCATCGACGGTACTGTCGAAACCGATCTCACCCTTCATTAATAATACAAGTTTTCTTGAGATAACCAGGCCCAGTCCAGTGCCGCCAAAATTTCGTGTAATTGATGTATCTGCCTGGGTAAATGCAGTAAAAAGTTTCTGTTTACTGTCGTGATCCATGCCGATGCCTGTATCAGAGACGGTAAGCTTGATCCTGTTAATATCGTTACGGTTGTCTGGCTCAATATTGAGAAAAACATATCCGTTTAATGTGAATTTAACTGCATTGCCTACCAGGTTAATAAGGATCTGGCGAACGCGTACAGCATCAGATTCAATAATCTGGGGAGTATTTTTATCCAGATTGTAGAATAGCTCGATATTCTTTTCATAGGCGATAGGTGCGAGAAGGTCGATAACATCTTCGACGATATCGATAATATTACACCGGGTTAAGGTGATCTCGAGTTTGCCTGATTCGATTTTAGAGAGGTCAAGAATATCGTCAATAATAGTCAGAAGGTTGGTGGCCGATTTGTGAATAGTTCTGGTGTAATCCTTCTGATGATTATCCAGGTCGGTGTTAATCAACAATTCGGTGAAGCCCATAATTCCGCTAAGCGGTGTGCGGATTTCATGACTCATATTCGCCAGAAACTCGGATTTTGCCTTGCTAGCCTGCATAGCGTTAAACCGGGTTATATCAAGTTCGGCATTTCTTATTTCGAGCTCTTCAAGCGTCTGTTGCAGTTCATCGGTGAATTCGTTGATCCTGTCTTCCATGTCTGTTTGTGCAAGGCGCAGTTCATCCGCCATGCTGTTTACGCATGACTCGAGTATCGCCAGTTCTCCCGGTGCGTCCTGCTCGACATGAGAGTGATAATCTCCAGCTGATATTCTCTTTACTGTTTCGGTTAATTGTTGAACAGGTTGCGAAATCTGGCGACTGATACGTACAGCGAGCAGGCTGCTGAACAGCAGAATCGCTATTGTGATAAGCGAGCCCTGCATAAGGCTGAGGATTTTCTGTTCCGTGTTGTACTGTGTTGTCAGGTAAAGATCGACATGTCCGATCGTTTTTTGAGGCGTGCTGGTGCTGGAATTAATCTGCAGATTTTCATCATAATCATCAACATCAAGTTGTTCAGTGATGATAGGCTGTTTGAGATGCAGGACCTGTTCCTCGGAAAGAAGATCATAAAAGAAATCTGGATACTCTCTGGGGACAGGATTTTCAGCAAGCGATAATAATACGTCATGGTTTTCATTGCTTATCGTTATCTTGATGACGTTCTCATCAGTCATTAGTGCGTGTTTCAGGATTCTTGTTAAAGAATTTATGTTCCCGGAGAAAACCGCGTATTCGGCAGCGGGCGACATCTGGCTGGCAATGGTCTTCCCATGAAGGTTAAGCGTGTTGGTAAAATAATTAATCTGTGAAAAAGTAAAATAGACTGTCAGTGACAGTGCAATAAGCAGTGCAGGCAGCAGCGTAAGTATCAGGACCTGTTGTCTGATTCCCCAGTGCTTCATGGTATTTGTTCCAGGCTTTCACGGATGGATTCTATACTTGGCAAGGCGATGTCCAGTGATGTGGCAACCTGTGGATTCGTGCTTATAGAGAAGCTGTCAGTAGAGTAAATGTTCTTGCCAAACTGCCAGTTGTTGTCGAAAAATCCGGATATTATCCTGCTTGCCCTGTCTCCGATAGATTCGGGGGATGTATAAACGGCGGCAACCGCTCCGGCCTGCACGAAGCTGTCAGAATATCCAATTACAGGCTTTCTGTGACGATAGGCGGTCAGCAATATGTTCTTGACTGTGTGGCTATTGTAAATAAACGGGTCGGTGATGGCTAACAGGACCTTGTTGGCTTCTACTGCGGTCTCCAGGGTTTGAAGCAGGTCTCTTTCGTCCGTTATTGCATACACATTCAGGTTAAGATTTTGCCTGATCGTGCATTTCGTAAACTCCGCGGCAATATCAAGTGAGTCAATACTTGACAGCATGGCGATAGTAGTCCAGTCGGGATTCAATGATTTAATCAGCTGAATATGCCTGCAAACAGGCTGCGCTGTTACCAGGTCGGACTGTGCGGAAGTATATTTAGAATCGGGAATCTTTCTGCTGTTGATTCTCAGCACGAATGCATTGCTGTCATATTCATGCAGGCTTTTGATGGCGTGTTCGCCTATGGCTACATATAATGTTTTTACGTTCTTTTCTGGTGCAACGATGTCATCATTTGAAACAATGATGGCCATGTCGCCATCGGCTTCAAGGTTTTCGCGAATTCTGCTGGCAGTCTGCATCTGAAAATCGCTGTTCGACGAGGATATGATGACAACGTTATGTTTGCTTTCGGCAAAGGCGCCCGCTGATATGCAAAATATCAATGTAAAAAGGAATTTGAACATCGACAGTATTAATGTCCTGTTCATGCATTGTAGTCTCAATCTATCCATAATCCCTGAGAGTATGCAGTAGCCAGACATGTGGTCGACCTGGCATGGTTACTGTATTTTGAGCTTAAGCTCGATATATGCAACCATGTTTTGCACAACCACAGGTTCAGGTGTGTTCTGTATTGCATCATAATCACTGTAATCATCGAGCAGGTTCTTCAATACGATAGCTGTACTCAGGCGCTCATTACCAAATTTGAAGTTCCTCACCAGTCGCAGATCCAGTATTCGATATACGCCAGTATTGCGCACCCCGGGATTATTGGGGTTTGCATCCATCCACGACATATCGCCAACATAATAAAAGCCGACACTGCCGGAGTATTTTTCGTTGAAGTCATGCAAGGTCAGTATGGAGAAGCTCTCGTCCGGTGCCGATTCTTCGTACTCGCGGGATTTCCCTTCATAGGGGTCATCATCGCTGCTGATGTCGAGCAGGGCGCCGCTGGCGAACAGACGTGTCGATGAACCAATACTGTAATCCAGTTCCGCTTCGATGCCCCTGACGGTGGTGGCGTGCAGATTGCTGTATATGAAAGCCAGGCCATCGAAATCAGGCGTAGCTGTTGTCGGCACTTGAGGGTCAGTGATGAGCTCATCCAGCATGTCCTGAAATATTCGTGTACTCACGCTCAGCTTCTTCTGCAGGAACTTTCCGTAGTAGCCGAACTCGACACTGGTGATTTTTTCTGTGTTCAGGTTGTTTTCAGGAACATAGACGAAGTTTTCGAATGTGGCTGCAGGATCAATCGCGCCGTCCAGGGCGGTGAGTACAGCCGTGTCAAATACCTGTCCTGACTGTTCAAAAAGAAACGGTGTGCGTACGGCCTGTGATGCGCCGATACGAACGGTGTGATTGTCATTGAAATGGTAGAGATAGGCGATGCGTGGTGAAACGTCCGTTTCCGTGCCGTCGCTTTTCTCAAACAGCACACCCAGGTCAATCGTATTATGGCTGTTGATGTCCCACACGGCGCTACCGTATAACCTGAATGTATTGCGACTGTTTTCGCCTGCGGGATAAAAATAACGTTCGGATTCAACCTTGTCATACTGACCGCTCAGTCCCCAGACCAGATGCAGTTCCTTGATGGGGTCGATGAAGTGGGTGAACTCCAGGTTATGACGCTGGCTCTTGTAACTGGCATCAATCGATAACTGAAACGGATCGAGCAGTGGGTCAAATGCTGACGGATCAATTTCAAGGGTATCGTATACATCTTCTTCTTCAAGATAATTGAAGAAGTAGTTGACGGTAAAGGACTGCTTTTTATTGATGGTGCTGTCCCAGCGCAGCAGCTGATGCGCATTGGTATCCTGGATTTCACGTTGCGGTTTTTTGATCTCCGTCTCTGGGCGCAGCGTCTGCTCCGCCTGCTGATCGGTGCGGCCATAACTTCCCGTGTAAGTCAGCTGGTTTTTCGTGTTGATCTGGTAGTCGAACCGGTAATCGATTTTGCCCGAGCTGACATCGTCATTTGCGTTTGCGCCATCTGCCCGGTCCTGGCCATCATCATTGACCGTGGCGAGCGTTACCCGGTAATCGAGGTCGCCGTTATTGCCGCCATAGCGGTAGGTGGCATCGAAGATGTCGTGGTTGCCTACGTTGACCTTCGCAAAATGCCCCTGGTCTTCCGCGGCATGCCGCGTGATGATGTTGATTACGGCCATGAATGAATTTGAGCCATAAGTTGATGCGTTGGGTCCGCGTGTCACTTCAATGCGTTCAATGTCATCGATAACAATTGGAATGTTGTACCAGTTGACACCGCCAAGTAAGGGATCATAAATGGAGCGTCCATCTATGAGTACGTTCATCTGTTTGGAATACTGGTCGCTGTGACCATGATAAGCCACGACCAGCAGGGGTTTATCGCCGAAGTCATTCACAGAATGGCCAACAACAATACCGGGGATCAGGCGCAACACCTCTGGAATTGTGCGTGCGCCCGAGGCCTCGATCAGGTCACGATCGATACTGGATATCGCAACAGGGGCCCTGGATGGTGCCTGTTCCAGCGTGTCATCAGATAATACGACGGGCAGGTCAGAGAATTCATCTTCCACGGCATAAGCAGCGGTGCTGGATAAAGCCAGCTGCAGGTAGATGAAAACAACGCGATGGCGGATACTGATCATGCGTCCTTGTGTCCTGTAAAAACTGTCGTGTGAATATATTGTGGGATATACTGCCCAGTTTAGCAGCCTGGGGCCAGTACAATAACGTCTTCTATGGTAACCCTTTGATTATGAAAGAATCAACTTATCATACGCTTGCCGATTGCATCGGTAATACACCGCTGGTGCAGTTGCAGCGTATCACCGGTGAGACCAGTAATACCATACTGGTAAAACTGGAGGGTAACAACCCGGCCGGGTCCGTCAAGGATCGTCCGGCATACAACATGATCCACCAGGCGCAGTTGCGCGGAGATATCCGGCCTGGCGATACCCTGATCGAAGCAACCAGCGGCAATACCGGCATTGCATTGGCCATGGTCTCGGCCATGCTGGGTTATCGCCTGATCCTGGTGATGCCGGACAACATGACAGAGGAGCGTCGTGCGGCAATGAAAGCTTATGGTGCCGAGCTGGTACTTGTCAGTCGTGAGCAGAGCATGGAAGGCGCACGCGATCTTGCGCTGCAAATGCAGGCGGATGGCAAGGGCAAGGTGCTCGATCAATTCAATAACCATGACAATCCCGATGCGCATTACATCAGTACCGGCCCCGAGATCTGGCGGGATACACATGGCGGTGTCACACATTTTGTCAGCGCGATGGGGACCACGGGCACCATTATGGGCGTCTCCCGCTATCTCAAGGAAATGAATCCTGAAATCCGGATTGTGGGTGTGCAACCGGAGGAGGGCTCAAGCATACCCGGTATCCGACGCTGGCCGGAAGAATACCTGCCCGGCATTTTTGAGGCGGCGCGTGTTGATCAAATGCTGGATGTTGGCCAGCAGCTGGCCGAACAAACGACGCGTGATCTTGCGACGAAAGAGGGCGTTTTTTGCGGTATCTCTTCAGGTGGAGCAGTCGCTGCTGCAATGGAACTCAGCAAGCAGGTCGAAGATGCGGTCATCGTTAGCATCATATGCGACCGCGGGGATCGCTACCTGTCGACAGGTGTTTTTCCGTCATGATTTTATTCTCGCAGAGGCGCAGGGAACGCAGGGGTTTCTATTATCTGTAGGAGCGACTTTAGTCGCGAATTGCTAGTATGGTAACGGATACCTGAAATCCGGAAAATTAAGGATGCTGAGATGTATGCCGATATCAGAGCCTGAATATTCATTTATTAACTCTCGCAAAGCCTGTCCTGAGTGCATCGAAGGAGCGCCAAGGCCGCAAGGAAAAAACAAAATGCAATTTCAAGTAAATAAAAACACATTAAAAACTTTGCGCTCTTTGCGCCTTTGCGAGAAAAAACATGAGATGGTTCTAGCATGTTAGCCATAGGATCTCCTGCGAATGCCTGTAAATTTCTCTGCGTACCCTGCGCCACTGCGAGAGCCCCTTATTAACCATCAGAAATCCACATTCTCCATGGAGCAAGAATCGACATGAGCCAGACGGCATCGCGAAAAAGACGACGCAAGAAACGCCTGCCCGAGGATCTGGTTGAAGTCACTATTGAGTCATTGTCCGATGAAGGACGTGGTATAGCGCATGTCGATCAACGCCCGGTGTTTATTGACCAGGCGCTTGCAGGTGAGCGTGTTCGCTTCAGGTACACCCGGTTGACAAGCAAGATCGCAGAGGGCCGAGCCGAAGAAGTGCATGAAGCGTCTGCTGACAGGGTTGAGCCCGAATGCAGCGCCTTTGGGCGTTGTGGTGGCTGCAGTCTGCAGCATCTGGACAGTCGCGCACAAATTGCGTTGAAACAGCAAACATTGCTCAAACACCTCAGGCATATCGGCGATGTTATCCCTGAGCATGTGCTTGAGCCGATTAGCGGTGAAGTGTGGGGCTACAGAAGCAAGGCTCGTCTTGGTGTCCGTTACGTTGCCAAAAAAGAAAAGGTGCTGGTGGGTTTCAGGGAGCGGGGTTCATCATTCATAACTGAAACTGAGCACTGCAAGATTCTGCATCCTGACGTTGGCGAGATCATCACCGGGCTTGCAGACTGTATTTCACAGCTGGAACTGAAACAGCGAATTCCACAGATCGAGGTGGCAGCAGGGGATAATCAGACTGTACTGGTCGTGCGCCATCTCGATGCGATGCCGGATCCTGACCGAGAAAAACTCACAGCACTGGCGAAAACGCATGGACTGACCATATTGCTGCAGGCCGGTTCGCCGGATGATCTTGAACCGCTCTGGCCGCAAAATTTCGGTCCTCTTTATTACATTCTCGACGATTTCGATATCAAGATCGAATTTCAACCGGGCGATTTCACCCAGGTTAACAATGAAGTCAATCGCAAGATGATCACGCGGGCCATTGAGTTTCTGCAGCTGGATACTGAAGATTCAGTGCTCGACCTGTTCTGCGGTCTGGGAAACTTTACCTTGCCGATTTCCAGGTACTGCGCAAACGTTACCGGTGTTGAAGGGTCACTGGTGATGGTTAACAAGGCGCGGGCGAATGCAGAGCTTAACAATATCAGTAACGCGAGTTTTCATTATGCGGATTTGTACAGTGACGAAGTCAAGCATACACAATGGATAAAGCAGCGATACAACAAGATAATGCTGGACCCGCCACGTTCAGGCGCAGCGGAAATTCTGCACTACATAAAAAGGATGAATGCTGAGCGTATCGTCTATGTATCCTGCCATCCGGCAACACTGGCGCGTGATGCGGGTGTGCTGGTTAACGAGCTGGGTTACAGGCTCACACATGCGGGCGTGATGGATATGTTTCCGCATACGGCGCATGTTGAGTCTATGGCGGTATTTGAGAGTAAGTAGCCGGGTTTTTTTATATGTTATTCACCGCAGAGGCGCGGAGGCGCAGAGAAAACATTTAATAGGTAAATGTTATCTCGAACGAATGTGAGAGATATCCAGCAGATTACGAGTTGCTCAGCAGATCTCTCCCTTCGGTCGAGATGACAATTTAATGTAGGGTGGGCTCGTTCGCAACTTCAATTAAGGTGGGCAGAGCCCACCCTACAGGAATAGAGACCACCAGCAATCAGGTTTTCTCTGCGCCTCCGCGCCTCTGCGGTGAATGATCTGCAATAAAAAATGCCCGCATCAGCGGGCATTCGTTATACACGACACTTGTGCTAGCCGAGAGAGAATCTCATTTTGATACCTGCGACCTCTATCTCGTCGCCATGTTTAATCGGTTGTGCCTGCTTGCCTATTTCGACTCCATTAACCAGCGGATTGGATGGCGATGATGCGGCATCAACGGCAATCAGGTAATAACCCGTCGGACGGCGGGTAATTGCGGCAACCTGAACACCCGGTTTTCCCAGGGTAGTAAGAATTTTTGTCAGATTCAGATCCTTGCCCTTGTTGGCGCCACTGAGAAATCTAAGGCTTGCAGCGTCAGCGTCTTCTGAGTCGGTTGTACCGGCGGAGGCGAGGTCGGATGCGATTTTACCAATGTGTTTTTCCAGGTTCGTACCTGTTTGATCCTGCTCGGGCATGCCTGCCGCATCCGGGCGAATGACCATGGTTTTCTCGAAATCGCCACTGCCGGCATCTGCGGCGTCATTCACGTACTTCAGTTCATGTTTGCCGATGGCAATGATTTCGCCATTACGCAGCGCGTGCCTGATAATTTTTTCACCATTGATATATGTGCCATTGGTGCTATCAAGGTCTTCAATAAAAGAGTCATTGAGTATGGTGAGTATTTTTGCATGATTGCCACTGACAGCGAGATTATCAATATGAATATCGTTGTCGGTTTTGCGCCCTATTGTCAAAGTTTCCCGATCAAGTGGGTATTCATGCAAGGTCTGACCGTTGAAACCAAGTACCAGTTTTGCCATTATTATGTCCTGCTTATTTCATATTATGAGAATAATTCAAAAAACCGAGAAAACAAGTTGTCTTCAGCCGGAGAAGCATTCAGGGGTCTTGCCAGTACTGCCGAAATGTTATCTTTTCCGCCTGCTTCGTTGGACAGGCGTATTAATTCACTGGCGATTTTTTCAAGGTCTTCACCGTTGTCCACAATCGTATTTTTTATTTCGTCATCTTCTAACATATCTGTGAGGCCATCAGAGCACAGCAGGTAGATATCTCCCGGATGTGCGATATCCTCGTGTACATCAACTTCGACGAATTCTTCAGCACCGATGGCACGTGTTACCAGGTTCTTGTTCAATGACTCTCTTGCCTGGTCAGTCGTGTAAAAGCCCCTGTCGACCAGCTCCTGCATCAGGCTATGGTCACGTGTGATTTGTTCGAGTTCACCATCGCGATAACGATATAGCCTTGAATCACCAACATGAGCTACTGTGAAATGGTCATTATGAAACAGCAGCACGACAACGGTCGTACCCATGCCACGGTATTGTGAATTCTCAATCGAGGATGTGAAAACATTTTCGTTTGCTTTAATGACTGCATCATTAACGGCAATGCTCTCAAGACTGTAGCCACTTACTTCATCAATGTCGCCAGATTTGATATTTTTCAGTTCATTATCGAGCGATTCCAGTATGGTGCTGACAGCGATGGCGCTGGCGACTTCGCCGCCACGGTGGCCGCCCATGCCGTCTGCCAGCACTGCAAGACCGAGATCCCGGTTTTCACCAATTGAATCTTCATTATGACCCCTGACTAAACCGACATCGGTTAGTCCAAAGATTTCAATATTGTTGTTGATGGCCATTAGCTACCTGAGTCCTTTACTTTCCGCTGCAATGATTTTCTGGCACTTGGCTATATCCTCTGACATTTGCATACCTGTCTTATAGCGCTTCCGGGTATCTTTCTCCATGGCTCGGTTGATAATTACGCATACACAGCGAGGCACTTCCGGATTAATGGTGTCTGGTGAAGCGTGCTGTTCATTTGTTATCTTGTACATCAGGGTTGCCATAGAGTCCCCCTTGAACGGGAGTTCGCCGGTTACCAGCTGGTACATCATGACACCGAGCGAAAACAGGTCCGATTGCCCACTGATTTTCACACCGGACAGTTGTTCTGGAGACATGTATGAAGGTGTACCCAGAACCAGCCCGGTTTTTGTTTTGCTTGAATCTGTAATGCGGGCGATACCGAAATCCGTTATCTTCATGCTGTCCGTTTTCGGATCCCACATGATGTTGGCCGGCTTGATATCACGGTGTACGACATTGCTTGCATGTGCATAGCCGAGGCCTTCGGCGGCGCGCTTGATCAGGTCGAGGACCTTGTCGATGGGCAACAGCCTGTCTTTTTTGATGTAGCCGGTCAGATCGGAGCCTTTGAGAAACTCCATCGCAATATAGGCAAGATCGTGTTCTTCGCCGGCATCATAAATCGTAACAATATTTGGATGCGTCAGCTTTCCGGCGGCCTCTGCCTCGCGGAAGAAACGGTTTTTCACTTCCAGCAGTTTGTCGGCTACAAACTCCTGGGATAATGCCATTGTCTTGATTGCAACAACACGGGATATTTTCGGGTCCTTGCCCAGGTAAACAGAGCCCATGGCGCCCTTGCCGAGTTCACGTTCAATTTCATAACGACCAAGCATGGGTTTTTGAATGTCGCTACTGTCGAGAATCAAGGTTGCGGCTGTTGATGAGTTGCCGCCACCAAGTATTACGGTTTCTTCCATTACCCTGGCGCGTTTTGAACGATCGCCGATATCAAGGAAGTTAGCATCATGTTGCTTTATGTGGTCATATACGGATTTGGCCTTGTTGAACTGGCGCTTTCGTTCATAGTCCAGCGCAAGGTTGTACATAAGCTCGAGAACTGATTTGTCTACAGGCAGTTTGCGAAATTTTTCCAGGGCCATATCGAGTTGTCCCTGGCCCTGCATGGATAAACCCAGCATGCGGTTATTTTCGGCGGATTCGATATCCAGTCGTGCCTTGCCTCGCTCTGCCACCAGGAAGTGCTTGGTCGTTAATAGCAGATGACCGCCAATGAGAAGCATGTTTGGCAGCATCAGCTTGATCCATACACCATGTTTGGTCATCATGATGTATTCACAGGCGAAAATTATGATGAACAGCAGGGCAGTTATCGTAAAGCCGACTACGGAGCTCATTCTGGGCAGTGCAAGCATCAGATGAAGCGCAACCAGCACAAAGGCGCCCAGCGTTGCATACATGCCCCAGGAAGGCTGAATAAAGAAATCCTCGTTAAGGATGCTTGATACTGAATGTGCCAGTGTCAGCACAGGGGCCATGCTCGGGTTGATAGGCGTTACCATGCTGTCACCGATACCAATCGCGGTGGCGCCAATAAGCACAAGCTTGTCCCTGTACTTGCTGGCAGGAATTTTCCCTTGAAGTACATCAAAAAATGAATCGACCGGGAATGCCTGTTTTCCGGATTCATCGCTGTAAAAGAAAGTATTCATCTGCGATCTGTCATCAGTTTTTATATTCAGACGACCCAGGCTGACGTTGTTACCGAACACGGCCTGAATGTCATTAACAGTAAGATTGAGACTTTTCGCTGCAAGCAGTAAGGCCATGGAAGGATAGTAATCACCGTCGTAATTGACCAGCAAGGGCTCCGAGCGTATGCCGCCATCGACATCGGGGATAGAGACGAGTGCGCCGATACCGATGGCGGCTTCACCGACTTCGGCTATCGGCGCATAGGTATTAACCATGTATATCGGACCCGGCCCGTCGGGATTCATGCTGGCGTTGTCAGTAATGTTGTCTTCAGGCAGCTTGTTTGCCCGTACATAATCCGGCAGGTCTTCATCAGGGGGGCCCAGTTGTGAGCCTGGAATGAACGGCATGGCAAGTACGACGTTGTTGGCCAGTGCTATGCTTTCTCCCAGCTTCATATCGGCGTCGAGCGAGACTTCTGCTGAAGCAAGCACTTGAATGAAGCTATCGATCTCTTCAGCGACACGGGTTTTTAGCGGTGAGTTGGCCAGGTATTCTGATACCTGGTCTATGGCACTTCGGCCATTGGCATCACGCTTGTTCTTGACCAGCTTGCGTGATGCCTTGATGACCATTTCAAGATCAGCAACACTTTCTGGAACTGCAGCGATACTGCTGCTTTCAAAGGCCAATCTTAATTCACTGATGAAATGAAAGCCGGGGTCAATCTGTGGCTCACTAAAGAAGACGGTCTGGCCTATGACCCTGGCACCGCCTTCGGTGAGTATCTCGAGTATCTGAGCATGAACGTCCCGCGGCCAGGGCCAGCGGCCTATATTGGCTATGCTTTCATCGTCGATTGCAATGACTGCAAGCCTGTCGCTGGGTATACGTGTCGATGAGCGAACACTGAAGTCATAAGCGCTTCGCTCAAGTCCTTGCAGGAAGTCTGAGCCGGAAAAAACCAGAAAGACGAGGGTGATCAGAAGACCGACCAGCCAGTCGCTTTTCCAGATCCCTTTTTTCATGGAATTCCCCCGGGCACATTATTGGTATGGTGTTATCGGCAAACAGGAATAACCCGGTCTTTGTTTGATATCAACCAGTTGGCTACTGTTTCACTCTATCAATTGAGCATAGCTCATCAGGAATTTAATGTGGCGAATACGGCCAGCCCGGGGGATGGAATTCAGTCGTTCGTAATGTTGATATTTGCTCTCGCAAAGCCTGTCCTGAGTTCATCGAAGGAGCGCAGAGGGATTATTTTTTTTTACCGCAGAGACGCAGAGGGCGCAGGGAAAAGATAATTATTTGTTTGGTTTGTTATATGGGTATTTTTCTTGCACATGCGTAAGTAATGCATAAACAATAACACGGCTGTCATGATTAACTGAAATCCGTCATACCTGGCCTGACCCGGTATCCAGTAGGCCGTTGAAAAACATGGATTCCGGATCAGCAAAAAACGCTGTCCGGAATGACGGGGCATCAGTGGTTTAACATCTGTGTTTATCTGCGTTCATCTGTGGACCCATATCAGTATCTACAGAGTTTAAATCTGACACACAGTCTGATCAGAGTTGCCTTAATATAATTTGGGAGAGAACACTTCCTTGTTCAGCATTTTTGCGGTTGAGGCGCCAAGCCGGTCTACCAGCCTTTCCAGCACGTCTTCTTCAACAGTGTATTCAACGATGTCTTCAGCACCAATGACCTCACGTGCGACGTAGCTGGCGCTGCCGATTTTGTCGACCAGACCGAAC
>CALLCZ010000107.1 GCA_937998645.1 uncultured Gammaproteobacteria bacterium
TGGAAAGACTGACCAAACGCCCACAAATTGACCAGGGACAATTGACCACCTTACTGGATAAACAGACTGCACTGATCGGCAAATTGCAATCAAACGCCGGGCAACTTGGCCATGAGACCCAAAGCGCCGAATTATTGAATGCCGTTCGACAGAAAAACTCGGTACCGGGCCCGATCTGCGATTTCGACCTACCCGCATTCCATTTCTGGCTGACCCGTCCGGAAAGTACACGCCGCGAACAACTGCAGCAATGGTTTTCGCCCTTCAAGGTGCTTGAAGAAGCCATCACCATGATTTTGGACGTATTAAGGAACTCTACCGATGAAACCGATGAAACCGCAGTTAAAGGATTTTTCCAGAAAGTAATTGACACCAACCAGGCTGTCCAGTTGTTACATATATCGATACCGGCCACACATAACTGCTATCCTGAAATAAGCGCAGGCAAACACAGATTCTCGGTACGATTCATGATTAACCCCAATCCGTACACCCGGCCGGAACAATTCACCGAAGACGTCATGTTCAGGCTTAAAATCTGTTCGGTTTAGCTAACTTCCATACTGATCCAGTCTTGATCTGACAGTATGTATGATGTTGACTCAACGATATCGTCCTAAGCTGACATTAACAATAAGTCCACAGATAAACGCAGATTTAAAACATATTGTTTGTCCTGTTACAACGCAAAAGACGCGAAAAGCGCTTAGTCATGTATTTTTTACGTTGATTGCGTTGTTCGCGGACCATATTACCTTTGCGTACTTTGCGTTAAGTAATTTCGCTGCCGGCAACGCTTCGCTTATGCCGGCCTACGTCGCTACCTGCTCGGGACTGACGTAATGTTCATTTGCGGACCATATTAATATCTGCGTTTATCTGTGTTCATCTGTGGATAATTATTTTTTATGAATATCCGCGTCCGACTTCGTGCAAGATGCGGGCCAGTTCCAGAAAGCGCCTATTGCAGCTACACCCTGCCCACCTGAATTCCATGCCTGCTCAATATCACCTTCTGTCACTCCACCGAGTGCATAGACCGGTATATTGATATCATCGACCAGCTGTTCGAAGGCTTCCCATCCCAGAGGTTGCGCATCTGGATGGCTGCGCGTTTTCTGCACGGGCGAGAGTACGGCGAAATCAACACCAATCGACTGTGCGTGCTCCAGCTCCTGCCAGCCATGGCAGGAAGCAGATACGATATCACCAGCAGGCCTGTGTTTAGTCTTTAGTAATCGCTGACTGTTGAGGTGAATGCCATTACTCGTTAATGTTTCAAATTGGTCCGGTACATTGAACTGCAGCTTAACTGAGTTCAGCCCACACAGGCGTGTACACAGCTCCATAATTTCGAGTGCATATGACTGAGGGTTGGCCTGTACCCATTCGTGTGTCAGGCGTAATTGAACGAGCTCAATGCCATCGCGCAATGCAGCCGACAGCCTTTGTTCAAAATCAGCCACACTGGCGAATTCCCCGGTAATCAGGTAATGATCGGGCAATAACAATGCGTTGATAATCGGCACGTCTGCCGGAGGAAACACAGCGGGGTCGAGGCTGTTAACAGCACGCCACTCTATGCGTTGGCCTTCAACACCAGCAGGGCTGCCCGAATAAGCATCTACTTTCCATACGTCGAGCAATACAGATTTTTCCGCATAATGATGCCTGGTCCTGATAAGCCGCCGAGAGGATAGCGGAGCGATACCAAGCTCTTCCTTCAGCTCTCGGCACAGTCCGTCTGCAACTGATTCGCCTGGCTCCAGCTTGCCACCCGGGAATTCCCAGTAACCACCAAGGTGAGTGCCTTGCTTTCGTTGACTGACAAGAACTTCACCCTTGTTGTTTACTACTGCTGCGACCGCAACATGAATGAACGTGTTATTCACTGAAACGATTCTTTTCAGCTGCGATACTCGGCGTTTATTTTTACATAATCGTAGGACAGGTCTGTTGTCCACACCGTTGCCTGTTCATTGCCGCGGTTGAGTACTACACGAATGCTGATCTCATCCTGGCTCATCACTGCCTGGCCCAGTGCCTCTTCATAAGCCGGATCGCGCCCGCCCTTGCTGACAATACAGACGTCACCCAGATAGATGCTGACATTGTTTATATCGAGGCCATCAAGCCCTGCACGTCCTGCTGCAGCCAGTATCCTGCCCCAGTTTGGATCACTGGCATAGAGCGCAGTTTTTACCAGCGGTGAATGTGCAATGGTATATGCAACCTGTTTTGCCTCAGCAACATTCACAGCAGACTCGACATGAACTGTTACAAACTTTGTGGCACCTTCGCCATCACGAACGATCGCCTGGGCAAGCTGGATCAGGACTTCGTTTACAGCTTTTTGAAATTCAACACTGCTATCACAACTGCCATCGAGCATATGACTGCCTGATGTGCCCGTTGCTGCAAGTATGCATGCATCATTGGTCGAGGTATCGCCATCGACTGTTATGTTGTTAAACGACAGATTAACGGCAGTTTCAAGACATTGCTGCAGCCACTCGCGGTTGACAGTGGCATCAGTCGCGATAAAGGCAAGCATGGTTGCCATATCCGGGCGAATCATGCCGGAGCCTTTTGCAATCCCGGTTATGGTGACTTCAGCATTATCGATCCGTAAGCTACGCGAACACGCCTTGGCGACAGTATCGGTCGTCATGATGGCTGTAGCAGCCTGCGCCCACGCATCTTCCTCAAGCCCGGCAGGCAGCTTTTTTATGCCGGATTCGATTTTATCCATAGGCAGGTCTTCGCCTATGACACCGGTTGAAAATGGCAGCACTTCATCATCCGCGCAACCGATTGCACTGGCGACCAGGACACACCCTTGTTCCGCATCGCGGAGACCCCGTGCTCCAGTACCCGCATTTGCATTACCTGAATTAATCAGCAGAGCTCTTGGACTGGTTTGTGCCAGGTGATTTTTTGCGACCGTTACCGGTGCGGCACAAAATGCATTACGGGTGAAAACACCCGCACAGACTGTATCGGGTTCAAATGTAATGAGCACAAGGTCGTGCTCCTGCCCGTTTTTTTTTATTCCTGCAGCAACCGTTGCCAGCTGAACACCTTTAACTGAAAGTAAATTCTCAGGTTGCGATAGTCCTACTGGCATTAACCCGCATCTCTCACCGGGATTTCGAATTCAGGTGCATCTGTAGTGTTTCTGAGTGCGCGTCTGGACTGAAAAGCATAGCCATAGCTATGGTTTGAGGGGCTAATTCGCCTGGAGCGAATCAGGATGCCTATGCACCCGAAGGGTGAAACACAGGGACGTGTTTCATCAACATGCGTGCGCAGAGACGCTACAGATGTGCATGGAACGGAATAGCGTCCCACCAAACAGATTGTATTTGATTGAAATCGAGATTCTGGTTTTCTAATCATGCTGTTACTCGCAAGATGCAGCGGCCTGGTGAGAAATGCGGGTTAACTGAGCTTGCCGTGGCAGTGTTTGAATTTTTTACCTGAACCACACCAGCAGGGTTCATTCCTTCCGAGCTTGCGTTCACTGCGTACATAGGGTTTATGCGTCTCGTCGGCACCCGCTTCGCCGCCTTCCGCCTGCGCGGGTTCCTGCATGCCTCCGGCCTGTTGATGCTGGTAGCTGACATTCTCCGGCTGATGATGGCCCTGCTGTTCCAGCTCATCCACTTCCTCGCGTGCACGTATCTGCACCTTGGACAACAGTGTGATGGCTTCGTGCTTGATGCGGTCCAGCAGTTCGGTGAACATATTGAATGATTCACGCTTGTATTCCTGCTTCGGATTCTTTTGCGCATAGCCGCGTAAACCAATACTCTGCCGCAGGTAGTCCATGGCCGCGAGATGTTCTTTCCACAACTTGTCCAGCACCTGTAACAGAATATACTTCTCATACTGGCGCATGCCTTCAGAACCGACCATCTGCTCTTTTGCCTCATAGTCAGCAATGAGCGTTTGCAGTATCCTGTCGCGCAAGCCGTCTTCATTCAGGTCCGCGTCTTCATCCATCCATTGTGCGACCGGCATGTCCTGGCCAAATTCATGATTGATCGCCTCCTGCAATCCATCCAGGTCCCACTGTTCATCAAGGCTGCCATGGGGAATGTATTCCGATACGATGTCATTAACGACATCTTCACGAATATTAATAACGATTTCAGATAAATCTTCAGCGGCCATCATTTCATTGCGCTGCGTGTAAATCACTTTACGCTGATCATTCGCTACATCATCGTATTCAAGCAACTGCTTGCGAATATCGAAGTTGTGACCTTCTACTTTTCTCTGCGCGTTTTCAATCGCTCGTGTCACCCACGGATGCTCGATGGCTTCACCATGCTGCATACCGAGTTTCTTCATCAGGCCACCGACCTTGTCAGAGGCAAAGATCCGCATCAGATCGTCCTGCAGCGAAAGATAAAAATGGCTTGAGCCGGGATCTCCCTGTCGGCCTGAGCGCCCACGCAACTGGTTATCTACGCGGCGTGACTCATGACGTTCACTGCCGATAACATGCAGGCCGCCTGCATCGATGACCGTCTGATGGCGCTTGTGCCAGTCCTGGGTGATTTTGTGTTTTTCATCGTCGCTGGCATCCGGCTTGCCATCGATCTCGGCTTCAAGATTTCCGCCAAGCACGATGTCCGTGCCACGACCAGCCATATTGGTGGCAATGGTCACGTTACCCGGGCGTCCAGCCTGGGCAATGATATGCGCCTCATTCTCATGCTGTTTTGCATTCAGGGTATTGTGCTGAATGCCTTCTTTATCGAGTAATGCCGATATTTTCTCTGACACTTCAATAGATGCCGTACCAACAAGCACTGGCTGCTTGCGCGCAACGCAGCCCTTGACGTCGTTCATGATTGCTTCGTACTTCTCTTCTTTTGTCAGGAACACCTGGTCAGTCATGTCATCACGAATCATATCCATGTTGGTTGGAACAATGATGACTTCCAGGCTGTATATTTGCATCAGCTCCGCAGCTTCGGTATCCGCAGTACCTGTCATACCGGAGAGCTTGTTGTACAGCCTGAAATAATTCTGGAAAGTGATAGACGCCAGCGTCTGGTTTTCGTTCTGTATCGGTACACCTTCCTTGGCTTCTACAGCCTGGTGCAGGCCTTCCGACCAGCGCCTGCCGGGCATGGTGCGGCCGGTGAATTCATCGACAATAACGACCTGGTTGTCCTGCACTATATACTGGACATCACGCTCGTACAGGGCATCGGCACGCAAAGCAGCATTCAGGTAATGCAACAGGCTTATGTTTTTGGCGCTGTACAGGCTTTCATTCGCAGGCAGGATGTTTTCATCAGTCAGGATCTGCTCTACTCGCTGGTGGCCCTGTTCTGTTATATGGACAGAACGGTGCTTCTCATCGACCGAAAAATCACCCTCTTCAGGCTCATCCTTAGCCGTCACCCTGCCACGTTCGAGCTTCTTGACGATATCCTTGAAGCGCAGGTGGAGTTCGGAGCTGTCGTCTACAGCGCCTGAGATGATTAAAGGTGTGCGCGCTTCATCGATAAGAATGGAGTCAACTTCATCCACAATGGCGAAATTAAGTTCACGCTGCACTTTGTCATTTGCAGTGAACGCCATGTTATCGCGCAGATAGTCGAAGCCGAACTCGTTATTGGTCCCATAGGTAATATCAGCAGCATAAGCCTGCTTCTTGCTCGCATGATCCATGGCGTTCAGGCTGACACCCGTGGTCATACCTAGGAAGTTATACAGGCGCCCCATCCACTCGGCATCACGGCTTGCCAGGTAGTCATTGACAGTAATCACATGTACGCCTTTACCCGGGATCGCATTCAAATAAGCCGCCAGTGTCGCCACCAGGGTCTTGCCTTCACCGGTACGCATTTCAGCAATCTTGCCGCTGTGCAGCACCATGCCGCCAATCAACTGTACATCAAAATGCCGCATGTTCAACACGCGCTTGCCGGCCTCACGAACAGCTGCAAAAGCTTCGGGTATTAACTGATCGAGCGTTTCGCCATCTGCGTGTCGTTGACGGAACTCCAGTGTCTTTGCTGCCAGCTGTTCATCACTCAACGCTTCGAACTCGGGTTCCAGCTTATTGACAGCTTCTACGACTTTACGATGCCGTTTAATGATTCTTTCATTACGGCTACCAAATATCTTGCTTGCGAGATTCGAAATCATGGTTCTACTTGGAAATTTTGACGTTTGGTGTCTGCTTATAGCGATTGTACAAAAGCGTGTATTATGCCCGAGATTGCGCTCCCGGTCACAATAGATTCATGAATTGAGGGGTTGATCAGGCCTTGGACTGAACGAACTTGATGGGATCGATCTGGCGGTCATTCAACAGCACTTCAAAATGCACATGCGGGCCCGTTGATCTGCCGGTAGATCCCATTTTTGAGATCGTCTGGCCTCTTGCGACGCTGTCACCGGTGTTTACGAGAATTTCATCGTTGTGCCCGTAACGGGTAACGTAGCCGTTGCCGTGATTGATTTCGACCAGGTTTCCATAGCCATAACGCTCGCCTGACCAGGTTACTACGCCGCTGGCGACAGCTTTTATATCACTGCCCTTCTTGCCCGCAAAATCCATGCCCTTGTGCATTTCGATTTTTCCTGTAAACGGGTCAGTGCGCTTGCCGTAGTAAGAGGATATCCAGCCTTTACCGATCGGACGGCCTGCGGGCCGCGCTTCTTTCATCAGTTCACTGCGCATGATGACATCTTCGAGCAGCGACAACTGCTGTTCACGGCTCTGCAGCTGCTCATTCAGGTCTGAAAGTACCGTATTCAGATCGATGCTGGTTTCAGCATCAGGCTCATGAGGGCCGCCATAGGCTGGATTGTGTTCAAAGTCGAATTCGTCTGAATCGAGCTTGGCGACGACAACGAGGCGCTGGCCCAGTGCATTGAGGCGGGTTACATTGGCCTGAAGTTGGCCAATATGGGCTGCCAGCGCATCGAGGTCAGATTGTGCATTCATCCTGGTTTGTTCGATCAGGACTTTCTCGGCGTCTATTTTTTCTCCTAATTCAGTAAGTTGTATAATTTCCTTGGATGTAAACCCCCACCAGAAACCGGTGCCGGCGACCGTTCCAAAAGCTGTTAATATAAGGCCCAGGAAAGCCAGTTTTTGCCAGCCATGACCGATTTGACAGCGTACCGGCTTACCTCTGAATTTGCCAAGAAATATGATATTCATTGTTGTTTCTGTTTAGAGTGCATCACTAATAATAATAGACTATTCGGGGGATTTATTCGCATTTGGACTCATTTAACTCCAGACTCGATGACTCGCTTAGAAGGCGTGCCCAGGAGCTGAGGCGCCTGACATCCGTGTTGCGTGGCGAGCTGCCGCCGGAAAGTGACGGTCATTACCATGTCGCCAACATCCATGACAGGACGGTGGTAATCATGACTGATTCGCCTGTCTGGACCACGAGACTAAGACAACTGGGGCCGAGGATCCTGACTATACTGCAAAACAGCGGCAGAAAAAACCTTCTCCATATTCGAGTTTTCAGCAGACCCGCACAGTCGCCTGTCGCCAGACCACCTGAATCAGTAAAAACAAAACCCAAACATATCAGTCCTCAATCAAGCCGGCTGTTAAACCAGGCAGCTTCAGCGATTGGAGATGAAGGGCTGCGAGATGCCCTGTTGAAACTGGCCAGGCATACGTCTGATAGACACAAGCCGGAAAACCAGGGTAATTCTGATTAATACAGAGTTTCCGCAACACATGGCTGTGTTGCCATTTTCAGTGGCTGACAAGCCATTGAATATGAAGAACGAGATAAAATCACACTAATCCCGCTCGTGTTCTGATAATTCATGGATGAATTATTCAGAACTTCCCTGGATAATAATCAGCTTGCCTGTAATGGCTGCGTATACGATATGGGTGAGGCTGCTTCTTCGCCCTCAAAAGTCACTTCTTCCCAGGCAGACTTGTCTGCACACAGCGCTTTGAGCAACTTGTTATTCAATGCATGCCCAGAACGGTAACCGGAGAATGCACCAATGGAACTATGACCCAGAAGATAAAGGTCACCTATCGCATCCAGGATCTTGTGCTTGACAAATTCATCATCATAACGCAGGCCATCTTCGTTGAGCACCCGGTACTCATCGACAACGACTGCATTATCAATACTGCCGCCCAGGGCAAGGTTTTGAGAACGCAATTGTTCAATATCGCTCATAAAACCAAAGGTTCTCGCACGACTGACTTCTTTCACAAACGAGGTGGTTGAGAAATCGATTTCCGCTTTTCGCGGCCGGCCTTTGAACACAGGATGATTGAAGTCAATAGTAAAGCTGACTTTGAAACCGTCAAACGGGTCAAACCGCGCCCACTTGTCCTTCTCCTCGACCATTATTGATTTCTTGATACGCACGAAGCGTTTGGGCGCATCCTGCTCCGCAATACCCGCTGACTGTATCAGGAATACAAATGGGCCGGAGCTGCCATCCATGATAGGCACTTCAGCAGCACTGAGATCGACATAGGCATTATCTATACCCAGACCCGCCATCGCAGAGAGCAGATGTTCTACGGTTGACACCTGAACGCCCTCGCTTTCAAGCGTGGTTGACAGGGTCGTAGGTCCAACATTCTCGGCTGTCGCCTTGATTTCAACAGGCTCGCTCAAATCAACCCGGCGGAAAATAACACCCGTATCCGGCGGCGCCGGTCGTAATGTCATGTACACTTTTTCGCCTGAATGCAAACCTACCCCGGTAGCCCGAATTACATTTTTCAGCGTTCTTTGTTTGATCAAAGCCCTTTTTTCCTATACTTATTAGGTGCGTAAAATCGGCACAATCGTGGAAAATCTATATATTTTCACACAATTTGCGCCCAGGTCAAAAGAATATTTATACTTTTTATATTTACTTATAACACCTTACGACCCATTTTTGCACAAACCTTTCCGGGAATTGTAACCCCAATAGCGCTGCTATGCGGTCTCAATCCGCCTGTCTGCGCAGAAAAGCCGGGATATCAAGCAGTTCTTCGTCATACTCATCGGGCACTGGTGTACTGCGGCGTATAACCGTCGGCTTGTCGAGTTTTTCGTAATCCGGCTCACCATCTGCTTTGACCAGCTTGGGTTTCGATGGAGCGACTTGCTGCATATGCGGATGCCCCAGCCCGGTTGCAACAACCGTCACCCTGATTTGATCTTCAAGCATTTCGTCGATTGCCGTGCCCATGACCACGGTAGCATCATCGGATGCAAATGAGCTGATCACATCACCGATATCCTGAAACTCGCCCAGTGTCATGTTTGCACCGGTAACATTGACCAGTATTCCCTTGGCGCCGGAGAGGTTGACATCTTCCAGCAGCGGGCTGGCAACTGCAGCCTGAGCAGCTTCAGAAGCACGGCTCGTTCCTGATGATCTGCCTGAACCCATCATGCCCATACCCATCTGTGACATCACAGTACGTACATCGGCAAAGTCAACGTTGATTACACCAGGATTGGTGATCAATTCAGTTATACCCTGCACTGCACCATAAAGCACATCGTTTGCGCCTTTGAATGCATTCATTAAATCAAAATCACGACCGTATACATCAAGCAGCTTGTCGTTCGGAATGGTAATCAGCGAATCAACATGCTGTGTCAATTCCTTTATACCCTGCATCGCAATTTTCATTCGCGTACTACCTTCGAATGCAAACGGCTTGGTTACAACACCAACCACAAGGATACCCATATCACGTGCAAGCTGGGCAACAACAGGAGCTGCACCCGTGCCGGTTCCGCCACCCATACCAGCCGTGATGAACAACATATCACTATGTTCAATTGCTTCCTGGATAAGTTCCCGATCTTCGAGCGCTGCCTGCTGCCCTGTATCGGGAGTTGCACCTGCGCCAAGGCCCTTGGTGATGTTGCAGCCAATCTGTAATGACTTTGCATCTGTCATTTTACTTAATGCCTGCGCATCGGTATTCGCGCAGATGAAATCGACGCCGCTGATTCCACTGGTTACCATGTGCTGGACGGCATTACCACCGCCGCCACCGACACCGATTACTTTTATGACAGCTTCTTGTGCTACTGAATCCATTAATTCAAACATGATAATTCTCCTCTGCATGTTTTTTTGTTGTTGTGTACATGTGTTTTAATCCCGCAATGTGTTTGTTAAAAATTCCCCTGAAACCAACTCTTCATCCTGTCAAACAATCCCTTTATGCCACCTTCCATCATCAGATGACTCGTTCCTGAGTCCCGATGCTGATAACCGAACAACAGGAGCCCAACCCCGGTCGCATGTATTGGATTGCTGACCACATCAGACAAGCCGAAAACATACTGTGGCAGTCCCAGCCGAACCGGGACATGAAAAATCTCTTCCGCCAGATCAACGACGCCTTCCATTTTTGAACTGCCGCCGGTCAATACCACACCTGCAGCAATCATCTCTTCAAAACCGCTCTTGCGCAGCTCCGCCTGCACCAGTGACAACAGTTCTTCATAACGCGGCTCCACCACTTCAGCCAGTGTTTGCCTTGACAGTTTCCGGGGTGGACGGTCACCTACGCTCGGAACCTCGATGCTCTCATCCGGATTGGCCAACTGACGCAATGCACAGGCATACTTGATCTTGATCTCGTTGGCATACTGGGTAGGTGTACGCAGCGCCACGGCAATGTCATTGGTAACCTGGTCTCCGGCAATCGGGATCACCGCAGTGTGACGGATTGCACCATCGGTAAATACCGCGATATCTGTAGTACCACCGCCGATGTCGACCAGACAGACACCCAGTTCCTTTTCGTCATCAGTCAACACTGAATAGCTGGATGCAAGTTGTTCGAGAATAATATCGTCGACTTCCAGGCCACAGCGCCTGACACATTTGATAATGTTCTGTGCAGCACCCACCGCGCCGGTTACAAGATGAACTTTTGCTTCAAGGCGTACACCGGACATACCTATGGGCTCGCGTATACCTTCCTGGTCATCAATAATAAATTCCTGCGGCAGGATATGCAGAATACGCTGGTCTGCCGGTATTGCCACGGCTCGTGCAGCGTCTATTACCCTGTCAAGATCGCCACTTGAAACTTCACGTTCACGTATAGCAACGATGCCATGCGAGTTGAGGCTGCGAATATGACTGCCTGCAATACCTGCATACACTGATTGAATCTGGCATCCCGCCATAAGCTCGGCTTCTTCAATAGCACGCTGTATCGACTGCACGGTTGACTCGATATTGACCACCACGCCTTTTTTGAGCCCGCGTGACGGGTGCGAACCCAGCCCAACGATTTCAATCTCACCTTCCGGATTAACCTCGCCAACAATAGCCACAACTTTAGATGTGCCAATATCCAGGCCAATGATCATGTTCTTGTCTGACTTTTTAGTCATTATATTTATGCGCCCCTTTCACGCGTATACGCATTACTGATCTTTTGCCTTGACAGCGAATTAATCGCGAACTGTAAACTACGCCACAACACCTTGAATATATAAAAATACTCCTGCCAAACTGATGAATTATGCATGTCTGATCCACCCCGAGATGTTATTCAGATCTGCACCGCTTTCCTTTTCCTGCGATGTTTTACTTTTCATTGCAAATCCGTTTGGATAGCGCAGATCGATATATTTAATGTCATCAAGTTTTGGTGCATTTTGCATAGAGAAAACCTTAACGAATCTCTGTATGCGTCTTTGAGTATCATTTCGTCCAAGTTGTAACTCGACACCATTCGATAACAGCATCGACCACGACCTGCGTTCATCCAGCTCCAGCCTGTCAACACCAAGCCCGAGTCCGGATAATTCCGTGTGCAGGGTCACAAGGAACCCCCATACTTTATGATGCAGACCTTCAGGGCCACTAATGACCGGTATCTGCATTTCTTTCGTCATCTGTTTCGGCGTGAACAGTTCACCTGTATCGCTCAGTAGAGAATCATCCGACCAGTAGGCCACCGCCTGCCGCTCGACAATCCTTATTTGCAATGTAGAAGGCCATTGACGTCGTATCGTCGCATCCTGCACCCATGGCAGAGACAGTAACGATGTTCTCACCGCTTCAATATCAGCGGTAAAATAATCACCTGTTAATACCTGCTTCAACTGCAGTTGAATATCGTCCCTGGACAGGTGCTCAAACGTGCCTTCAATTTTCACATTATCGATAGGCATGATTTCAGCAGGCATGCGCTCATAGAGTTGCCAGCCGGCAACGACAAGCACAATCAAAACCAGCGGCCTGTACCAGCGACGGTATTCCATTCTCCTGTTCTGCTTATGCTGTTTACGCCTGGCGCCCATCACTGCTTCTCAGTATTTCGATGACCAGTTCATTAAATTCAATCCCGGCCTGTTTCGCCGCCATCGGGACAAGGCTGTGACCGGTCATGCCCGGTACCGTATTTGCCTCGATCAGCCAGGGTTGCTGGTCAGCATCGAGCATGAAATCCACCCGTCCCCAGCCGCTCGCATCAATCGCTTCAAATGCATTCAACATGATTGAGCCAATCTCCCTCTCAACGGACTCGCCGAGACCGCAGGGGCAGATGTAGCGCGTATCATCTGATTCATACTTGGCGACATAGTCATAAAACTTTCTATCAGTTTCCAGCCGTATCATCGGCAGCACCCTGCGGTTCAAAATCGCTGCAGTGTACTCATCTCCCGTTATCCATTTCTCCGCGATAATGACGCCTTCACACTCGCGTGCCGTTTTGAACGCGGGCAGCATCTCATCTTCAACTTCGACCTTGCTCATGCCTATACTGGAGCCTTCCGATGCAGGCTTTATAATCAGTGGCAATCCCAGCTGTGCAAGTGCATCGGCGCAATCCTGTTCGGTCTCAAGCACCCTGAACTCGGGTGTTGGAAATCCTTCTGCAGCCCACACCTGTTTGCAACGCAGCTTGTCCATGGCCAGCGCCGATCCCAGGATACCTGAGCCGGTATAGGGCAAACCCATGACTTCCAGCAGGCCCTGCATAGCGCCGTCTTCACCACCGCGCCCGTGCAACATAATCAATGCGCGGCTGTAATCACCTGCACCAAGCACTGCAGTGATATCACGTCCCACATCGATGCCATGGGCATCGATACCAGCTTGCTGTAACGCAGCCAGTACGGCAGCACCACTCTGCAACGAGATCTCGCGCTCTGCTGACCAGCCGCCCATGAGTACCGCGACCTTGCCATAATCGGAATTACCGGTATGGTTCATGCCACACCTCCAACGATCCTGACTTCGGTTTTTAATTCAACACCCTGCTGATCAAGCACGGTCTGCTGTACATATTTGATCAATGATTCAATATCATTCGCACTGGCGTTGTTGTCATTGATGATGAAATTCGCATGCTTCTCGGAAACCACCGCACCGCCAATGCGGTAACCTTTCAATCCGCAGGACTCGATTAAACGAGCTGCGTGATCATTTTCCGGATTGGTAAACACCGAGCCACAACTTGCTGCTCCCATCGGTTGCGTTTCTGCGCGCCTTGCAAGCAATTGCCTGATGCCTGCACCGGCAGCACTGCCATCACCCTGTTCAAACTGGAATATGGCCGCTGTAAACCATTCATCAGCAGGCCCGATGACACTGCGATAACCAACCTGGTATTCATCGGCATTACGCTTATGCCGATTACCCTTGCGATCGATGGTCTCGACGCCAACCACATGGCGCCATGTTTCTCCGCCAAAGGCGCCGGCATTCATTGCCAGTGCTCCACCGACCAGGCCCGGAATACCGGCAAAGAACTCGGCACCGACCAGATCCTGTTTTGCGCAAAAGCGCGCCAGCTTTGAAGCCGTAACACCGGCACCGGCAAAAACACGATCATCAGCCAGGCGCTCGAGCTCATTCATTGCCCCCTGCATTGCGATCACGGTGCCATCAAAACCGGCATCACGCACCAGGGTATTACTGCCCAGCCCCAGCCACAGGATCGCTTCATCTTCGGGCAACGATGCCAGCAGGGTCGACAGATCTTCAATATCTGCCGGCGTGAAATAACATTTTGCGTTGCCGCCTGCACGCCAGCTCAGGTGACGCGACATCGGCTCGTCAAAAAGCATCTCACCTCGAAGTTGCGGCATTGTCATCACCCGTGCTGCCTCCATGTCATGCAGCCTCCCCCAGCTTCTGCGGCAATTCGGACGCGACCCGGCCTACGCTGCCGGCACCCAGTGTCAGCAGCACATCGCCATCCCGTAAAACAGAAACCAGTTCACTTTCTACCTCGTCAATATCTTCTACAAAGATCGGGTTGACCTTGCCACGCTGACGTATAGCGGCACACAATGATCGAGCATCTGCACCACTGACGGGTTGTTCGCCTGCCGCATAAACTTCAGAGATCAGCAGCACATCCACATCCGCCAGCACCGAGGTGAAATCCTCGAACAAATCCTGTGTACGACTGTAGCGGTGCGGCTGAAATACAACAACCAGGCGCCTGTCCGGCCAACTGCTGCGAACCGCCTGCAAGGTGGCCGCAACTTCCGTAGGGTGATGGCCGTAATCGTCCACCATTGTTATCTTGCCGGCAGGTATTTTTATATCTCCGTACATCTGCATGCGTCTGCCAATTCCGGCAAAATTCTTCAACGCTGTTTTTATGGCTTCCTGCTCGACACCCAGTTCATACGCAACAGCAATGGCCGCCAGGGCATTGAGGACATTATGTCGTCCGGGAAGATTTAGCGTGATACTCATTGAATCTTCACCATCAGGAAGCATGACATCGAATGTACTTTGCAAGCCTGATGTCCTGATATTGGATGCACAGATATCGGCATCCTGCTCTATGCCATAGCGTATGACCTGGCGTGTTATTTTGGGCAGCAATTTTCTTGCATTTTCATCGTCAACACAAACTATTGCCAGACCGTAGAACGGCAGGTGATGCAGGAACTCGACAAAGGCATTGTGCAGGCGGCCGAAGTCACCGCCATAAGTCGATAAATGATCTGCATCCACATTGGTTACGACGGCCAGCATCGGCTGCAGGTAGAGAAACGATGCATCACTTTCATCTGCTTCAGCGACCAGGTACTGACCACTACCCAGCTTTGCATTGCTTGCCGAACTGTTGAGCTTGCCGCCGATAACATAGGTCGGATCAAGGCCGCCTTCTGCCAGAATGCTTGCGACCAGTGATGTTGTCGTGGTCTTGCCATGCGTACCGGCTACGGCAATTCCGTTACTGAAGCGCATCAATTCCGCCAGCATTTCGGCGCGAGGCACTACCGGTATCATGCGTGCACGTGCCACCTGGACTTCAGGATTGTCCGCAGGAATAGCGCTTGATGTAACCACGACATCGACATCGCGAACATTCTCAGCAGCATGCCCCTTGAATACCTTTATCCCTACCGCTTTCAGATTATCGGTGACCGCGCCCTCGGACATATCCGAACCACTGACCTGATAACCTATGGTGTTCATCACCTCGGCAATACCGCTCATACCGACGCCACCGATACCGATAAAATGCACTTTGCGTACGCGCTGCATAAATGGCGTCAGGCTTGAATGATCGGTAATCATGCCTGTCCTCCCGCCTGCATACAGCGATCGGCGACTTCTTTTGCGGCTTCCGGTTTCGCCATACTGCGCGCTGCCGTAGCCATCCTGACCAGGGTATCGCGCTGCTGTGTCATCTGCCTGATGGTGTCGCTCAACCACTCGCTACTGAGTTCGCTCTGTTGCCTGACTATGGCGGCCCCCGCCTTTTCCAGGTATTGCGCGTTAGCGGTCTGATGATCATCAACTGCATGTGGATATGGAACCAGTATCGAGCCGACACCGGCTGCGGCAAGTTCAAACACCGTCATTGCGCCAGCACGACATATCACCAGATCGGCCCAGCCATAGGCTTCGGCCATATCATCGATAAAGGCTTCTATGCGCGCATCGACACCATGACGCTGGTAGAACTGCTGTGTCATTTCAAGGTTTGCCAGCCCGGTTTGATGCAGTATTTCCGGTCTCGCCTCGGCAGCAATCCTGCTCACTGCCTCGGGCACAATTTCATTCAGCCTGACGGCGCCCAGGCTGCCTCCGATCACCAGCACGCGCAACGCACCCGTGTGGCTGCCGATTCGCATCTGCGGATCTGGCAGCTGCTGTATCTGCTTGCGTACAGGGTTGCCAACCGTCCTGGCTTTTTTATTGAAAGTTTGCGGGAAAGCTTCCAGCACCTCATCAGCGAGGCGTGCAAGTATGCGATTGGTCAGGCCGGCGACTGCGTTTTGTTCATGAATAAGCAATGGCCGACGCATCATCCACGCCATAAGCCCGCCTGGGCCCGCGGTGAAGCCACCCATACCCAGCACGGCAGCGGGCTTTCTTTGCCATAAAACACGAAAAGCCTGTGTACATGCCATCACCAGCCTGAACGGCGCAAGCAGCAGGGTTGCCGCATTCTTGCCACGTAATCCAGTGATACTGAGCCATTCGATCTGATAACCTGCCTGTTTGACCACGCGCGCTTCAATGCCATTGCGCGTACCCAGCCACACGATCGGCACACCACGCGAACGCAGCTCATCTGCCACCGCAAGCGCGGGGAACACATGGCCACCGGTACCACCGGCCATAATCAATACCGGCTTGACCGACATCATGAGCCAGTCCTCCGCCTTTGCGAGCCTGTGCGCTTTCTAGCGGACCGCTTCCTTTCTTCCTGGCTCACTGCCTGTTTTTCATACACCCCGCATTCATAATGAATACGCAACAGCAGGCCAATAGCCATGCAGCAGATGATTAAACTGCTGCCACCGTAGCTCATCAATGGCAAGGTCAGTCCTTTCGTCGGCAGCATGCCCATGTTGACACCCATGTTGATGACTGCCTGCATCGCCAGCCAGATACCAATGCCATAAGCAAGATAAGCAGCAAAACGGTTGCCGCATTTTTCTGCCAGCAGCGCGATGCATATCGCACGATAAAACAGCATCGAATACAGTGCGATAATCGTGCAAACACCGACAAAACCAAGTTCTTCCGATAACACGGCAAACAGGAAGTCGGTGTGAGATTCAGGAAGGTAAAACAGCTTCTGTACACTGCCGCCGAGGCCGGTACCAAACCAGCCACCTGTTCCAATCGCTATCAGGGACTGGGTCAACTGGAAACCACTGTCGAATGGATCCGCCCAGGGATTCATGAATGAGGTTAATCGCTCCATGCGATATGGCGATGTCACCACAAGTAGTAACGCGGCTGTGCCAAACAGCCCCATGAAAGAGACGAACTGCATAAAGCGCACGCCACCAAGATACATCATGCCTAACACGGTGCCAATAATAATAACCGTTGCACCAAAATCAGGCTCAAGCAACAGCAACAAAGCCGCCATGCCAACCATTAGCATGGGTTTTATAAAACCCAGAATCGAAGTCCTGACTTCTTCACCATGGCGAACGAGATATCCGGCCACGTATATAATCAGAAACAGCTTCACAGCTTCCGATACCTGCAGGTTAAACATACCGAGCGAGATCCAGCGTGTACTGCCATTGACTTCCTTACCCACGCCCGGCAACAGCACCAGCACCAGAAGGAACAGAGAAAAACCAAGCAGGGCCATACCTGACTTTTCCCAATACACCAGGCGCACCTGGTATACAATCCAGGCAGCCACCACACCGAGTCCGATAAATACCGACTGGCGCTGTAAATAATAAAAAGGCGATGACAGGTTGCGGTCGGCTATGCTGATCGATGCCGACGTTACCATCACCAGCCCGATAGCCAGTAAAGCAAGACCGGTGAATAACAACACTGAATCAACTTTATCCAGGTGAGCTTCGGTAGCGCGCTTCAGCGCGGGTGTAACCCTGCATACCGGAATGGTGATGCTCATGATCTCAACGCCTCGACAGCTTTCATGAACACTTCACCACGGTGGGCAAAACCCTGGAACATATCAAAACTTGCACAGGCAGGTGACAGCAACACATTATCGCCCGGCTGCGCAAAGCCTGCGGCAAGATGTACGGCATCATCCATATCATCAGCTAATTTTACAGGCACTACCTGATCAATTGCCTGCGCTATCTTTTCTGCATCCTCGCCAATCAGCACTACCGCACGTAATCGCTGCCCGGCGATATTACGCAATGGCAGGAAGTCTGCCCCCTTGCCCTGACCACCTGCAATCAATACATGTTTGCCGGGCAAACCCTCAATCGCTGCCAGTGTTGCGCCAACGTTTGTTCCCTTGGAATCATTAAACCAGTTAACGCCATTAATCTTTGCAACCCATTGTGTACGATGCTCCAGGCCGGGAAACTCCCTGACAGTATCGAGCATCGCAGCCATCGGCAAGCCTATGCTCGAACCTAATGCCAGCGCTGCCAGCACGTTCGCATAATTATGTTGACCGCGAATTTTCAAATCCGCCGTGCTCAACAGGTTATCATCACCAACACATAGATACTGCTCACCATCTTTTTCACATAAGCCGAAATCACCTGCTGCCGGCTTGTTCAGGGTAAAGCCAATGGCATTTGGCTGATGGTTCAGCATTTTGCTGACGTAATCATCATCGCGATTAATAACAGGGCATGATGCATTTTCATATATCACCTGTTTGCTCATTGCATATGCATTGATATCGGTATACCTATCCAGGTGGTCAGGACTGACATTGAGCACCACAGCTGCAGCCATCGGCAGGCGATGCAGGGTCTCAAGCTGAAAACTCGACAGCTCGAGCACATACAGCTGCTTTGGATCATTCAACAGGTCCAGCACCGGCAATCCGATATTGCCGCCGGCGACTGCGTTTATACCCGCCCTGTTCGCCATCGATGCAAGCAGGGTCGTCACCGTGCTCTTGCCGTTGGAACCGGTGATGGCTACAACCGGCGCATCAACTTCGTGCGCAAACAGATCAATATCGCCAGTAATCTCGACGCCATTGTCACGCGCCTGTTGCAACGCCGGATCGCTCAATGGCACACCGGGACTGACAACAATGCGCTGCGCATTGACAAAAACCTTGCTGTCAAATTTTCCCGTATGCAGAGGTATGTCATTGAACGCCTGTTTAAATTCGTTTAGCGCCGGCGGAATATCACGACTGTCAACAACGACCATGGACTCGCCCAGCTGGTGCAAATGACGCACAACGGACAGGCCGGTCAAACCGAGTCCAACCACCAGGGTATAGCTATGTACATCACTTCGAGATGTCGTCATTACTTTATTCCTGATAACCGCCTGTAACATAGTCTCACTAACGAACCTTCAGCGAAGCCAGTCCGATCAATACCAGTACAACGGTTATGATCCAGAAACGTACTATCACTCTCGGCTCCGGCCAGCCCTTCAATTCAAAATGATGATGTAACGGCGCCATTCTAAAAATCCTTTTACCTGTCAGCTTGAAGGAACCCACCTGCAAAATGACGGATACGGTTTCCATTACGAAAACACCCCCCATAATCAGCAATACGATTTCCTGCCTGACCAGCACCGCGACCACACCCAGGGCCGCGCCAAGCGCCAGCGCACCGACATCACCCATGAATACCTGCGCCGGATAGGTGTTGAACCAGAGAAACCCGAGCCCTGCACCCACCATCGAACCACAAAATATGGCGAGCTCACCAACGCCGGATACGTAGGGAATACCGAGGTAGTCCGCGAACGTGGCGTGGCCGGTTGCATAAGCAAACACA
This sequence comes from uncultured Gammaproteobacteria bacterium, assembly GCA_937998645.1. GTDB lineage: Bacteria > Pseudomonadota > Gammaproteobacteria > SZUA-229 > SZUA-229 > JABDQW01. The sequence goes on from CALLCZ010000107.1 coordinate 19,698, forward strand.
CCCAGCGCTCCAGCCACCATAACCGTCGGCATTACTGCCAGCCCATCCAGTCCATCCGTAAGGTTGACCGCATTACTTGAACCCACGATGACGAAATAGGTGAACACGATAAAGAACCAGCCCATCTCAATAACGACATCTTTCAAGAACGGCATAATTAACGAGGTCTCTATTGGCGTATCTGCAAGCTGGTACAGAAGAATCGCGGCGCCGAGCCCAAATACGGTTTGCCAGAAATATTTGGCTTTCGCGGACAGACCTTTCGAGTTGCCATAAACCAGTTTCTTGTAATCATCGATGCCGCCAATCAGCCCAAACAGCAGAGTCACCGTCAAAGCGACCCACATCTGATGATTATCCAGGTCGCTCCACAACAGGGTACTGATAGCGATTGATATCAGAATCAGCGAGCCGCCCATGGTCGGTGTTCCGGCCTTTGATAAATGCGTCTGCGGCCCGTCATCACGCACCTGCTGGCCGATTTTGTAACTGGTCAACTTACGAATCATCGAGGGCCCGATTATCAGCGACAGTACCAGCGCCGTTATGGTCCCAAGAATGGCTCGAAGCGTGAGGTACTGGAATACATTGAAACCGCTATAAAACTGTTCCAGATAATTGGTTATAAGCAGCAGCATTAGTGGACCTCCTGCACATTATGCTCATCAAGTAGAGCATTCACGATTTGTTCCATGCCCATACTGCGTGAGCCTTTTACCAGAACAACCGAATCCCCGCTAATACCCTGCTCAAGCTGTTCGATCAGCTGCTGACGATCCTGGAAAAATTGCGCATCCTTGCCAAACGACTCCACCGCATGACGTGCGAGATCACCGGTTGCAAACAGGTGCCTGATACCCAGAGCACGCGCCTGCTCACCTGCCTTGCGATGCAGTTCCTCTTTATCATCTCCAAGTTCGGCCATATCGCCGAGAACAAGCCATGTATCACCCTTTCTTGCAGCCAGCACTTCCATTGCCGCATACAGTGACTGCGGGTTGGCATTGTAGGTATCGTTGATAATGCACGCACCGCTTGATGTGTAGTTTGTTGCAAGCCTTCCGGAGACGCCGCCAAACGCATCCAGACCCTTGATGATATCGTCAAGACTGACACCCAGTGCAACAGTGACCGCGGCAGCCGCAAGCGCGTTCATAACATTATGCCGGCCCGGGACGGCAAGCTGAACCACGCCCTGACCCAGCGGAGTTTTAACCTGTATTGCGGTTTTCCCGTTTGTCTGCGTTAGATCTGCGTATACATCCGCTGATTCATCCTGCGCCGAGAACGTGATTACGCGCTTGTCATCGCCCAGTTTTTTACAGACACTTCTCCAGTAATCTGCGTAGGCATCATCAGCATTAATGACTGCAGTGCCGCCATCAACAATACCGGAATATATTTCAGCCTTGGAACTCGCAACCTTTTCAACAGAACCGAATCCCTCGAGATGCGCGGGGCCGGCATTGGTAATCACGGCAACATGGGGTCGTGCAATATGTGTCAGATAATCAATTTCACCCGGGTGATTTGCACCCATCTCGATCACAGCAAAATCATGCTGCTGACGCAGACTCAACAAAGTCATCGGCATACCGATGTCATTATTAAGATTACCCGCCGTTGACAATACATGCTCGGCACCCACGGCATGTTCCAGTATGCTCCGCGTCATTTCCTTGACTGTTGTTTTACCGTTGCTGCCAGTCACACCTACAAGTTTGCCGGTAAATTGCTGTCGCCAGTACGCTGCAAGTTCACCAAGCGCCAGCCTGGTATCGTTGACACGAATCTGTGGTAATTGAACAGGCTGTAACTCACTCACGAGTAAGCCTGATGCCCCTGCAGCACCTGCCTGCTCGACAAACTCGTGACCATCAAAACGGTCGCCCCTGATCGCGACATAAAGCGAACCATCGACAATATCACGGGTATCCTTCGACACTGCCGTGAACATCTCATCCGTACCGATCAACTCAGCGTTCAGCGCTTTGGCCGCCTGTGACATCAGCATCATCCGTTCACCCCTGCATCACGCGCGTCGAGCAGCGCCCGAGCAACATCGCGGTCATCAAAAACAATGTATTTGTCACCAACAATCTGACAGGACTCATGGCCTTTGCCGGCGATCAGGATGACATCATCCGGTGTGGCGTGTGTAACGGCATACCCGATTGCTTCCCGGCGATCAACATTGGTCCATGCTGCATCCGGCTCGGCGAGCCCGTTAACAATCTGCTCGATAATAAGCTGTGGATCTTCATGCCTTGGATTGTCACTGGTTACAATGATGTGATCCGCGTACCGCTCCACTGCCTGCGCCATCAGCGGGCGTTTTTCACGATCACGGTCTCCACCACAACCAAACACACACCAGAGCCCGGCGCCGAAATGCTGCTTTACCGCATTACATGCCGCTGCGATTCCCTGTGGTGTATGCGCATAATCGACAATGACCGTTGGTTTGTTGTCGGCAACGATTAACTCCATGCGACCGGCAACGGGGGTGATTGCCTGCAGACATTTTATTGACTCATCAAATGCCACGTTATTCAGCAGCAATGTTGCCAGGACTGCCAGCGCATTCGACACATTAAAGCTTCCCATCAAGTTAAGCTCGAAATACCCGTTCCCCTTGGGAGTGACCACGTTGATCTCAAAACCGTGTTTTGTCGCTTTCAGGCTTTTTGCATATACGATGAAGTCCGCGCAAGATTCTAGCGTCCCGATATCGGCTGTTGTGCTGTAGCCGTATACAGTCAGTTGGCCTCTGTATTTTTCTGCAAGTATGCGGCCAAAATCATCATCAAGGTTAATAACTGCCGATTTCAGCCCTTCAATCTCAAACAGTTTCGATTTGGCCTCAGAGTAGGACTCCATGGTCCCGTGATAATCCAGATGATCCTGTGACAGGTTTGTAAATACTGCCGTATCAAAATCGACACTGCTTACACGCCCCTGATCAAGACCGTGCGATGAGACTTCCATCACGGCCGCGCCTGCACCCTCTGCGACCAGATTAGCCAGGCTGTGCTGAACGTCTACCGCGCTCGCAGTGGTCAGCCCGGTCGGTTTCAGATCATGAATCAGCCCGTTACCGAGAGTACCCAGCACACCACAGGGTGACAGCCTGGAATCCAGGCACTGCGCAATATAATGGCTGACCGAGGTCTTGCCATCGGTACCGGTAACGCCGATCAGATTAAGATCATGCGATGGGTGATTGAAAAAGCGCGCTGCAATTTCACTCGCTTTTTGCTGCAGGCCTTCTACCTGCACACAGGTAATTTTGTTACTGAGCGCATCAACTTTTTTTCCCAGATCACTGTCCGCCCCATCCCATAAAACCACACTTGCACCCGAGGCGACTGCCTGCTCGACAAAATCCAGACCATGTGACGCTGTGCCAGGAACGGCGATAAACAGATAGTTATCACCCAGATTGCGACTGTCCTGCGCTATTCCATCAACAGCAATATCCGCAACCGGCGAAAGCGAGGACACATCCATCAGGCCTTCCAGCAATGCATGCAGTTTCACACCGTTTTGCTGCCTCATCGCCGGCATCATGTGTTTTCTCCGTCTGCAGCAGGTTTCAGCTGGCGCGATACCTTTGCTTCCGGTTGATCTGCGCCCTTACCACGTGTATCGAGCACCAGCCGTCCGGCTTCGACACTGTCGGGTGGCACATCCAGCAGGCGCATTGCACCCGCCATGACCTTACTGAACACCGGGGCTGAAACTTCGCCACCGAAATATTCGCCGTTACGCGGTTCGTCGATCATCACCACCATCACCAGCCTGGGATCTTCTGCCGGCACCATGCCGGTAAAGATAGAGAGATAGCGATCTTCCGCGTAACCGCCGGCAGTGAACTTGTGCACCGTACCTGTCTTCCCGGCAACACTGTAATTTGCCACCTTCGCCTGCTTGCCTGTACCTTTCAGGCTGACGACTCGCTGCATCATTTTTCGTACAGCTGCCGCAGTTTCTGCCGACATTATGCGTTCGCCTTGCGGCGGGTTTTCCTGGTTCAGGAAACTGACCGGTTTCAAATAACCGCCTGAAGCGATTGCCGCATAGGCACGTGCCAGCTGTAATGAGGTAACCGATACACCGTAGCCAAATGAAAGTGTTGCGCGTTCAAAATCATTATTTAATGCATTATCCGACAGGCGACCGGCGGCTTCTCCCGGAAAACCGCTACCGGTATCAGTACCAAAGCCCAGCTTCTGATACATACGCCACTGCTGTTCCGCATCCAGTGACAGCGCAATCTTGCTGATACCCACGTTGCTGGACTTCATAATCACACCGGCAACATCAAGGTCGCCATAATTGTGGGTATCGCGAATAGTGTTCCCCATCACCTGCATGTATCCAGGCCCGGTTTCCACCTTGTAGAAATCACGCCAGCGTCCGCTTTCCAGGGCTGCCGCCACCGTTAGCGGCTTCATGGTCGAGCCTGGCTCAAACACATCGGTTACTGCGCGGTTACGTGTCGAGCCCGGGCGCAACTGGCTCCTGTCATTCACGTTAAAGGAGGGCTGATTCGCGATGGCCAGAATCTCACCACTATCAACATCGAGCACGACCGCTGAACCTGCAACTGCGTTATGCTTGAGTACGGCGGCCTTTAAGGTTCTGTAGGTCAGATATTGCAGGCGCTTATCCATGCTCAAACGTATTGGCTTGCCAGGCTCTGATGAGCTAATGCGTTTGACATCATCGACCGCACGACCGTAGCGGTCCCTGATTACCTGCTTGCGTCCGGGCTCGCCTTTGAGCCATTCATCGTAAGCAAGCTCGATACCTTCCTGACCCTTGTCATCAATATCTGCAAAACCGATGATATGCGCGGCTACTTCGCCAGCCGGGTAGTAACGATGATATTCATTCTGCAGTGCAATACCCTTGATATTCAACTGCAGAACCTTGCTTGCCAGTTACGGTGAAACATGACGTTTCAGGTACATGAATTCACGGCCTTCATAGGCACTGATTTTTTTCTTCAACCGGGGTGTATCGATGGCAAGTAAGCGTGCCAGCTGTTTCAGTTTTTCCGGTTTGGCTGAAAATTCCTGCGGGTTGAGCCAGATACTGTTCACCGGGGTGCTGATCGCCAGCGGCTCACCGTTGCGGTCAACGATATCACCGCGGTTGGCAGGTATTGTGACATGGCGTAACTGCCGCGCTTCACCCTGCTGCTCAAAAAATGTACTGTGCAGCACCTGCATGTCCAGCGCACGCCCTGCAAGCACAACAACTAAACAGGCAAATGCAAGCAGAACCGTCAGCCGACGCCAGGGCATCAGGGCTTTGCTGCTTTTAATTTGACTGCCTGTTTTAGTCTTGTTTTTCATGGCTTGA
>CALLCZ010000108.1 GCA_937998645.1 uncultured Gammaproteobacteria bacterium
CTCCTACTTTAAAACAAACGACTCTGTGTTTTTTCATCTCAGCGGTAACACAATTGTATTGCTTAGCGTCCTCTGCGCCTTAGCGTCTTTGCGTTGAATCTTATAAGTATGCAACTTACAACCAGACCAACCCTGATCTTCACCTGGGGCAACCCCTCCCGCGGTGACGATGCGCTTGGGCCGTATATCCACGATTGGCTGAAAGAAAAAAATATAGAATATATTGATCTGCTCACCGACTTTCAGCTTCAGATCGAGCACACTGTGGATCTTGAAAACCGCGAACGCATCCTGTTTGTTGACGCCAGTGTTTCTGCAAAGGCGCCTTTTGAGTTCTACCGGTTAAAACCTGTTGCGGATGAAAGCTACACCACGCATGCCATGAGCCCGGAGTCACTGCTTGCGACCTATCAGAAAGTCAATAACGAGGCACCACCACCTGCTTTCATGCTATCCATCCGGGGTTATGAATTCGACCTGGGTCTGCAGATTTCCTATGAAGCTATTGCCCATCTCACGAAGGCACAGGAATTTATCAATCTGCTGTTATCTAACAACAACACCGATCACTGGAGCCAACAGGAAAACTGCTGAACCCGGGTATTTGAGTTAACTCAACGTGACTGAAGCCAGTAAAAGCGGTATGGCGGAATAACCAGCGCATTCTTGAACATCGCCGGTTTCTCCCCGCTATAGAGATCATGCAACTGGGTGTGCGGCATAATTCCCACCTCATTGTTGTCATCGAGCTCCATATGCTGGGGATGTGCGTCAAAATTACCGACCACAAGCACCCGGTCCGATGACTGTTGAGGATTGACACGACAAAACGAAAACAGGTGCGGGTTACCGCTGTCGCGTAATTCACGGTTATTAAAATCGGCAAAAGCGGCGACTTCCTTGCGCACCGAGATCATTTTTTTCAAGGCGTGGAATATTCGATTTTCTACGGTATTGGGTTTATGACGTAATTCAGCCTTGTCCCAGTCGAACCGGGGACGATGCATCCAGCGCGTATCACCTGACTTGGTTTCATCTTCGACGTACCTGTAGTAATTGGTGGTACCGATTTCATCGCCGTAATAAAGCAGGGGAATGCCGCCAAAAGACATGATCATGCCATGTAGCAGCGTTATGATTTTAATTGCATCATCGATCTCTTCAGCATCACCGCTCTCGATGGCGGCTTCGAGGCCTGCCAGCGAAGCCAGCGAACCGGAGATGCGTGCATCGCCGGTTTTGGCGTTATGTCCGAACGGTCTGCCTCTAGCCGAAGAGTGATTGAACACACCGGTGTAATAGTCGATCAGGAAGCGTCGATGCGGCACCGGGTCATAACCTGCGAGGAGGATGTCATTATCATCGAAACCGAGACCGATATCATCGTGGCAACGTATGTAATTCAGCCAGGTGGCGCGTTCGAGCTTGTCGGGCAGGCTCTTGATCCCCTGGTTCAGAAGACTTGCGCTCTTGGTAGCGACAGCGTCCCACAGCAAGGCCATGAATGTTGCGTTGTAGGCGATTTCGCATTCCTTGGCATTGATCGCGTCTTCGCCAAAGTACTTAGCAACTTCCACCGGCGCCACGATGGCTTCGGCAATGAACAGCACCCCCGGTGCGGTCACCTGGCAGCAGTCTTTCATTAATTGCAGCAACAAATGCGCTTCGCGTTCGTTCTGACAGGTGCTGCCGATTTTTTTCCACAGGAACGCAACGGCATCAAGACGTACGATATCGGCGCCATGGTTTGCCCAGAACAGTATGACGTCCATCATTTCGATAAACACCGCGGGATTGCTGTAGTTCAGGTCCCACTGGTAATCTTTGAAAACGGTCATCACCCATTTATCCATACCCTCGATCCAGGTGAAATTACCGGGTGCTGTATCCGGAAATATTTCGGGCATGGTTTCCTCGAACATGTCAGGGACTTCCCTGTTCGGGAACACGTAATAATAATCCTGGTATGTTTCATCACCCTGAATGGCCTTTTGAGCCCACTCGTGTTCATTCGATGTGTGATTGAGCACCACGTCGAGCGTCAACAGGATATCGCGTTTCCCCAGTTCAGTTGCCAGCTTATCGATATCCTCCATGGTGCCCATGCGTTCATCAACCTGGCGGAAATCACTGATCGCATAGCCGCCATCACTGTGCCAGGCAGGACACTTCATGATAGGCATCACGTGGACCAAGTTGACACCCAGGTCCTGAAAATAAGGTGCTTTTGATCTCAGATTCTTCAGGTTACCGGCAAAACCATCACTGTATAAGGCCATGCCCGTCCATTTCTGACTGAGGAACCAGGTGTGGTCTTTTTCACGTTCGATGTCTTTTTGCCTGTACTCATCAGGGCGCAAAATATACTGACGTGCCATGGTTTCCACCAGGCGTTGCGCCTGCTGCTTGAAGTCATCGCGATCACCGTAAAGCAGATGAAACAGGGAATAGATGGAATAAAAGTTCGCACCCAGGCGCGTGTAGAAGTGACGTATATTTTCCGCCTTGATGTCCGGCTTTAAATCGGTCAGGATTTCATTGAGTAATGAATGCGATACTTGTTCGTACATTTTATTTTAGTCAGTCGTTTTAAGGTTTGGATCTTCTCCAGGTATAGAGAGTAGAACCATGATCATACCCTGAGCATACAGGGAATATTTGTCCGCTAATACACGCTAATACACGCAAATTTTTAAAACAAATCATCCGCAAATGAACGCAAATTTTTTAAAAACAACATCCACAGATGAACGCAGATAAACGCAGATGTAACTAAACTCAAAAACATCTTTATCTGTGTTCATCTGTGGACCAAAGTTTTTATTTGCGTGTATTTGCGTTCATTTGCGGACTAAAGTTTTATTTGCTGGTATTTGCGGATAAAACCTCCTTGTTCTCTGTGGCAAGCATTTTAATCTTTATTCACGGTATTCGAGCTCACAGACACCAGTCAGTAATCATGGGCCGGTAAAAGCCATGATCGTGCACTGTCGCGCCCTGCTGTCCGACCATCAGCGAGGCAAATTGCTGCGCTCGTTGCATCGTCTGTTCGAGCGGCCATTGAAGTATGATGCCGAGTATCAGCACCGAGGTGAAGGCGTCACCCGCACCTACAGTATCGACGACTTCGAGTGTTTGCGACGGCGTGACCTCTGCATGTGCGCCATTATCAGTCAACGCGATTGCACCCTTTGCACCCAGCGTAACCACCAGGCCTTTCAGCTTATGCGTGCCCAGGAATTCGCGTGCCTGTGATTCTATATCGCCTGTACCATTGCCCAGTTGTGCCAGCTCATCCTCATTGAGTTTGACCCAGTCGGCATCATCAACAAGATCCAGCACGAACGCCCTGCTCCACCACGGATCACGCAGGTTTACATCCATGAACACCGTATCACTGTGCTGTTGTTTAAGGCCTGACAGGGCATCACGAGAAGCCTGATTTCGCAGCGCCAGGGAACCATGATAAAGCAGCCTGTTGCGGGGTAACGGCGGTAATGATCCTGCATCAATATAATCGTAGGCACGATGTTCAACAATCGTGTATTGCGGTTCACCATTATTGAATTCGATAGCCACACTACCCGTCGGATGCGACGGGTCGAGCTGCAAACCCGAAACACCCATACCCCAGTCCAGCATTGCGGACTTTACGTTTTGTCCCAGCTCATCATCACCGATGCTTGAGACGACCATGGGTGACATACCAAAAGCCTGTAGATGCCAGGCCACATTAAATGGCGCACCACCCAGGACTGAATTTCCGTCCGGAAAACAGTCAAACAGAACTTCGCCGAAGATTACGGGAACGGCATGATCTTGATCTGTCATATTGAACCACCATCTATAAGCTCTGCTGTTTCAGGAATGTAGTGCGCAACACCTTCTAGTATACCGGCGCTGTAATTACCATTCATGCCGAGAAAACCTCCATGCGCGAAATACAATGCATCCATCTCACCCAGATTCAACGCCATCTGTTTTGCTTCATCTCGCACATCAGAACTGGCATTAGCCACAAGAACAGACCTGATCGGGCTGGTGAGCACGGCAAGATCATTACCGCTGTCACCGGCGAATACGGTATTTGATAAATCAAAACCCAGCTGCTTCATCAAGAACTCGATGGCATGCCGCTTATTAGCACTGGCCGGCAGAACATCAAGCAAACCCGTAGCAGCAAGCTCATCAATACTCCAGATCAGACTTGCCCTGATGTTATTTTTGACAAGCGTGGAATGCATCTCCGACATCAATGTTTCGTGGTCGGCTTCCAGCGGCACATAATAGCTGAGCTTGAATGTGTTTTGCTTTGCGTCTTCCTGCGGTTTCAGCAAAAGAGAATTGATGAAAAGTGAGTGTATTTCATCGTGCGACTTGCCAGCCCAGTCGGGTGAAATTTCCTGCTGCCACCTGTCCCAGTCTCGCCAGTCATGCTGTTGTATTTCGTAAATCGTTGACCCGACATCGGCGATGACATAATCCGGACGTGGCAACTGGTATTCATCGATCGCATCCTCGACAAGCTTTCGGTCCCGACCGGTGACATAAACCAGGGTGACACCAGGCTGCAATACAAGCTGCCTGAATTTATCTCTTGCACCGGAAGATTCGGCCTGCGGACCATTTGGCAACAGTGTTCTGTCCAGATCTGTACACAGCAGCAGCCTGACTGGCATTAAATGTCCACCTTGCAATCGCGGAAAAAATCGTAATGCACAATAGCCTGCAGAATGCCTGCTGCAAATGGCTTGTCGGCGAAATATATATGTTCGATATCAGTGAGCTCGGACAGTTCTTCGTGATGGCGGTTGGCAACGACAACGGATTTGGTGTTACCCCGCATCATATCCTCATCCGCACCCGAACCGCCGGCAGCCAGTATGTGTTCCAGCGGAATGCCCCACATCTCTGCAAACCAGCGTAATGCAAAGCCTTTTGATGCACGCGCGGGTACAACATCGAGGTACTGGCCGAAGGCCAGCACCACGTTAACCGACTGGTCGTACTGGTGCAGCAGATGAACGATTTCATTCACATCCGGCGCAATCGAAGGATCATAGAAATAGCTGATCTTGTACTTGCTCTGCTCCGATTTTTGCTGAAGCTTGAGCCCCGGCAGCTCATTGAGTACGTGCATGACCGATCTTCGCCGCCAGTTATGGTCGATATGATATGACCAGGCCGAGTCCCGGGTCAGGTGCGGCATGTAATAAATTTCGGTGCCCAGGCTGGTAATCAATACATCGGGTAAGGGTATATGGTATTTGCGCAGTACCTTTAATGCGGAATCGAGTCGGCGGCCTGTAGCAATACCAAACGTGGTGCACCTTCTGTTTTCCTGGATGACACGCACAAACTCTCTCAATGAATCCGGATTGCCCAGCAGGTTCTGATCCAGGTCGGTAAATAATGCGCGGTCATGGTAGAGCATGGGCCTGCGCCTGAGCTCCATCCGGGTTAGCGGTTCACTCTTGTCGACGACGGGTTTTACTATTTTCAAATACTTTTCAGCGTGCGCATGCCATGAATAATGTTCACGCACACCCTTGATGCCATTGTGGGCCAGGCTTTTCCATTTATCCTTGTCATCCAGCACTGCCAGCAGGGTATCAGCCATTGCCTTCTTGTCCAGCGGATCGATCAAATAACCGTTGTGACAGTTATTGATAATATCTGTCGGTCCACCATCCTCGGTAGCCACGATCGGCAATCCTGTAGCTGCCGCTTCGATCAGTGTCAGGCCAAAGGGTTCGGTCAATGCCGGATTGATGAAGACACCGCCTGATGCAGCAGCCAGGCGATAAATGACAGGAACGTCATCGGGATGATGATGTTTCGGGTAGGCTACTTTACCGTAGAGATCGTATGTATCGATGGAAAGGAATATCTCTGCGAGTACTTCCTGGGCACCGCTGTCCATATCCCGGATATCATCACGATTACCGGCAATAATAACGAGGTTGGCCAATTGCATGAGCTCTTCTGATTCGCCATAGGCCTCGACCAGGGTATTGATGTTCTTTCTCTGATCAGGGCGAGACAGGGCGAGTATGATCGGCTTGTCAGGTTCCTGCAGAAAACGGCTAATGTCGCGATAAACAGCGCTGTCGCGTTCGTTGCCTTCAACAGGATAAAATTTATCCAGATCGGTCCCAGGTGGCACCACCCTCATCTTTTCCGGCGTGTAATAATCGTACATTCCGTACTGTTCGATGATCTCCTGGTTGGTGCTGGTTATTACCCGTTCTGCAACACCCAGTGTTTCTTCTTCTGCATCGATACGTCGTGAAATGTTGTAACGCTGCTCAATCACATCACGCTTTACACCACTGGCGAGCAGGCGCTTACGCTTGCTGCGCCCCAGCGAATGCCCGGTGTGAAGCAGAGGGATATTGAGCTGGTGTGAAAGCCGTGTACCGACGTAACCGGCATCCGCATAATGGCTATGGATAATGTCAGGCAGTCGCTCCAGACTGTTGATGTAAACCAGCGCATTGTCTGCGAAGTTATCGAGCGAATCCCACAACGCTTCCTTGGGCAGGTAGCCCTCTTCGCCGCAGTCGATACGTATAATCCGGGCCGCATTTGACAGCTGTTCTACAGGTTCGGCGTAATCCTCGCTGACACTGGGATCGACAATACGCCGGGTTAGCAAATCTACCTGCCCGACCTCGGGTCGGTCAGCCAGTGCAGATAACAGCTCGACCACATATTTAGTCTGGCCTCCGGTATCTGCATCCCTGCCCAGCTCCAGGTCCTGTCCGCGGATAAGACCATGGATACTGATGAGAATAATATTGAGTTGGCCGTCTTCGGTATTCATTTGAAACCCTTTTAGTTTATTTTTTAAGCAGCTGCCTCATCAACAAACCAGTGAGATGCTCCAATGAGAGCAATCGGAAGCTGTTTGCCCTGTTTCAGCTGTGCCAGGGCTTCGTGTTTACTACTACCCGACACCAGCACAATTCGCTGGCCGGCAGATTGTATGGTTGTCAGCCCCAGTGAAACTCTTTCCGCCGGAGGCTTGGGTGCATCAAACACCGGTACCACAGAATGCCTGCTTTCGAGCGCCGGATTATCGGGAAACAGGCTGGCAGTATGGCCATCTTCACCAATACCGAGCACAACGATATCAATACAGCCAATTTCATCGATTAACCCGGAATATTTTTCCGCCGCCAGCTCCGGGCCCAGTTCTGCCGGTATCGGGTGCAGGTTTTCAGCAGGCGTTTCAATTTTTGACCATAACTGCTGCTGTATCATGCTGTCATTGCGCTCGGGATGTCCGTGCGGATAGCAACGTTCATCGCCCACATACCAGTGTATGCTGCTCCACGGCAACGGCTTGCCTGACAGCAGTTCCAGGCATCGCGCCGGCGTGCTGCCGCCAGGAAGTGCAACATGACATACCGCTTTAGCATTAAGGCATGTCGTGATTTGACCGTAGAGAAATTCAGCAGCCGCCTGTGCTACGGCTTCAGCATCGGGGAAAATTCTGAAATCATCCACCATCAGGTCGGTTTGTGCCAGCCACAGGCACAGTCTTGCGACAACTCATCCATCGCCTCTATATCCCAGGTGCCGGCCCGATAGCGTTCGATTGAAAAACGGTCCTTCCATGCTTCCAGTATAGGCTCGACAATACTCCAGGATTCTTCCACTTCATCCGAGCGTGAGAACAGGGTACCGTCACCGGTGAGTACATCGTGCATCAGCACTTCGTAGGCATCCGCGACCTCGGAAGCATCATCCGCGTATGGTGCGCGCATGACCATTTCTTCATTGTCAGTGGTCAGTCCCGGTTTCTTTGCATTCAATCTTAATACCACACCACCTTCGGGTTGCAGACGAAACACCAGCGCATTCGCTGCCGGTATCGAGGCATGACTGTCAAACAGGTTAAACGGTGGTTTACGAAAGCGGATCATGACTTCCGATACTTTTTTCGGCAATCGTTTTCCGGTCCACAGAATAAAGGGCACGCCCTGCCAGCGCCAGTTGTCGATATAAAAACGCACGGCTGCAAAGGTCTCAGTGGCCGAATCCGGTGAAACACCTTCTTCAGCAACATAGGCGGATACATGTTCATCGTTGACAACACCTGAAGCATATTGAGCGGCGACGGTCTGCTTCTTTACCGTATCGGGATCAAACCGGCGTACCGCGCGCAGTACTTTCATTTTCTCATCGCGAACCGCGTCCGCGGTAAATTCAACCGGGGGTTCCATCGCCACCAGCGTCATGACCTGCATCAGATGACTCTGGATCATGTCCCTGAGTGCACCGGAATGCTCGTAGTATTTGGCGCGGTATTCGATGCCCAGGGTTTCTGATACCGATATCTGGATATGATCGATGTAGTTGCGATTCCACAGCGGCTCCATGATGCTGTTGGCAAAACGGTAAACCAGCAGGTTCTGCACGCTTTCCTTGCCCAGGTAGTGGTCGATGCGATAAATCTGCCTTTCATTAAAAACGGACTGCAGCTCAATATTCAGCGCGCGCGCTGTTTCCAGGTCCATGCCAAAGGGTTTTTCAATCACCAGGCGGCGATAACCCTCGTCCTCGCTGACCAGGCCGGATTTTTCCAGCCCGTTTGCAACTTCGCCATACCACTCGGGCGGGACCGCACAGTAAAACATCGCATTCTTTCTGCCGCCCAGTGATTCCAGCGCCTCGGCAAGACGCGTATAGGTATCCTCCTTGGCAAGATCACCGGGCACCATTTTCATCCTTGAGGAAAATACCGCCCACTTTTCGTCATCCATGCCGACTTCCGGGGAAAACTCGCTAAGACTCTCCCGGATAAGGTTGAACCAGACCTCCTCTGTCCTGTTGTTGACCACGCCGATAATACGGCTGTCTTCGTGTACAAGGCCGCTTTTTAACATGCGCACCAGAGACGGTATTAACTTGCGTTTGGTCAGGTCACCTGCTGCGCCAAAAATTACGATATTGGTTGGATCTGCGGTCTCGAGACTCTGCTCTGCTGTAACCATCGAGTGTGCTCCTCTCAGTCTCTGCTTTCATCAGCTGATTTGACTGGATAACCGCTTTTCACCCGGTGCCGAACTATTCCGGCACCCACCGGCTGCGCAAATGTCATGGCAAAATTGATAGCTGATATCCTGAATTTTTTTATAGTTATTAATATATAGACCGAAAAGCAGATATTTTGCCACAGAGGCACAGAGAACACAGAGGTTACCTCTTGTCATGATCCGGATACCGGCAACGTAGGAGCGGCTTTAGCCGCGAATGTTTATATGGTGTGTCATCTCGAACGAATGTGAGAGATCTCCCGAACCCATGGAGATTTCTCCCTTCGGTCGAAATGACAAAACCAATGTTCGCTGCTAAAGCCGCTCCTGCGCGCATATTGCAAAAACTCTGCGCCTCCGCGTCTCTGCGGTGAAAAAATTTTTTTATGAAACCTGATTTGATTTCAACTTCCATATTTCCTCGTTGTATTCCCGCATGGTGCGATCGGTCGAGAAGAAACCGCTGCAGGCTGTATTCAGGATGCTCATGCGCAGCCATCTCTCCCTGTCTCTATAAGCACGCGCGACTTCATTCTGGGCATCCACATAACCGCGGAAATCAGCAAGTGTCAGCCAGGGGTCATGCGGACTTTTCAGTGATGAGATGATGTCATTGAAAATGTTCGGTTCGAACAGATTGAAATGCCCGCTTTCGAGCAGAAATATAACAGACTGCAGGTCGGGGTCATCATCGATGATTTGCTGAGGCTGATAATCATGGCGCATCTGTTCAACTTCTTCCGCCTTGAGGCCGAAAAGGAAGAAATTTTCTTCTCCAACGGCATCGAGAATTTCAATATTGGCGCCATCATAGGTACCGATTGTAATGGCGCCATTCATCATGAATTTCATGTTACCGGTGCCCGATGCTTCCTTGCCGGCAGTTGAAATCTGTTCTGACAGATCAGTACCGGGAGAGATAATTTCCATCTTGCTAACATTGTAGTCGGGTAAAAATGCGACCTTCAACAAGTTGCCGACACCCTCGTCCTCGTTAACCACCTTGGCAACATTATTTATCAGTTTGATAATGAGTTTTGCCATGTGATAACCGGGCGCGGCCTTGCCGCCAAAAAGCACGCAACGTGGTGTCCAGTCCTGTGTGTCGCCTTGCTTTATACGGTTATACAGGTAAATGACATGCAGAATATTCAACAGCTGGCGCTTGTATTCATGGATCCTTTTGACCTGAACATCAAACATGGACTCGGGATCAAAATCCACAGCGCAATTTTCTTTTACAAGATCCGCGAGACGCTGCTTGTTTTGCTGCTTGACCTTGTGCCATTTTTTCTGGAATTTCCTGTGGTCACTACTGGTAAATCCTTTCAGCTTATCTATTTGCCCAAGATCCCTGATCCACTCTTCACCTATATGATTACTGATTAATTGTGTCATGGCCGGATTGGCATGCGCTATCCAGCGGCGCGGTGTTACACCATTCGTTTTATTGTTGAATTTTTCAGGCCAGAGTTCATAGAAATCCCTGAACAGGCCTTCGCTCAGTAATTTTGAATGCAGTGCAGCAACGCCATTGACAGAAAAACTTCCGACAATTGCAAGGTAAGCCATGCGTACAGCCTTGTCACCGTTTTCGTCGATCAATGACATGCGCGCCTGCTTGTCCTTGTCACCGGGCCACCGCATTGCGATATCGTGTAAAAAGAGTTTGTTGATCTGAAAAATAATTTCCATCAGGCGCGGCAACAGCCGTTCCATCAGGTGAACCGACCATGTTTCCAGCGCTTCCGGTAACAGCGTATGGTTGGTATATGCCATTGTACTGGTGGTAATGCTCCATGCATGGTCCCACTGCAGGTCCTTCTCATCCATGAGTATGCGCATCAACTCGGCTACTGCGATTGTAGGATGCGTATCATTCATCTGGAAAACATTGTACTCGGCAAATGATTCGTAGTCATGGCCATGGGTTTTCTCCCATTTACGAATGACATCTTTCAAACTGGCGGATGCTAGCAAATACTGCTGTTTGAGACGCAATTCCTTTCCACTCTCACTGGCATCATTCGGGTAAAGAACCATGGTGATATGTTCAGCATCGTACTTCGCTTCAACAGCTTCCGAGTAACTTCCCCTGTTGAAGTCATCAAGATCGAACGCCTTGGTAGAAGTGGATTTCCACAATCTCAGTGTATTGACTGTATCGTTCCGGTAACCGGAAATGGGCAGATCATAAGGAATAGCAACGACATCATGCGTATCAATCCAGCGAGCACGATGAATCCCGTCTTCATCATGGAAATGTTCAGTCCGTCCGCCAAAATGAATGGTCTGCTCAAACTCGGGACGCGGAACCTCCCAGGGATTGCCATCACGTAACCAGTGGTCAGGTTCTTCAACCTGGTAGCCATGATTTATCAGCTGGTGGAACATGCCGTATTCATAGCGCAGGCCATAGCCAATGACCGGCAGGTCGAGGCTTGCGCAGCTGTCCATAAAGCATGCCGCCAGCCGTCCCAGGCCACCATTGCCCAGGCCTGCGTCGGGCTCTTCATTGATCACATCCTCCAGCTCCACAGAGAATCTCATCAGGGCTTCAGCCGTTTTGTCCTCTATATCCAGATTGAGCAGGTGGTTGCCCAGTGCGCGGCCAATCAGGAATTCCAGAGACAGGTAATAGGCCTTGCGTGTATTTGGCTGGTTTTGACGTTTCCACGTTTTGTGCCACTTCGACATGATACGATCACGCACTGTCAGCGCCATGGCCTCATACAGATAAAAAGGCACAAAGCCCATGAAATGACCCAGATGGTTACGGAGATAGCGATGAAACCCCTGTGACAGAGACTGGCTGTCCTCAGGTAAGGGCTCTATTTCTTCGAGTGTGCTTTCTTCTATCCAGTCTTTGTCATTCATTGCTTCGCATCAACCTCTGCTTGATACAGTTTCTGATATTCATGGGCACTGGCTTCCCAACCCAGCTCTTGCTGCATTGCAGTCTTGCACAGCTGCTGCCACAACTTTGTATTTTTATATAGATCAAGTGCATTAAGAATTGTTGAATACAGGGCTTCAGAATCCGCCTGCTTTACCACAAAGCCTGTAGCCGTTCTGTCCTGCAATGTTTTCAGCGAAACATCGACAACCGTATCCGCGAGTCCACCGGTATTATTGACCACGGGAGGCGTACCATAGCGCAGGCTGTACATCTGGTTCAGTCCGCAAGGTTCGAATCGTGAGGGCATGATAAACATATCGGCACCGGCTTCGACCTGGTGCGCAAGCTCTTCAGAATAACCGATATGCACATGCAGCCTATCGGGATATCTTGCTGCAAGGTCCATTAAACTTGTTTCATAGGCCATGTGCCCGGAACCCAGCAGCACCATGTTTGCATCGGTATTTTCAAACAGCTGTGGCAGCATGTCAGTAATAAGGTCTACGCCCTTCTGTTCAACCAGGCGACCGACGAAACCCAGTAGCGGCGCATCGCTCTGTGCCAGCCCTGCCCTGCCTAAGAGGTCCTTTTTATTCGCATACTTACCTTCAATAAAATTATTATCAGCTGAGTAATTTTGCACAATATACTCGTCAGTCTGCGGGTTCCAGACATCGAGATCAATGCCGTTAAGGATACCTGTAAGCTTGTCGCCCAGAGCGCCCAGCACACCTTCAAACCGGTTACCGAATTCTGGCGTGCAGATTTCTTTGGCGTAGGTCGGGCTCACAGTCGTGACATGATCCGAGAAAACCATGCCGGCCTTGAGCATGGAAAAGCCACCATAGAATTCGGCAGCTTCCGCTGACCACCATGCAGGCGGCAAACCCAGGTGGTTGAAATCAGCCTGGGAGAAATGGCCATCATAAGCGAGGTTGTGAATGGTGAATACCGTAGCGGGCGCATTGTGGACCATGCTCAGAAATGCGGGCACCAGACCTGTTTGCCAGTCGTGACAATGCACCACGTCCGGCCTCCAGCTGCTTCCAGGCACCCATTTCGCCAGTAAGGCTACAGCACGGCTGAATACCGTGTAGCGTTCGGCATTGTCCGGCCAGGCATAACCATCACTGTGCACGTACGGGTTTCCCGGCCTGTCAAACAG
>CALLCZ010000109.1 GCA_937998645.1 uncultured Gammaproteobacteria bacterium
TTTTATTGTTTTTTTATAGGAGCGACTTCAGTCGCGAATTGTTACAGTTCGCGACTGAAGTCGCTCCTACGCATACCAGCAATAACCTCTGCGTCTCCGCGCCTCTGCGGTAACATCAGAAGTGGTCTGGGTGTTTACTTCATCGCAGCCTGCGCGGCTTCCAGCGCAACACCGGTATTGATATCGGCGCCCATCTCGCTGAGCACGGCTTCCAGTGCGCCCAGGCAGAGGAAAATATTCTCCGCACGCGAACTGTGGCCCATCAGGCCGATACGCCAGACCTTGCCCGCCAGTGCGCCGAGGCCTGCACCGATTTCCAGGTTGAATTCATTCAGCAGTTTTGAGCGGACCGCGGCTTCATCAACACCGTCAGGTATGGTCACCGAGTTCAGCTGCGGCAGGCGGTGGGCTTCATCGACAATGAAGGACAGACCCATGGCTTCCAGGCCGGCACGCAGCGCCAGGTGGTTGTTGTAATGGCGTGCCCATGAGTTCTCGAGCCCCTCATCCTGCAGCATCACCAGTGATTCGTGTAGTGCATAGAGGGCATTGACCGGGGCAGTGTGGTGGTAAGCGCGCTTGGCGTTCGGACCCCAGTATCCCATCACCAGGTTGGTGTCGAGGAACCAGCTCTGTACCCTGGTGTTGCGGCTGGTGATCACCTCGACGGCGCGGTCGCTGAAGCTGACCGGTGAAATGCCGGGTGTGCAGGACAGGCATTTCTGCGTGCCGGAATAGATGGCATCGATTCCCCATTCATCGACCTTGAGCTCGGATCCGCCCAGTGATGTAACGGCATCGACCAGCGCCAGTGCGTTGTGGTCGTGTGCGAGCTTGCACAGGATATCGGCATCGGAACGCGCGCCGGTTGATGTTTCGGCGTGGACGAATGCCAGCAGTTTCGCGTCCGGGTTTGCCTTCAGCGCGTCTTCCGCTTTCTGCGGGTCTACCGGCTTGCCCCACTCGTCTTCAACCATGATCGGCGTGGCGCCACAGCGTTCGACAACTTCTTTCATACGGCCGCCGAAAACACCGTTCTGGCAGACAATGGCTTTATCGCCATGTTCCAGCAGGTTCTGGAAAGTGGCTTCCATGCCGGCGGAGCCGGGTGCTGACACCGGAATGGTCAGCTCATTTTCAGTCTTGAACGCATACTGCAGCATCTGCTTGACTTCATCCATCATGCCGACGAATGCCGGGTCGAGGTGACCGATGCAAGGGCGTGCCATTGCGCCGGTAACACGCGGGTGTACGTCAGAAGGGCCGGGCCCCATCAGGGTGCGTACGGGCGGATTGAATGAAGTAATGCTCATGTTGTCAGCCTTTGTTAATTCGAAAATGTGGCGTATCTTGCCAGAAATAGGATTTTTCAACCAGCCGTTAGAAATTAAGGTCCACAGATGAACGCAGATAAACGCGGATATTACTAATTGTTATATCTTTTCCGCGAAGAATGCAAAACAATAGTTATTTGGCATTGCCGTCCCGCTTACTCGTCATTCCCGCGAAAGCGGGACTAAATCTGCTGGAGCAGATTTGAACAGCCGAAGGCTGGCCCGAAGGGCAGAATATATGGATGTATTCTGTAATCTCTTGACGTTCTTCTTTGAACACTTTCAAGGACTTAAGAGATACCCGCCCCGATTGAAGCATTCGGGGGTGACGTTCTTTCGCGGGTATGACGTACATTTCGTTTTTGGAATTTCATGTCCATTGACTGTTGCGGTGTATGAAATTGCTGTAATAGCAGCCGTAAATTTAATTACACGGCTTGTATGTGGGATAACAATGAGTTATTTGATTTTTTCTTTTTTGCATCTTTTGCGGGGGGCGTGTAGCGGCAGGCGGACAATATAGTCCTTATCGGTGTTTATCTGCGTTCATCTGTGGATTTAAGTTTGTATTCGTCTGTATTTGCCTCGGATCGTGTAGCGGCAGGCAGATAATAATGGAACAGTCGAAAAGACTCGCTAAAGGGGCTTTGTTAAAGCCTTCAAACAAGATTCTCGTCTATCAGTTCGAGCCAGTGTTTTACCGGTTGCGTCGCTTTACCTGCCAGGTGCATCTGGCAACCAATATTGGCGGTGGCAATGATGTCAGCTTGTTTGTTTTGTAGAGCCGATAACTTGTTTTCCAGCAGCTGTTGCGAGAGTTTGGGCTGCAGGATCGAATACGTGCCCGCCGAGCCACAACATAAATGCGCGTCCTGAACATCTGTCAGCTTGAATCCGGTATTCGTTAAAATTTGCTCGACGACCCCGTTGAGTTTCTGACCGTGTTGGAGTGTACAGGGGCTGTGAAAAGCAACCTTCAATGCGGGTTCTTTTAGTGCGAGTTTTGAAAGGTTTTCATCACGAAGTATTTCGCTGATATCTTTTGCCAAGGCGCTGATTTTTTTCGCCTTGTCGGCATATGCCGGATCGTGCTTGAGTAATTCAGCGTAGTCTTTGACAACGGTGCTACAACCACTGGCAGTGATCGCAATCGCTTCTGCACCCTGTTCGATGTGTGGCCACCATGCATCGATATTGCGGCGCATAAAATCAAGGCCTTCTTCATGCGCGGATAAATGATGACTGACGGCGCCGCAGCAACCCGCATCAGGCGCAGTGATTAATTCGATGTCGAGTTTTTCCAGTATGCGCGCCGCCGCCTGGTTGGTTTGTGGTGTTACGACCGATTGTACGCAGCCCTGTAATACAAGGATTTTCCGTTCCTTGGTCGGGCAGGTTGTATTGTGAGGCGAACGGGGTACCGGCAGTTTGCGTTTCAAGCCTGCAGGCAACAGAGGACGAAACAGCAGCCCCAGTTTGTATAACAAGGCAAAGCGCCTGGGATAAGGCACAATTTTGCGCAGAAGAGCTCGCGGAATTAATTGCAGCAGACTGCGCGGCACCTGCTGATCGACAATTTCTCTCCCAATTTCAACCAGCCTGCCATAACGCACACCCGAAGGGCAGGTGGTTTCACAGGAGCGGCAGGTCAGGCAGCGGTCCAGATGCGTTTGTGTCTTGCTGCTGATGGCGTTTCCTTCCAGCACCTGCTTGATCAGATAAATACGGCCGCGCGGCCCGTCCAGTTCGTCACCCAGCAACTGGTAGGTTGGGCAGGTCGCGGTACAAAAACCGCAATGCACGCAGGATCGCAAGATACTCTCCGCATCCTTGATGTGATGATTGTTTTCAAATTGACGGCTGATGTTGGTTTGCATAGCTTACAGCCCAGGGTAAAGCCTGCCCGGGTTCAAAATATTTTCCGGATCGAACGCCTGTTTCAGGTTTTTATGAATGCGCAACAATCCTGGCGTTAATGGCTGAAACTGTCCTTCTTGTCGAGGTGTACCCAGTAAAGACGCATGGCCGTCGAGTTTCGCGGCTGTGCTTTGAATCGTATCGGCAGGCACATGACTTTTTAACCAGCGCAAGGCGCCACCCCATTCATACAGGCAGTCATCATTTTCATAGTCTGCTGGCAGCCCGAGTGACTCAATATCCGAGGCAAGCGAGATTCGCCATAAGGGTTTGTCGTCTTTGAAAAAATCCTGTTGCTGTTCTTTCAGTTCATGCCAGTACCGGGAGGCACTGTCCGTGCTGTCACCACCGATCGTGCTGATAGCGGCTTCGACAGCTTTTGTTGCACCCGATAACCGCACGCGCAAAACTGAATCGTGAAAACTGCTTGCAGAGAGTGGCAATGGTGTTTTTGACCATTGGTGCAGCTTGTCGAGTGCCTCACTCGCGTTGCATTCGAATTGTTGGGTCGCTTCCATTTCTGCAATCGGTAAAACTTTTAAAGATACTTCCAGAAGTACGCCCAGGGTACCCATGGCTCCGGCCATCAGTCGCGAGACATCATAGCCGGCAACGTTTTTCATCACCTCGCCACCAAAGGTGAGAAGCTCACCTTTGCCGTTAATAATTTTACAGCCCAGCAGAAAATCACGCGCTGCACCTGCATAGGCGCGGCGCGGTCCGGATAAGTTGCAGGCAATGGTACCGCCGAGAGTGGCGTCATTACTAAATGCAGGTGGTTCAAACGGCAGCATCTGGCCGTTATCGCTGAGTACTTTTTCTATCTCGCGTAATGGTGTACCGGCACGAGCTGTAATAACCAGTTCGGTCGGTTCGTAATTAAGGACGCCACGGTGATCGGAAACATTTAATGGTTCTCCTGTAACATGACGACCGTAAAAGACCTTGCTGTTACCTCCAACAATACATAAGGCGGTCTTTTCCTTGTAAGCGCTTTGTACTTGCTGTTGCAATTGTTGGCTTGTATCAGAGTTCATTCCATTTCCGGAAATTTATTGTTAGCGTTGCGACTAGTAGAGCTAAAATCTTTCCAGTTCGGGAAAGGGTAATTCGCCTTTATGCACGTGCATGGCGCCAAATTCCGCACAGCGATGCAATGTGGGTACGGCTTTGCCCGGGTTGAGTAAGCCGTCAGGATCAAAAGCGGCTTTCACAGCATGAAACTGGCTCAGTTCGAGGCGATCAAACTGAACGCACATCTGGTTGATCTTCTCCATGCCAACACCGTGTTCACCGGTGATGGTGCCGCCGACCGCAACACATAACTCCAGGATTTTTCCACCAAATTCCTCGGTGCGTTCAAGTTCTCCCGGGTTGTTGGCGTCGTATAAAATCAACGGGTGCAAGTTACCGTCGCCGGCATGAAAAACATTCGCAACCGGCAACTCGTACTCTTTGGATAAGGTAGCGATGGATTCCAGTACTTTCGGTAATTGCTTGCGCGGTATGGTGCCATCCATGCAGTAATAATCGGGTGACAGTCTGCCCACGGCAGGGAATGCGGCTTTGCGCCCTTTCCAGAAAGTGAGTCGCTCGTTTTCATCTTTCGCGGTGCGCACTTCTGTAGCGCCGCTGTGTTTGAATAGCTCACGCACTTTTAGCACGTGCTCTGACACCTCTTCGTTGGTGCCGTCGAGCTCACATAATAGTATGGCTTCAGCATCTAATGGATAACCGGCATGCACAAAATCCTCGGCTGCGCTGATCGCCAATCGGTCCATCATTTCCAGGCCTGCAGGAATAATACCGGCAGCAATGATATTGCCTACGGCTTCACCGGCTTTAACCACATCATCAAATGCGGCCAGTAATACCTGGGCGCGTTCCGGTTTGGGCAGCAGTTTCACAGTGACTTCGACAATCACGCCGAGCATGCCTTCGGAGCCAGTCATCAATGCCAGTAGATCATAACCAGCGCTATCCAGGCCGCTACCGCCAATGGTGAGAATCTCACCTTCAATGGTGATGATTTTTATCTGTTGAATATTATGCACGGTCAAGCCGTATTTCAGGCAATGGACACCGCCTGAATTTTCCGCCACGTTGCCACCAATGGTGCAGGCAATTTGCGAGGAAGGGTCGGGTGCGTAATACAGGCCGAACTCATCGGCAGCCTCAGAAATTGCAAGGTTGCGCACGCCCGGTTGAACACGTGCAATCCGACGCTCGGGATTAATCTCTATAATGCTTTTGAATTTTGCCAGGCTCAGTAACACGCCCTGTTCATGCGGTAGCGCACCGCCCGACAAGCCGGTACCGGCGCCGCGTGCAACTACGGGCACTGAATAGTGATGGCACAGGCCAAGAACTTTTTGTACCTGTTCGATGGTCTCGGGTAACACCACGACCAAGGGTATAGCGCGATAGGCCGACAGGCCATCGCATTCATAGGGCTTGAGGTCTTCTTTTTCGAATAAAACCGAATCGCTGGAAACGAAGCTGCATAATTCGTCAATGAGACCGGCACTGTCTATTTTTGATTCAACTTGTTCAGTATTATGCATTACGCTGTCATGTCTTTATGGCAGCCGATATCGGTGTTTAATCCATCGGCTTCATTCGTTGATACACTGTTACCAGTGCCTGCTCATCGCCCACGTTGCCCGGGAATATTACGACGGGCATGTTCGGGTAACGCGGATGGTCTTGTGGGCAACGCACCACAGAGCAACCCGCAAGAATCTGCCCAACTACGCGCGAGGTGCGTAATGCCAGGCCGTCGCTCAAAACATCGTTCGAAGTAATACCGCCCTTGCTGATCAAAAAGCCGGTTGTCTCTGGCAGGCTCCTCACTACGTCCATCAAAAAGGCTGAAACCTGTTCGCCAAAGGCGAGACGGGATTGTTGATCATCGAACTGTATTTCTGTGCGGCTAGTATATATCACTGGCGTTACATTGTTTAAATGACAGTCTTCGATGTTTGCGGTAATGCGATTGAGTAACTGATCACGCTGCGTCGAAATATTTTCGACATCGATTTCGATGCCTTGTATTCCGTCGGCCTGCAATAAAGGGTTTAACTGTTGCGTGGTTTTTTTGACGTGGGAGCCGACGATGACAGCACCGGCTCTGCCATCGCGAACATACTCACGCATTTTTTCTGCAGCGACCGGCTGCGGCGGCAGTTGTGCAAGCGCCGTCAGTAAGCTTGCCGCGCTGCGAAACAGAAAACGTTTACCCTGTTGTGCGGCCTGCATTAACTGGCTGCAAAAATGATCCAGGTCATCCTGGGCTTCACCATCCACCACGCAACAGTGGTTATCTTTCAATGCCTGCAAACGTGACAGGGAGTCGCCGCGCACGTCCTGCAGATTAAATCGTTCAACCTGTGATGCCTTTATACGGCCACCGGTTTTTTCTTCGACATAATCGGGCAGGTAGCTGTGGGAGTAGCTGAACACAGAATCACGGGCGAACTCGGTTTCATGAACCGGCACGGGTTTATTATCGATCATCAGGTAGTGGATGCTGTCGATGGTTTTTCGGCCACCTTCAAAAAAGGCCGGCACGATAAAGTGTGCATCAAACGGTCCCAGTTCATCTGCGATGACGTCGGTTTCAACAGGATAATGGCCACGCAGAGTCGAGTCGGAACGGCTCACTAGTAATGGGTTGATCCTAATACCAGAGTCTTCAAGCTGCTCCAGCGCAGCACGCAAATTAACACAGACTTCGCGTGTCAGGCTTGCTGCTTCGGTTGCACTCATGCCGCGGGTGTTGGTGAGCACAAAGAACAAAGGTGCTTCATCCAGCAAACCCTGTTTCAAGGTGTCGACATCCCAACGGGTTAACAACAAACAGCTGTGGACTGTTTGCGAACCCGTCGGGTCATCATCAAACACGATGATTTTCGTGTCAGTCATTGGTTATTTTTCCAATGGTTTCTGTCATCATCGAGAAATCAGGCTGCTTTCTTGTGGCTGAAAAAGCCCTGAATGCTTGCCAGCATGAGATCTGCAGTAATGCCATTGAAGTCCATGATCTCTGCAGGTGAAGCTGTGGTCTCACCTCGTTTCCAGCAGAAAGTATCGCGTCTTGGCGCACGCGTACGAATCAGAACGGGCTCGAGTGAAGCGCTTGGCCCACCACTTACTGCCAACAGCGCATCGCCATCGAACAGCGCATTGAAGTGATCATCATCCATGAACTTGTTGTCCGGCTCTGAAACCGTATCCCAGGCAATATCGGCAGGGCGGCACAGGCGGCGCGGATTGACGACTGCAACGATGCGCACCTTGTAACCTTCCTGTTCCAGCTTGTCCCGGGCCTCGAATACGGGCAGGAATATCATGTCGCCGGTAACTGCAAATACCACGGTGCCCTTGCTGCCCGATTTTAATTGAGCATGGGTCGATTCGTAGATGACGGCGGCACCATTTTCGATTGCGTGGCGTGATTCTTCCAGTGTCATGTAAACCGGTAACGGGCTTTTCGATGCAATGATCACCATGTTCTTGTTGTAACTGGCCGTGGCATATTCATACGCTACCTGGATCGAATTGGCGTCACAGGGGAACAGCGGGTAGCTGTTGCCATTGCGCATCATTGCCGCGAAATAATTTTCGATTTCCGGGCGCTGATGGGTCCAGCCATTACGACCTTGCTCCAGAGCGCCAGCGGTGAACATCGAAACCAGTGACGGCGTTTTGCGACGCAGTTCGGCCATAGCCTGGGCCACCGTTTGCATAATGGGCCAGCCATTGATCGCAAAAGACTCGTACGATAACCAGATAGAACGTGAACCAAACAATGCAAGACCTGCTGCGAAACCGGCACATGCATCTTCATTCAAAGGTTCATACACCTGGCCATTCGGCTCCTGGTTGTAGAGCGGGTCCTGACTCGGGTGACGGATTTTCAGAGCGTCATTGATGTTTTTCATCGCAGAGGCTTCATTGCCATCGGCATTAGTGACCACGTAATCTGGATCCGACAGGCCCACTTGAGCAACCAGTGCACCCATAGCAGTCGAAGGCACAGCCTTGTCGTTTTTATCAAACTCGGTCATTTCCAGTTTGGGTAACGGCGTAAATTCCAGCTCACCTTCGGTGATGACGGTTTTCGCAGCAGGGCCACCACCGGCACGGCTCAGATTATCGCGTACCAGCTGCCAGGCTTCTGCAGGCAGGGCGCGACGTGTCAAGCCATCAATGATGTGCGGCTGGTCGAGTGTATCTGCAGGGTACAGGTTATGCGATTTAGCGCCTACCGTGTGGACACCAGTACCTTTCAACTGCTTGATGATGAAGGCCGTCAGTTT
Organism: uncultured Gammaproteobacteria bacterium; assembly: GCA_937998645.1. Lineage (GTDB taxonomy): Bacteria > Pseudomonadota > Gammaproteobacteria > SZUA-229 > SZUA-229 > JABDQW01. The sequence continues at coordinate 8,573 of CALLCZ010000109.1, forward strand.
TCCGTTCATTGCAGATTGTGCTGCGCTATCGATGCCCGCAAGCACGGCTCTGGTAAATGCCAGGCGCTGTTTCAGGGAGAAACGGCTGCTATCGACGTATGCACCGGTCTGGTTGCTGTCATCGAAGTCCCTGGCATCGACCAGAACGACTTCTTCAAAACCGTGGCCTTTCCAGTAATTCGTCATCTGTTCATTGTCATGAAGTGACACCATGGAGTGATGTTCCTGCGAATAACCGTTCCAGATCAGTACCGGTAAGAAGTTGGTAATTTCAGGATAGGCAGTGTGGAAGTGCATCATCGAATTCAGTACATAGGGTTCGCCCATGCCGCCGTCGCCTATAGTGACAGGAAATAATTTATCTCGATGCAGGTAGGCGCCGGCCATGGCGAAATGCTGCCCCTGTCCCAGTGGGCCGGCGGGAGCCAGCAGACCTGGAATGGCGCCGGAAAGATGGCCCAGCAGGCCGTGTTTTTCACGGAAACGCTGCATCATGTCGTCCACGTTATTGATACCCATTTCTTCGAGTGAGCTATCGAGAAGCATCGAAGAGTAAAACCCGGGGGCGTGGTGTCCGACTTCAGTGACGATATTGGTGTGTCCCAGCATCATCAGCGCTGCATGTGCTTCTGCACTTGAGGCAAAACCACCGGGATGACCGCTGCCCTTTGAGCCAGTGAGTTGCAGCGTGAGGTAACGCAGGGCATCTGCCGCCAGTAATGTCTGGTAAACAGCGCTGTCATCGGTGCTGTTCTGGATAGCGCTCTGGCCTTCGCCAATGACTGCCTGTGCTGCATAAGTGTCGAAATCAGGCCATTTATCACCGTAATGCTGAATGCCCTGACAAAAAGCCGGGATGGTTGAATTAGTGTTGTTACTCATGGTGCTGCCCTCATTAAGTCAGAATACTGTAATATTTCACATAGCGATTATGTTTTCATAATGTGAAATGCCGCTTGCAAATGAAAAGCGGTGAATGCTTTTTCACCGCCCGTATTTACCGCTTGTGTTTACATTAGCTTAGACTTTATAATTTTGCAATACATAATCGTTTTCACAATATGAAATATTACACATGTCATCTATACAAGTAATCGACCGTTGCGCGAGTTTGCTCGATGCCATTAGCCAGTATGAAGCTCCGGTCAGCCTGAAAATTCTTTCTACGGACACCGGCCTTCATCCTTCGACCGCATTTCGTATTCTAAGCGCGATGATGGAAGCAGGTTTCGTCGAAAAAGATGCTGCGGGGCATTATATGCTGGGGAAAAAACTCGTCAGTCTGGCCGGTAAGGTTCGACGTGGCGTTGACCTGAGAGAACAGGCACTCGACATCATGCGGTCTTTGCGCGATGCCATTGGTGAAACAGTCAATCTCACGGTACGAGAAGGTGATGAAGTTATTTATATTGAACGCGTTACACCCAACCGTATGATGCGAGTCGAGCAGGTTATTGGAAGTCGTGCACCTTTACACGTTACCGCTGTTGGTAAACTCATGCTCGCTGAACTCGGTGATTACTTCATACACGCATATGTAAATCGCACTGGCCTCAGTCATTTTACACCACACACCATCACGACTGAAAAAGACCTGTTGAATAGTGTTCATCATGACAAGCAACAGGGTTTTGCATATGATAATGAGGAAGCAGAGGAGGGTGTGGGTTGTATCGGTGTGCTGTTATACGACGGTAGTAATAATGTTGTTGGTGGCTTATCAATTTCTGCACCGATTGAGCGCCGTAAAGATGAGTGGGTAAAACTGGTTCAGGATGCTGCC
>CALLCZ010000110.1 GCA_937998645.1 uncultured Gammaproteobacteria bacterium
ATTACAGTTCGCGCAGCAACAATGTGCTCTCGGTCTCGTATCGCTTTCTGTTAAACAGAATAGACCAGCGTGTCCCCCCGCACTGGCGCCACAGGATAGCCGAACGCAAACCCGCCAGCAGCAATGTCCTGATGCGACTGGCATTTTTCTCATTTCCCAGGTGCGTCTGTTCGCCGCTGACGATGATTCGCGGGTTCAGGTTGCTGATCGTGTCCTTGTACAGCTGGCCGATTTTCAGCAATGTGTTTTCATGCATTAACGAGAAATAATCGAGTCCTGACTTGATGTTCTCCAGTGATGTTGCGATCTGATCCAGCATGTCCCTGTTGCTGGACAGCTTTTTCTCCAGTGTCAGTATTGAAATGACATAACGCGTAATTTCTATGTCACGTTCATCTTTGCTGGAACTGAACTGTTTATTGAGTTCGCGTATACCTGCGCCGACACCAGCAACGCCGCCGTACACATCTTCTACGGTCTCGGCATCGAATTTGAACAGCGTCTCCAAGCTGGATTCGATCACAGCGCTGTTGGCCATACCGGTATTGGCGATTTGTTTGACCAGGGAGGCAGCCTGGAAAATTCCGGCGAGGGCAAGGGTTAAGTCACGTTTACTATGTTTCATCGGCGTATTTTGCCACAGTGTCTGCTGCTGACACATCGAATACATGACATGTATTTCAATTAATTTAAGGAAGCTCTGAATTAATCAGAGTTTCCTTAACTCGATGATGCATTTCTCCTGTCAATGCATATATCCGCTTGAACATATATATGCTTTCACGTATATTTCGCGCCATGATCAAGGAAACAGATACCTTTTTCAAGATGCTCGCGGACAACACCCGTTTGCGCTGCCTCATGCTGATGCAGGCCGAAGGCGAGTTGTGCGTATGCGAACTGACACACGCGCTGAACCTGTCCCAGCCGAAAATTTCACGCCATCTTGCGCATTTGCGTGAAGCAGGTGTACTTGTAGCAAGGCGTAACGGTACCTGGATGAATTACCGCATTAATCCGGATTTGCAGGCATGGGCGCTTGAAGTGTTGCAAACCACACTCGATGGCGTGCGTCAGAGCGAACCTTTCATATCAGACAGTAACATGCTCGGGACCATGGCCAACCGGCCAGGGCTTGCATGCTGCGCCTGAATTTAAAACTTCAGAGTTATAACAATCGGGAAATGAGCAAACATTATGTCCGTACAATGTGAAACCACAGCAAAACAGTCAGCCGGTGCTGACATGGGTCTGTTCGAACGTTACCTGTCGTTGTGGGTGGCACTGTGCATCATCGCCGGAATCGGGCTGGGTCATCTGATCCCGCAAGCTTTTCAAAACATTGCGAAACTTGAAGTTGCACAGATCAATTTGCCGGTTGCAATGCTTATCTGGTTGATGATTATTCCGATGCTGCTGAAAATTGACCTGAAAGCATTAAAAGATGTCGGTGAGCACTGGCGTGGTATAGGCGTAACGCTGTTCGTTAACTGGGGTGTGAAACCTTTTTCGATGGCGTTGCTCGGCTGGCTGTTCGTTGGTTACCTGTTTCGAGGCTGGTTGCCGGAAGAGCAGATCGACAGCTATATTGCCGGCCTGATCCTTCTGGCTGCTGCGCCCTGTACCGCGATGGTCTTTGTCTGGAGTAATCTCTCGCGCGGCGAACCGCATTTTACGCTCACCCAGGTTGCATTGAATGATGTCATCATGGTGTTTGCATTTGCGCCTATCGTTGCGCTGCTGCTTGGTATCTCATCCATAGTCGTGCCCTGGGATACATTGCTGTTGTCAGTATTGCTGTACATCGTTGTACCATTGATTATCGCCAACCTGTGGCGCAGATTGTTACTCATCGGCAACAATGGTCAGCAAAGACTGGACCGAACCCTGAAAACACTGCATCCCTGGTCACTGGGTGCATTGCTCGCCACGCTGGTATTGCTGTTTGGATTTCAGGGCGAACAGATCCTGAGACAGCCGCTGATAATATTACTGCTGGCAGTTCCTATCCTGATACAGGTGCTGTTCAATTCCGGGCTGGCATATTTGCTCAACCGTGCAGTGAAATCGCCACATTGCGTGGCCGGTCCATCTGCCCTGATCGGCGCGAGTAATTTTTTCGAACTGGCGGTGGCTACTGCAATAGCGCTGTTCGGTTTCGAGTCCGGCGCCGCACTCGCAACGGTGGTTGGTGTATTAATCGAAGTGCCGGTGATGCTGTTCGCGGTGCGAGTTGTTAATTCAACCGTTGGATGGTACGAACAGCGAGAAGGCATTCAAAGCTACGACGAGTGCTGTCCGCCCGGCTAATTACGGGCGAATCATGGACACGAGTGAACTAATACGAAAGGTGAAAGACAGGAAAATTTGTTTTAACGCATAGGCCGCAGAGAATCATTACAGGTACAAGGGGGGAGTAACGAGGGACAAGGAAAAACAAAGACGATATCCGCTACTTTTCTCCTGGGAGATGGCTGATATATCTCATGCGCGCAAGCCTTTATTACTTTCAATGTAACCATTGAGCCAGTTCTGGTAAAAAAATACACCTCATTGATATCTCCGTCCTGGCTCGATGACTGTATGTCAGTTTCATTGGCACATGCATTCAAACAGCACTAAACTGGTATGCTGTTCCTGTTGTATATAAATCTATATTTCAGCTATCACTCATCAGGTCTTCGATGAAGTGAGCCGCCAGTTCGTGACGCCCTGCGTATCCGGACTTGGCATATACGCTGGTGGCTTGCTGGCGAATTGTTTTCTCTTTAACCTGGCGTGCTTCAGCGATCTCTTTCATGGAAAGGCCCTTAATAAGCAGCAGTGCGATTTCACTCTCTGAAGGGGAAAGCCCCCACTGGGCGAACTGGTTGCGCATAACTGCCAGGAGTTCACCCGAAAGCCGGGCTGTCCTGATTCGTTCTTCGGAAAGTTCGGCTTTTAACTGGCGCAGACGGCGTAACTCCTGAAACAGAACGGTCGAGATTGCCAGAAAAACAATCGTTTCTACAAACAGATGCAACCAGCTTTCGTCTTTTTCAATAAGGTCAACAATGATGTCGTAGGCAAAAAACAGCGTTGCCGCCACCAGGACTATTGTTGGATAGAGATTCTTGAAATTCACGTTAGCTTATCGCCGCCTTTGCACGGATTTATAATCTGTCCTGTTAGTCGTTTGAGCTGAATTTCCACATCCTCTGCCAGATTGGTTTTCCTGCCATAGAGTGTACCAGTACCGAGCCTACATGAAGTGCCAGGTATAGCGGAATCAGGGACTCCCCGATCTCGTGAAGTTCCTCCACAATTTCAAATAGCGTAGCTTTTGGGTTGTCATCAAGCAAGAACAATCCCGTTCCTGTCAATCCCATCCAGCAGAATATGGCTAAACCGAACGCCTGGGTGAGGCCGGCAAGACCTTCATGCATGCCGCGTTCAGGTACTATCAGCTTGATCAGGCTGCGTGCATCCTGCAAGGCAAGAGACCACTGGCGGGTAGAAAACGGCGACCATCCGGAGAATCGCATCGGCTCCGGACCGGAGAAGCCGCGAATTATCCGCAAGACAATAAATGCTGTCAGGGACAGGCCAAGATATGCATGTAAATAATAACCCGATGAACCGAAGCCGTCTTCCGCAAATTCAGCGGTCAGGTAGGCTGTAACACCGAAAATCGCCATCCCGCTGTGCAGGACTTTTGCATGCAGGGGAAAGGTGTAGTCGTGATTGGCCATGATCGTCTCCATAATATTGTGAAGTATAAAGGTAGCGTTGTGCCAGATTAAGCGGGCATGTTTCTGAATAAAAGTTCCGTTACCGGACGCCAGCACGGAACAACACTGGATGAGTGGGCAGGTCAGACCCATGTCCTGACATAGGCTTCCGGCCAGTCGTTGAAACCAATAATAGGTCCAATGACAGCGCGTTGAATCAGGCAGGTGCCTTAGAAACAGCTATTTAGGACATATGTCCGATAGCTGTGAGCCATCCATGCCCACTCGAATACCGGTTTTGGACAGTGAATGCCGCTATTGAAAATGATTCACATGTCGTACATCGTTTCTATAACACCACCTCCAAGACAGACCTCGTCATGGTAAAACACAATCGACTGTCCAGGTGTAATTGCGCGCTGTGGTTGTTCGAAATGAATGATATGCCTGTCTGCTGAGGGGCTATGCAGAGTACATTGCTGATCAGCCTGACGATAGCGTATTTTCGCGGTGCAGCTTTTGGCTGCCGACCCGGCACCATTGATCCAGTGGATATGACTGGTTTCCAGCGTGTTGTGATACAGGCGAGGGTGCTCCTGTCCCTGTGCGACGATCAGGATGTTGTGATCGAGGTCTTTGTCGACCACGTACCACGGGGTCTCGTCGGCATTTTGCAGGCCGCCGATACCCAGGCCTTTGCGTTGACCCATGGTGTAGTACATCAGGCCATTGTGGCTGCCAAGCATTTCACCCGTATCGGATTGAATGCTGCCAGGCTTCGCCGGCAGGTAGCGTTGCAGGAAAGTATCGAACCGTCTTTCGCCGATAAAACAGATGCCGGTGCTGTCTTTCTTGTCGTGTGTTGCCAGTTCATGCTTGCGCGCGATCTCGCGTACTTCTTTTTTGGGCAGTTCACCCACTGGAAACAGGGCGTGTTGCAACTGCCTTTCGCTGAGGGCATGCAGGAAATAACTCTGGTCCTTGTTGTCATCAATACCGCGCAGCAACTGTGTATGCCCGTTTGCATCACGCGTGCGCACATAATGCCCGGTGGCGATCCTGTCTGCGCCCAGTGTGAGTGCATGATCGAGGAAAGCATGAAACTTGATCTCCTTGTTGCATAGAATATCCGGGTTAGGCGTGCGCCCGGCGCTGTATTCTTGCAGAAAATGACTGAACACGCGGTCCCAGTATTCACTGGCGAAATTGACGCTGTGCAGGGTGATGCCGAGCTTGTCGCAAACCGCCTGGGCATCAGCGAGATCTTCGGCTGCGGCACAGTAGTCAGCGTCGTCATCCTCTTCCCAGTTTTTCATGAACAGACCTTCGACCCTGTAACCCTGTTCGATCAGCAGTAATGCGGCAACGGAAGAGTCGACACCACCTGACATGCCGACCATGACTTTTTCTTTAGCCCGCATTTCTCACCAGGATTTCGGATTCAGGTGCATCTGCCGTGTTTCCGCATGCGCGTCTGGACTGAAAAGCATAGCTATCGCTATGGTTTGAAGGACTAATTCGCCTGGAGCGAATCAGGATGCCTGTGCACCCGAAGGGTGAAGCACAGGGACGTGTTTCATCAACATGCGTACGCATAGGAGCTACAGATGTGCATGGAACGAAATAGCGTACCAGCAAACAGACGGTGTGATTGAAATCGAGCTTCGGATTTTCTAATCATGCTGTTACTCGGGTTATGCAGCGGCCAGGTGATAAATGCGGGTTAGTCATACTTTTATGTAGCGTCCGTTCCGAGGCCGATGTCGGAGGCGATATGTTCGAGGATGTCCAGGCTGTAGCGCCGGCCCTCCAGGTAATCATCAATACTGCGTAAGACCAGGGGGCTGCGCAGCTTGTGATGATTATCCATCAGCTCGTCACGGCTGAGCCACAATGCCTGTTCAATGCCATGATCCAGAGTGCGGTCGTTGTGGTGCTCATCGCAGGTGCCGAAAAACGAAAAGCGTAGATAGGATTCACTGTGCACAGGGTGACGCCACAATTGAATACCCACCAGGGCTTCCGGCTGGAATGTCCATGCAGTTTCTTCAAAGGTCTCGCGTATTACGGCTTCGACCAGACTTTCGCCTGAATCCAGGTGTCCCGCAGGCTGGTTATAGACCAGTTGTCCATCAACCCGTTCTTCAACAACCAGGAACCTGTTGTCTTTTTCCGCGATGGCCGCCACTGTGACGTGCGGTTTCCAGATCATCATATTGGTGGGCCGCCGGCTCGTTTGGCGCGTTGTTTTCTGACGGTGTAAATCCAGAGTTGACTGACCATGAAATAACCCATGATACTACTGACGGTTGCAAGTATGAAACAGCCGGTCAAAAACGGCTTCCAGCTGCTGGCGAGTTCATTCGCCAGCCATTCGAAAGTCAGATGGAACTCGAAATCCTGCGGTGGTTCGCCAATCACCCAGGTGCCGACCAGGTAGGCAAAATAGAACATCGGCGGGATGGTGACGGGATTGCTGATCCACACCAGCACAACGGAAAGCGCCATGTTCGTGCGAAACAGGATGGCTGCGGCTGCAGCCAGCAACATCTGTATGGGTACCGGTACCCAGGCAAAAAACAGGCCGACAGCAACGGCACCCGCCATGGAACGCCTGTTGACGTGCCATAAATTCGGTTCATGCAATACATCACCAAATATGCGCAGGTATTTATGTTCCTTTACCTCGGTATGGCTTGGCATGAAGCGTTTGAAAAATTTGCGCGGCATCAGGTCGGTCTTGGTGGTATTTGCAATTGCATCCTTATGTTATGACTTGAAACAGGATGTGATCTAAATTGAATCGGCGTAAATTATGGTCCTAAATCAAATTATTGGCAAACTGACATATTGTCACGGGAACAGGGAATGTTTCTTATCGCACTACCATTTCTGGCTGGTATTCTCTGCCTCAACCTTTTCTCTGAATTGCCGGGAGATATCGTTTATCTTGCATTGCTGCTTGCAATAACGACCTGGTATATCAACAGGGCAAAGCCATTCACACCTGTCTTTCGTTCGATAGCAATCTGCCTATGCGGAATTTGCTGGGCACAGATTCATGCGTCCATTTATCTGCAGCACGTACTTCCCGAGAAATTCGCTGGTGAGGACGTCGTCATCACCGGTTATATCAGTAACATTCCGGTTACGGATGAAACCGTGCAGCGCTTTATTCTGGACGTCGTTGAGTTCAACGCTGGCGATTATCCAGGACAGACGCCTGAACGTCTCAAGCTAAGCTGGTACTACGGCGAGCCGGTACGCGCCGGCGAAACCTGGCAATTTTACGTTCGCCTGAAACCGCCTCATGGGTTCATGAATCCTGGTGGATTTGATTATGAAGCCTGGCTGTTTCAAAACGGCATCCATGCCACGGGATATGTACGGGAAAGTGATGTTAATCGAATGCTGCAGCCCGCAGGCCTGTTTGATGATACAGCCGGCAGGCAACGGATAGCCGAAATAATAACTTCAATGCCGGATGGCTCGGCCTTTGCAGGATTTGTTGCCGCACTGGCAGTAGGTGATCGCTCTGCGATAGATCCTCGACAATGGGACGTGCTGATAAACACGGGCACCAATCATTTGATGGCGATTTCAGGGCTCCACATCGGTCTTGCTGCTGCATTCGGCTTCTGGTTGTGCCGCCGGCTGCTACCCGCCTGTATTATGCAAACTATACCGGCACAGCATGCAGCGATGACAGCTGCCGTCATCGTTGCGTTGATTTATGCAATGCTGGCAGGCTTTGCTATTCCGACGCAAAGAGCCTTGCTCATGCTGGTGTGTGTCGCTGGCGCCTCGTTGCTCAGGCGTACCACACGTCCGATGGATGTGCTTTCTGTTGCATTGCTGCTGGTGCTGCTATGGGATCCGGCAGCGGTGATGTCTGCGGGTTTCTGGTTTTCTTTTCTTGCTGTTGCCGTCATTTTTCATGCACTGACCGGCCGCATGGCCCGGTCGCGCTGGTTGAAATGGGGGTGGATGCAGCTTGTTATCGCGCTGGCGCTGTTTCCCCTGTCATTGTTTCTGTTTCAACAGGCCTCGCTGGTGTCTCCGCTGGCAAATTTATTCATGGTGCCTTATGTCAGTTTGCTGGTTGTGCCGCTTATCTTGCTGGGCCTGTTGATATTGCCAATATCAGCCGCGGCATCAGCTGCCCTGTTTGGTCTGGCTGACAGCCTGTTTGACCTTATCTGGCCCTTGCTGCAGTGGCTGTCTGATTTTCCATATTCACACTTGCTGAAAGCGCAGCCCGGGATCTTTATGACAATAATGGCCCTTGCGGGTGTGGGAATTCTGCTTGCTCCGCGCATACGTTACTGGCGTGCTGTGGGCATCGTACTATTGATACCGGCCGTTATCTGGCAGCCGCAACCGCCGCAAGCCGGTGCCTATGAGTTGAATGTACTCGATGTCGGGCAGGGGCTGGCGATTGTCATCAGGACCCGCTCCCGTACCCTGGTGTATGACACAGGCGCCCGTTTTAGTGACAGGCTGGACAGCGGCGAGGCCGTACTGCTGCCTTTTCTGACGCATGAAGGCATAGAAAAAATTGATCTGCTTATGATCAGTCACGGCGATGGCGATCACATCGGCGGTGCTGAATCATTGCTCGAAGCTTATCCGCAAACGCAGGTACTGGGCCAGGGTATTGATGAACTATCCACGCCCTGGCGCACATTCTGCGAGGCAGGCCAGAAGTGGAACTGGGATGGCGTTGAATTCACAGTGCTGCACCCGGATGGTGCAACTTACACAGCGACAAACAACCGCTCATGCGTGCTCAAGGTCGAGGGCGAGGGTGGTTCGGTGCTGATTCCCGGAGATATCGAGCGACAGGTAGAAACCAGGTTGTTGAAACACAGTAGAGATAAGCTGACTGCAGATATTCTCATTGCCCCTCATCATGGCAGTAACAGCTCGTCCGGGGTGAGTTTCATCGAGGCCGTTTCCCCGGAAATAGTGATTTTTGCTGCCGGTTACCGGAATCGTTACCAGTTTCCTAAACAGAAAATTGTCGCGCGTTTTGCCATGCTGGGATCAAGAATGTATACCAGCGGGCATAGCGGTGCAATCAGGATCCTTGTGCATCCACAACTCGGAATCACTGCCGTTGAGAGCTACAGGGACAGCCGCAGAAAATACTGGAATCATTCGCCCCGAAGCTTCGCCAAGCCGGCTAATTTAAAGTAATATAGGCGACTGCACGGGCTCTGGCCCGTATATAACTAATAAGGAATCTCTGATCAAGTCGTGAACTCGTATCTTGCGCCCAAGATGTCCGGTATCGGCGTTGCAAATCTTCGCAATAGCTAGCTATTACGTGCGATTCGCGCCTTGATACCAAACATTTTGAATCGCAATCTACTTCGTTCAGACTTAATCAGAGGTTCCATAACAAAAAAACAGGTGGGATGTGTTTGAGTTGGTGAAATCCGGCGGCTGGCTGATGCTGCCAATAATTCTCTGTTCTGTTATTTCTATTTCAATCATTGTCGAGCGATTCTGGAGTCTGCAGCGTGAAAAGGTACTGCCCAGGCACCTGGTCGCATCGGTCTGGCACATGATCAAGACCGGCAAACTGGAGGCCTCGGCACTTGAAGAGGTCGGCAGGCAGTCTGCACTTGGCAAGGTGCTGACCGCCGGGGTCAAAAACAGGCAGTACAAGCGCGAGCGCATCAAGGAGAGTATTGAAGAGCGTGGTCGGGAAGTCGTTCATGAACTGGAACGTTTTCTCAGCCCCCTGGGTACGATTGCGTCTATTTCACCCTTACTGGGCCTGCTGGGTACCGTGGTTGGCATGATCAAGGTATTTACCGCGATTACCACGCACGGTGTCGGCAATCCCACGGTGCTGGCCAGTGGTATATCACAGGCGATGATAACAACCGCTGCGGGCCTGTCGGTCGCTATCATCAGCCTGATCTTTTACCGCTATTTCAGACGCCGTGTCGATACCATCGTGGTAGAGATCGAACGTGAGGCCATCAAGATGGTCGATGTTATCCATAAAAACCGCGAAGACCAGGCATGAACCTGCGGCCTGACAGAAGCGATGAAAGGGTCGACGTCAATCTGACGCCATTGATCGATGTGGTATTTCTGCTGTTGATATTTTTTATGGTATCTACGACTTTTGATCGGCATGCAAAACTTAAAGTCGAGTTGCCGGAAGCAAGTGCAAATACAGAGCAGCAACTTGAGGATCCCGTTATTCTATCTATCGATGCAAAAGGAAACTACTTTATTAATGATCGCCAGGTCGTCAATACACAGCTGGAAACCTTGAAAATTGCCTTGCAAAAAACGGTTGCTGATAAAAAAGATGTGTCACTGGTATTGAGGGCGGATGCCAAAACACCCCATCAATCTGTTGTAAGGGCAATGGATGCGGCTTCACAACTGGGTCTGACACGGCTCTCAATTGCGACAATTGAGAGCAAGTAAAACGATTTATATGCAGTGATGAGCACGGACCAGGGCGAACATTTGGATGCGGGAAAATATTACAGGCGACTGTTAGCGCTTGCTTTTGTTCACTGGAAGATTTTTGCAGTTTCAATCGTCGGCATGGTTCTCGTGGCCGGCACGGATACTGCTCTTGCCGCCTTTATGAAGCCATTAATGGATGATGGCTTTGTCAACCGGGACCTTGAGACCATACGACAGCTTCCCCTGATACTGGTTGGAATCTTTCTCGTACGCGTGTTCGCTATATTCATTTCCATGTATTGCATCAGCTGGGTCGGGCGAAAAGTGATCATGGGGTTGCGGGAAAGCATGTTCAGCAAGCTTCTGCTGTTACCCAAAGCCTTCTATGATAATGCAACCAGCGGCGAAATCATTTCCAAGTTTACTTTTGACGTCGAGCAGGTGGCCAATGCTTCAACCAAGGCAATAACCATACTCGTGCGCGATACATTCACAATAATCGGCATACTGGCATGGATGTTCTACCTGAGCGTGTCATTGACACTGGTGCTGCTTACGACTGGACCTTTAATTGCATTACTCGTCAGTTTGGTGACAAAGAAATTCAGAAAACTGAGCAAGCGAATTCAAGCCAGTATGGGTGATGTTTCGAGGATTGTTGAAGAGTCGATAAAGGCGCAAATCGTCGTTAAGGTCTTTGGCGGACGTGATTACGAGGAATCAGAATTCGAAAAAATCAATGATCAGAACCGTCGGCAGAATATGCGCATGATTGCAACACAGGCGCTGAGTACACCAATCATTCGTTTGATTGTAGGCATAGGGCTGGCTGTAATCATATACCTCGTCACCAAAGATGATTCCATGAGTATTGTTACGCCTGGAACGTTCGCTTCTTACATGGTTTCACTTACCTTCCTGTTTGGTCCGGTAAAAAGGCTGGCTGATATCAATGTCGAATTACAACGGGGCATAGCCGCTGCGGAGAGTGTGTTCAAGCTGATTGATCTGGATAATGAACAGGACAACGGCAGCTACAGTACCGAGCGTGTAAATGGGGATATCGAATTCAACCGCGTTGGCTTTCATTACAGCAGCGCAAAAGAAGCCGCGCTGGTTGATATTAATCTCGATATTAAAGCCGGAGAGACCATTGCTTTTGTCGGCAGGTCCGGCAGCGGCAAATCGACATTACTTAATTTGCTGCCACGCTTGTATGATGTGAGCGAAGGCAGCATTACGCTTGATGGTCATGATATACGCGACTATAAACTCGAAAACCTGCGTCATCACATAGCTTTTGTCGGGCAGGATGTGGTGCTGTTCAACGATACTGTGGCGCATAATATTGCATATGGGGCAATGCTCGATGCGGATATAAGCCTGGTGGAACAGGCGGCTAAATCAGCTTATGCTGATGATTTTATCAGGCAGCTTAAACATGGTTACCAGACAATCGTAGGCGAGCGTGGCTTGATGCTCTCGGGTGGCCAGCGTCAACGCATAGCGATTGCCAGGGCGTTACTCGCGAATGCGCCGGTATTGATACTGGATGAGGCAACTTCGGCACTCGACACCGAATCTGAAAGATTTATACAGTCTTCGCTGGAACAGCTGATGAAAAATCGCACCACACTGGTTATCGCGCATCGGCTTTCGACGATTGAGAATGCAGACAAAATCGTTGTGCTTGATGCAGGTAAAATTGTTGAGACAGGCAGCCATCAGCAACTACTCGACAGGAAAGGACATTATGCTGCACTACACCAGATGCAGTTTGAAAATCAGGAATAATGAACAGGCTGGATCATTACTGGTATAGCCAGAACCTGGTGGCATGGGTGTTGCTGCCTCTGTCATGGCTGTTTTGTGCTGTCTCCATACTGAGGCGTTTAATGTATGTAAATGGTCTGCTGCCTGGCCATGCCATGCCGGTACCGGTGATCATT
>CALLCZ010000111.1 GCA_937998645.1 uncultured Gammaproteobacteria bacterium
GGATGGTAATATTGTGCCTGGCGGGGTAAAAATCAGGCTTTGCGCCGTTCGAATCGGAACAGCCCGATCAGACCGGAAAATTTCTATTCAGGAATCTCACACTTATATGCGTCTGCGACAATAACAGTGGTTGCTACATTTGAATCGATATTAATCACCCGGATCGCATTCGCTCCCAATCTGGCCGCTTCATTCTGTACATCATTCATTGCGCTTTCCGCGTCATGTGCCGTAGTCCATCCCATCGGCCCCGATCCGGTCACGAATCCGAGATACTCGCATTTGTAGTCGCTGTCATGATCGATCGTTCGAACGGCTTTACTTTCGTCGGTGGGTGTCGCAACACAGCCCAGTATTGTTAAAGCCAGGATAACGATCACAGATAATTTACGCATTAGCCCTTCTCCTTGCTACACCACTCAATCCAGGTAGGCCAGAACCGAAGAGACAGACTGCTGCGGGGATGGGAACTACTGAATAGGTAAAATCATCAAGAGTTATATTGCCATGAAGTATATGGCCAACTTGTATCTCAACGCAATAATAGGAATCAGGCTGCAATTTCCGGGAACGAATCATCGGAAAACCCCGATTATTTACTAAACAGCTTTCAGTGTGGGCTTGTTGCCGATCTTATCGACCAGTGCTTCATACAGCACTTCCAGTTCATCAAGATTGCGTGCCAGTGTGGCGACGTATTCCGACCTGGTTGCATCATCGCATTGCTGGATATTATCGTTGATGAAGTATGTCATCGCCTTTGCGCCGTCCAGACGTTCATCAATGGCATCACGCATTTGCAGCACAGTCAGGTCGGGGTTGATGCTGAAGTAGTTCATGCTATTCACCATGTGTTGAGAACTGCATATACTACAACGGCACCCTGTAAATCCATTTACCAGAATGCGCCATCTGCTTGATAGATTTCGTCTATCACTGACAAAACCACCTGGTGGCCAGAAAATACCAGTCTGCCCCCGATTATTTATTACCTCCAGACAACACAGAAGGTCCAGGTGATGAACGAAAAGGACTGCCGAGCTACCGCGCTTGACCGGGGATGGTCAGGACGCATTTATAACGGTGAACAAGTGCCGCCCTGAATTGTAGGTCTATTTCCCGTATCGTCTTTGCCGTCGAGATAGCCAACCAGGTACGAACTCAGGAAACGCAATGTTTCCAGGCTATAAACAAATCGACCATAAAAGCCTTTACATACCTGGGCGTTTGCATATGTATATTCGTCGCCCTTCAGACAAATAAATCTCGGTTTTTTTTGACTCACTGGACTGACTGTTGCAGCAAATTCCGGGTATTCCTTGTCGTTTACTTTCACCAGAAACTTGACTCCAGCTTCAAATTTACCACCGTCCCATTTCCCTGTACTTTCGTTAAAGTCCAGCCCCCCTTCCACTTCCCCCGTGCACAGGTAGTTCTTTTGTTCCTTTTTAGCCAGGACCAAACCAGAACAAGCCAGCAGTAAGCAAAAAACCAGAAGTTTCTTCATCACCATTTCTTAGCATAACTTTTACGTACTGGAACACGAAAATCGATAATTGTGAATATTCCGCCGCAAGAATACACGAATAAAAAGGCCCGCGGGTGCGGGCCTTTTTATTCTGCCGTGTCAGCAATGTCTACTCGATAATCTTCAGCTCAACACGACGGTTTTCCGCACGGCCATCACGGGTGCTGTTATCAGCGATCGGCTTTGACTCACCATAGCCTTTCGCAACCATGCGGTCTGCCGCTATGCCCTTGCCAATCATGTAATCGCGAACGCTGTTGGCACGTTGTTCTGACAGATACTGGTTGTATGATGCTTCACCCATGCTGTCAGAGTGTGCCTGAATTTCGATTCGAATCTGATCGTACTTGTTCATTGCATCGACTGCCCTGTCGAGTTCCTCACTTGATCCGGCGGTAAGCTCACTGGAGTTGGATTCGAATTGTACGTTCTTCAGTACAACGCTGACGATGGTACAACCCTCTGCATCTACCGGCTTGTCGGCAGGTGAATCCGGGCACTTATCCATGTCATCGGTTACGCCATCACCGTCGCTGTCTACGGGTGCTGCAACCACAGGTGCAGCGGCGACCGGTGCTGGCTCGGCGACTGGCTTGGCTGCAGGCTTGTCACCACATTCTTCAATCGCATCTTCAGGTGTCCAGTTGATTGTGCGAACACACTTGCCAAAACCACTGCGCACGATGTTTCCATTCTCATCTGTCCAGTAGGGACCATCATACGAAAATGCATTGAAAGAGACAGCCGCAAACAGGGCTAATATCAAGATCTTGAATTTCATTTACTTATCCTCAAATATTATTTTCAATAAGGAGGGCCAGGCTGATTCCAGCCCTAAAAAAACCAGCGTATTTTAACATATTAGCTAATACGAATATTCGTCATTCGCTTCATAATATTTCCGGCAAATACGAACTGACTGCTGAAGGGAACGGATGCTGTGTACTGAGAGAACACCGGACGATTTATTCATAGCTTTTCATACCCAAAACCGGATTCTCAACTCATGTCATCAGCTATTTTCCCGGGACATGGTTATTGCAATCTACGGCTTGTGCGGATCACCTACGACTATCGCCCGACAAAAGCATTCACCTGTTCAAGCAAGGCAGAAAACCCGGGGGCATTACAAATTGGTTGGGTGATGCTGCGTACTCACTTAACATTGCACCTGTGTCTTCCATGGCTGGTAAAGTACTTCTGTTTAAAAGTTTCGGAGTAACTGCATGAATTTTTCCCGACTGATCCACTCGCGAAAGCTGATGATTCTTCCGCCCATTGCAATCGGGGTGCTGGTGCTGCTATTCATGGTGGCGGGGAAGCAGCCACCGGTGCAGGCAGAACGCGGTGAGCCGACGCGCACCGTGCGTGTTATAGAAGTGCCGCTTGTTGAACTGGCGCCGATGGCAGAGGGATACGGACAGGTACAGCCGGCACGCATCTGGGCTGCAGTAAGCCAGGTGGCCGGTCGTGTTACCTATATCCACCCAAAACTGAGGGATGGGGAAATCCTGCCCGAGGGTACGGAACTGGTGCATATCGACCCGAAAGATTACGAACTTGCCCATGCGCAGGCGCAGGCTGAACTGGCGGAACTCAATGCCCAGGAAAAAAACGCGCGCGCCTCGCTTGATATAGAAAAGCGCAACCTGACACTGGCTAAAAATGAACTCGAGCGTATCCAGAAGCTGGTGAACAAAGGCACTGCATCACAGAGCAAGGCCGACGAAACCGAACGTGCGATGCTGAGCTATAGTGCCTCGGTACAGAACCTGCAGAACACGCTCGCCCTGGTGCCCTCACAACGCAGTGTGCTCGAGGCGAGGCTCGCACTGGCTGCGCGTGACCTGGAACACACCGTTATACATGCTCCCTATGACATGCGCGTGGCCAGTCTCAAGGTTGAAGCCGATCAGTATGTCCCCGTGGGTCAGAACCTGTTCGAAGGCGACGCGGTGGACCGGGTGGAGATCAAGGCGCAGGTGGCAATGTCATCACTGCGGCGCCTGTTTATCGGCCGCCAGGGCATGCAGCTCAATATTCAACGGATCAGCGAAGAGTTTGCAGAAATGATCGCGCTGGACCCGGTTGTCAGGCTCGACCTGGGCAACCATGTGGCGGAATGGGAGGCCGAGTTCGTGCGTTTCAGTGATACCGTGGACCCGGAAACACGCACCATGGGCGTGGTTGTCGCAGTCGATGATCCCTTCGACAAGGTCATACCCGGTTACAAACCGCCGCTTTCCAAGGGCATGTTCGTCAACGTCGTACTGAGCGGAAAACAATCGATGCAGCGCGTGCTGGTGCCGCGTTCGGCAGTACGCGCCAATACCGTGTACGTGGTCGATGAGAATAACCGGCTGCGACGCCGGCCTGTCAAGATACTGTTTTCCCAGGACGACATCAGCGTGATTGACGAAGGCCTTGAGCCCGGTGAACGCGTCGTGGTATCCGACCTGGTGCCGGCAGTGGACGGTATGTTATTGCAGGTCCAGCTTGATGAAGATCTCAACCAGTCGCTCATTGCTCACGGACAGGATTCATGATCGCCTGGTTTGCCCGTCACCAGACTGCAGCCAACCTGCTGATGGCTGCGATCATGCTGCTTGGCCTGGTTGCCCTGCCAGGCCTGCAGCGTGAAACCCTGCCCGAAATCAAGAGTGACACCGTACAGATTCGCGTTATTTACCGCGGCGCCACCCCGGACGAGGTAGAGGATGCCATATGCCGTCGCCTCGAAGACGTACTGGAGAGCATTAGCGACCTGGATGAAATGCGCTGTGAAGCACGCGAGGGTGTGGGCACGGCCACCGCCGTCATGCGCGAAGGTTCGCAGATGACGCGCTTTCTGGATGACGTCAAAACCGGGGTCGATGCCATTGATGACTTCCCGGATCAAACCGAACCGCCGGTCGTCGAGGAACTGAACCGTACCGATGCGGTGGTATCCGTGGCCGTGACAGGACCCGAAGACCCGGTTGCACTGAAGGCCTACGCCGAGGACCTGAAAGACAGGCTGATGGCCGAGACCGAGGTTGCCGAGGTTAATGTAAGCGGTTTTTCAGATCATCATATACGCATCGAGATACCCGCGTGGCGTATGCGCATGTACGGACTGTCTGCGGCGGATATCGCCAGTGCGGTCAATCGCCAGAGTGTCAGCAGCCCGGCCGGACGTCTCGAAGGCCCGGATGAGGACCTGTTGCTGCGCTTTGATGATCAGCGCAAGACAGCAGAGTCGTTCCATGACCTGGTGGTGATCTCGGGTAGCACGGGTGCGGCGATCAGGCTGGGCGAGATCGCCTCGATCACCGATCGTTTTGACCGCGACGAGGAGAAGAGCCTGTTCAACGGCAGGCGGGCAGCCTTGCTGAATATCACCAAGACACGCGCCCAGGACATCCTCAGCGTGCTGGCCTCGGTCAATACGTTTATCGAGGCCGAGCGAGCCAGGGCACCTCAGGGCATTTATCTGTACATGACCCAGGATCGTGCATCTATTGTGCAGGACCGCCTCGACATGTTGTTGCGAAACGGCCTGCAGGGACTGGTGCTGGTGTTCCTGGTTTTATGGCTGTTTTTCGGCACCCGTTACAGCTTCTGGGTGACCATGGGACTGCCGGTCTCATTCCTCGGCGCCCTGTTTGTGCTGCCGATCGTGGGAATCACCATCAATATGATCTCCATGGTCGGCCTGCTGATCGGTGTCGGCCTGCTGATGGATGATGCCATCGTCATCGCCGAGAACATCGCGGCGCGCATGGCACGTGGGGATACACCGATGCACGCGGCGATTGAAGGCGTCAAGCAGGTATGGCCCGGCATCATGTCTTCTTTCGCCACCACGCTGCTGGTGTTCGGTTCGCTTGCCTTTATCACCGGCACCATCGGGCAGATTCTGCGCATCATGCCGGTGGTACTGATCATCGTGATTTCCGTCAGCCTGCTCGAGGCTTTCTGGATTCTGCCGCATCACCTGAGTCATTCCCTGGCGCACATGAAAAAACAGGCGCCGTCACGCTTTCGCCAGGGGTTTGATCATGCATTCGACAGGCTGCGTGACCGATTCTTCAGTCCGCTGCTGGACCGCGCGGTGGACTACCGCTATTTCACCCTCGGCCTGATCATTATGCTGCTGATGTTCGCCGTCGCCATTCCTGCGGGAGGCAAGCTCAAGTTCGTCGGCTTCCCGGATATCGAAGGTGATGTGGTCGAGGCGCGCATCCTGTTACCCCAGGGCACACCACTGGCGCGCACCGAGATGGTGGTGGCCGCAATGGAGCAGGCATTGGCACGCGTCAACGAGCAGTTCAAGCCGCGCCAGCCGGATGGACAGGATCTGGTGCGTAATGTCTCGGTGATGTATGGCGAGAATCCAGACGCTTTTGAAAGCGGGCCACATGTCGCCAGGGTGGTGGCCGACCTGTTGAGCGCCGAGGAGCGCGATGCACCCCTGGATGCGTTCCGTAATGCCTGGCGCCGGGAGACCGGGGAACTGGCGGATGTCATTTCGATCAAGTTTACAGAACCGGTGATTGGCCCCGGCGGGCGGCCCATCGATTTGCGCCTGCTGGGCTACGATTTGCACCGGCTCAAGCTGGCGTCCAATGAATTACAGGACTGGCTGAACCGTTTTGCCGGTGTACACGACCTGAGCGATGATCTGCGTCCCGGTAAACGCGAGTTCCGCCTGAAACTCAAGCCCGGGGCCGGCGTGCTGGGCCTGGATGCGAGGGCCGTCGCAGACCAGGTGCGTGGCGCCTTTCAGGGCGTCAAGGTCGATGAATTCCCGGTTGGTGCCGAGACCTACGAGGTGAACCTGCGGGTTGCTGCCAGTGACAGGCTGGGGCCGGAAGACCTGGAGAACTTCACCGTGATGGGACGTAACGGTGCGCTGGTGCCTTTGCTGGTGGTGGCTGATGTCACACAAGTGCGTGGCTGGGCTCGAATTCACCGGGTCAATGGCCGGCGCGCGGTCACCGTGCAGGGTGATGTCGATCGCGAAGTTGCAAATGCCCAGGAGCTGCTGGGCATGGCCAGGAGCGAATTCATCCCCGGCCTGCTCGAGCGTTACCCTGACCTGAGTTTCGATGTACAGGGTGAGAGCAAGGAGTCAGCCGAAACCGGGCAGTCCATTGTGCGCAATGTACTGCTGGGCCTGATCGGCGTATACATGCTGCTGGCGCTGCAATTCAGGGGGTACCTGGCACCACTGACGGTCATGGTGGTGATTCCCACTGCGCTGATTGGTGTAGTTATCGGGCACCTGTTGATGGGACTGGACCTGACCATGCCCAGCATCGTCGGCATGGCTTCCCTGTTCGGCGTCGTTGTCAATGATTCCATCCTGCTGGTTGTATTTATCCGCGGCGAGAGGAACAAAGGCGCGTCTGTCACCGATGCTGCCAAGCATGCAGGCCGGGCACGTTTCCGCCCTATCCTGCTTACTTCCATCACCACGGTCGCGGGACTGATGCCACTATTGCTGGAAAAAAGCCTGCAGGCGCAGATCCTGATTCCGCTTGCGACCAGTCTCGCGTTCGGCCTTGCCACGGCCACGATAGCAGCGCTGTTCCTGGTGCCGGCAGTCTATACCATTCTCGATGACCTGGGCTGGCTGGGTGCGCTGGACCAGGAGCCTGATGAATTCGAGGATTCTGTTACGCAGGAGCACTGAGCATGCTGCTGGTTTAAATCCTGTTTTCTCGCAGAGGCGCGGAGAGCGCAGAGATTAATACTTGTTTTAGTCTTTTGATCTGGACGTAGGAGCGGCTTTAGCCGCGAATGAATCTGGCGTTAAATATATACAATTCGCGGCTAAAGCCGCTCCTGCCTCATCTTAGAGCCTCTGTGGCAAGCATTTGATGACACAGGCTCGATTCGGGAAAGAGCCAGGATACTGTATTTACAAAGAATACATGTTATCTCTGCGCTCCCTGCGCCTCTGCGAGATAGCATGATGTCAAACCTTAAACACATGCAGGTTTTCCGGCCATACGAAAATCGACAACAACTGTCAGCTCAGGCCCAAGCTACTATCACTAATATACTAGCGTCGCACCAGGCTCTCCTGCAAAAAATCCTGGGCAAAAAAAACCCGCCGGCGTTGCACCTGGCGGGTGTTAATGAGCATCACCTAGCTCATCAATCAATGCATGGCTTCAATCAAGCGCGTGCCGTGATGAAGCCATGCCATATTGTGCTTACATATCCTCGATGTAGATCGCAACCACGCCACTGGAACGGTCAACACCGACCTCGACCAGCAAGCCAACAGGCAGCAGTTCCTGCAGGCTTTCCGGCAGGCTGCCAAAGGGCTGGTCATTAGCGATCTCGACACCGCGTGCCGCCTCGATAATCGAGTCATCAATCAGCGTGCTGTTATTGACAGTGATTGTCTGCCCCGAAACCGTCAGGGTATCTGCAGTCACAGCGCTGACGGTGCCGTTGATCTGGTTATCGTTGACACCATTGCCGCCTCCAACGAAGACATCATTTTCCGGCTCGAACTCGACTTCACGTGCAACCAGGTTTCCGTCACTGCAGCCACTGCCGCCCTGATCACTGGTGGCCTGCACGACATCGCCGGTGTTGAGCTGGCTAAAGAATGCAGCGTGGCCAATAGGCTGTCCGTCCGGACCTTCGAAATTGTTATCGTTAACCTGGCTGACATCGATGTTTACACCTTCAATGGTGAAGCTGGATGTGCCATTGATGCTTGCCACCGGACCCCGTAAACGGCAATCCTGGTCATTGTTGTCTTCGATCTCGAGACGGGTCCAGGCCGTATCACCGTTCAGCGGGAAGCCGCGGGCCTCGATACGCGAGCTATTGGGTACTATGTTGTTGATGAAAGCATCGGTCGACAGGTTGTCGTCGTCATTGATGGTGTCATCTTCAAGACGGCTGCGATCGCTCGGCGTAATGACCAGCCCCAGGCGTGTTGTGAAGCTGGTAGCGTCGGCACTGACAGCAATATCCTCGGTGCGTACCGTGTCTTCCGACTCGTCCTGCAGACGGGTGATCACAATCGAGCCGTCGCTTTGCAGGGTTCCCTTGATTTCAACGCGCAGGCCTTCGCTGAACGGGGTCACATCATTGACGCGTACCTCCAGTCCATTAATGACGATCACACCGCCTGTACCCTGGGCATCAGGATGAACTTCCTTAATCACGCCTTCGATTTCGATCTCTCCGCTGTTGAAATCATCATCGACAAAATCATCTTCAAGCTCGATGCGTGATGCGTCGATCGTGGTTGATGAAGTCGCAGTACCGTGGACCTCGACAAACTGACCATTGGCAAGTGACTGGTTACTGAAGTCTTCACTATCAAGGTCGCTGGCATCATAGGTAACCGTCAGGCCATTGATATCAAACTGACCCAGGAGATCATCAAGATTGGCTACAAACCCCTTGACCTCAGCTTCCAGCTGACCACCGCCTGCACCGACCAGGTTGCTCACGTCTTCAACGCGGGTCGCTTCAAGTCCGTTCTGGGACGGAAAGCCACTGACTCCGACAAACATGCCTGCACTTAACAGCTGATCGAGTGTTTCTGGCAGGTCACCAAAACGCAGATCGTTTGGAATTTCAGCGCCACCGCGTGCAGCCTCGATAATGGAATCATCGATGATGGTATCCGGCGTCACCGAAACGGTCTGGCCAAGAACAGTAAAAGTGCCATCGGCTGTTGAAACAGCTGTGATTTCGCCAACCAGTTCGTCGTCAAATCGAATCGTGTTGGCGACACCATTGCTGTCATCTGTACGGCTACCGCGAACCGTAATGATTTGTCCGACGCCAAGCACTGCCTGTAACTGTGCATTGGTCGGGTTTTCCAGGATGACTGAATCATCATCCGCGGAAATGATGCGTGCATTTTCGGTTTCGTAACGAACACCGTTGACGAAGACACTGCCGAACCCGGTAATGGTGCCTGATGAGGTCACATCAAGCGCACCACCTGCTGTATCGCCACCGCCGCTGCTACACGCGGTCAGCGCAGAAATAATCGTAATGGCCACTGAGGCCTGTATTAATTTGTTACTAAACATGGGTTGAATCCCCCCTTAACTAAATGATTCGGATATCGGCATTAACGCCTTAATTGGGAATATATTCCCATTTTTTAGTAATGTCAAATAACTTTTTCCCCCGGAAATAACCTCCGGGCCCCTGTATTTCTCCGGAATATCATGGAAATATAATGCCTGGTATTGTGTTATTCGCTTGTATATCAATAGCTTGATGAAAAACCAGATGACAGGAAGCAGTGTGAGATCATCATCTAGATGATTTGTCTGGCGCCGGTGCATTAGCACGGTTATCATTTAGTCTCACCGGTTACTCGACTATGAGTCAGGTACAGAGCATCGGCATGACCCGGCAGATTTTCAGATTAATAGCGTGGTCAGTGATTGCACTTCAAGCGCTATCATCAGCACCTGTTTATGCACGGGAGATCTCCAGCTATGCATTTGTCAATGAAGATGGAACATTACGCATCAAGCGCAAGACCATCCATCTGTATGGCATCCACATCCCGGAAACCGGCAAGCACTGCAACACAAACCTGAGGCCCCCGGTATGTGGTTCAAGAGCAGCCCTCGCACTTGAATTTATAATCCAGAGTTTTGTGCGCTGTGAGATTATCGAAGAAAATGCTGATGGCAGTTTAGTTGGATGGTGCCGTGTGAATGCATCCAGGCTAAATGAAGGCGAAGACCTGAGCGCTTACCTGCTCGAACGTGGCTGGGCGGTTGCACTGCCGGATGCGCCTGTCGAATACCAGGCCCTGGAAAAAATCGCGTACAGGCGCGGCTTCGGTATGTGGGGTTTTCAAATCGATGGCGTAACAAATACTAACTAAAGCAATTCGTTAATTTGTCCGCCTGCACGACAGCTACACGGCCCCACGCAGATACAGATAAATAAAAACTAAAATCCACAGATGAACGCAGATAAACACAGATAAGAACTATATTGTCCATGTTCATCTGCGGACTGTCTTGAACAGCCGTACAATTACGTGTACGCCTTCCATTCTCTTTCGCTGAATATATTTACCCGCTAGCGCCGTACCAGGCTCTCCAGCATGGCCTCGATCTTGGCCAGGCGTGCTTCAATCATATCCAGACGTTTCACCACCTGTTCATGCTTCTCATGCTTTCCTTTCCCATGCTGACCGCCGCCGTGCTTCATGCCACCGCCTTTGCCTTGCTGACCTTTGCCTTTGTGCATTCCCATTTGGTGCATTTGATGAGATGTTGCGGGATTTGCAGGTGTCGCCGCATCGGTTTTGATCGTGGCTGTCTCAGATGTTGTATTCGTTACCGCAGGTGCCCCGGTCGAAACCGCCTGATCTTCGGCCGATGCCGGACCGGCCAGGAACAGCATCATGGCGACTGTTGTGCTTATAGACTTCATAAAATTCTCCTTCATGCTGATTTAGCAGGCTCCCATAGTCATTGGAGCCGTCAATTGATTATAACGAATACAAGGGCTTAGAGTGATTGAAATCTGGTCAACTTTGATTTCGGTTAATAAACCCTTCCTTCCCTCACCTGTTTTGTTATATGTACTGCAGCCAATCATGCCCGGTAAAATTTTTCTGGACACACGCTGGCAACAGGTTAGAATTATTTTTCATGTGTAACTATTTCCCACAGCGGGGGTATCAGGATGAGTGCTTACACCGACCTAATAATGGCCATTTATAACAGCGGACTGACACTTGAGCAGCAGCATGTCGTAATCAGGGCCCTCGAACGAGACAAGAAGGCCAGACGGGCCGTGACTGTCGAGGAATTCATCAAGCAGGGTGCGGGTATCCACAGTGAAGACGGGGGTGCTTATGCAGAAGCCGCTAAAGTGTGCTCCTGTTCTATAGAAACCGCTGAAAATGCACACCGTAAGTATTTCTAGCCGCTGGCTTTTATACCCAATTGCAATGATCAGCCATTCAACCGATTACCCTCTCTCCCTCAGGGAATGGGATGCCTGGTTAACGATCTCGTTATTATTCAAATCGCAACATTTGCATAGCCACTAAATCTGCAGTTTTAAGGCCGGCCCGCATTTCCCGCCAGGGGTGAAAAATTAGGACTTCAGGTCTACGCCCCCCTCTCGAGTTCTATATAAAAATTTCTCCCCAATGTTAGAGCGGGATATAATTCCCACCCCTTGAACAGTCCTCCCGTATCTGACTCAGGCAGTCCGTATGGCAAACCGTATCAACAAATTATTAACCGCTCTGCTGCTTTCTTTCTTCATCGCTGCCTGCACTGAACCTGAAGACGATAATATTGACAATAGCGGTATTAACATCAATGCCAGCCACCAGGTGCTGGCCTTCAACGACCTGGGCATGCACTGTGCAGACCTGGATTATTCAACCTTCGTGATCCTGCCGCCATTCAACGTGGTTCACAGCCAGGTGATTGAACGCGGCGCCCCGCACCGCCGCGGACCGTGACTACCTGCGTGATGAGGACGATGACGATGATGAGGGTGATGCTCAAACCATCCATGTAGCTAAAGGAACACAAGTGAGCTGCAGCCTTTGCCATGAAAGACCATGATCAAGCCTGCTGCAGTAACACCCTTACACTCCGTTTAACTAAATTAGTTAATCAGTTGTATGCATTATAAAAAGTCACTCTGATCCAGGCTTTTTATAAAAAGATTCATCTGACCAGCTTGTAAAAACAGTCAAAAAAAAACGCTGACTGACCGCCAGCACCTGATTATTTATTGAACCTGAAAAATCCATGCAAATGCTATTGATTCTCAATCCTGAATGCTTATACTAAATCTGACTACTTGCTCAGGTAGGTCGATTAAATAATAAGTTAAAAAATATCGGCCGCAATCACTAAAAACTTGAAACCGTGTTTTTAACGCGGAGGGGTAAGGATATGTCCCGGTCAAGATGGTTGCAGGTACCCAGGCTTATTGTAAATTCCAGATCGACGCTCGTCGCTCTCTCTCTAATGTTATGCCTGCCAATATACGCACAAACGCTCGAATTTACCGAGGCGGAAGTCACTGAAGAGGATGGCGTATTCCGAATAAAAGTATCCGCCATCATAGAGTCACCGCCGGATTACATCCGATACATCCTCGCTGACTCGGCACACATTTATCGCTTGAGCCCTTCCATCATCGAAAGTGAAGTACTGCCTTCCAGCACGGCGGATGAAAAACAGGTCAGGACCAAACTGCTGTGTTGCACTTCCCTGTTTTGCAGAGAGGTTGAAAGAGTCGATATTGTACGCATGCTGAAGTCAGGTGACTTTGAAGCTGAAATTATCCCGACTTTGAGCGAGTTCAAGTCGGGTAAAGCAAGTTGGAAGATTACGCCTATGGATGATGCCAGCCATGTTGTGTACGAGGCGTACCTGGAACCGGATTTTTTTATACCCCCGGTGGTTGGTACTCATCTGGTCAAACAACACCTGCTAGAAGAATTCACGACGACGTTTATCAGAATAGAAAGGATTGCCAGCTTCAATGCGCAAAGAGACAAGAGCGCAGAATATATGCTCGTTGACGCTGCGATGAAAACACTGAAGCCGCCCTGCAAACAGAATACGAGTGCAAGCTTGCAATGAAGCTTGTATGTCCATGTGTAATAGCCAGGATTTAAGCTGACAATGCGTGTCATTTTAAATCAAACGCCGACTATGATTTTTTATCAGTACAGCCGGGTTTGGGCGGATAGAAAAGGCTATAGAACAAACTCTCGCAGAGGGCGCAAAGAAAGATGAATAGAAGATATTTTCTTTGTAAAAAACACATCACACCTCTGCGTTCTCCGCGCCTCTGCGAGAGGCCAGGATGTTAAAACTCCAGCGCAGGCAGTTTTCACGGTGATGCGAAAATCGACAACATCTGTCAAATCAAGTCTGAACTACTGCAAATTATGTGGCATGGCTGTATATATCTTGCTGATAAGTGGTTGTGCGACACAGCAGGTCAGCTACCAGGACGACGTCGTTCCTATTCTCGAGAGCAGGTGCATCAAATGCCATGTCTCACCTGATGGCGTTGGCTACAGGGCCACAGGGCTGGAAATGGGTTCATACGAGTCATTGATGCAGGGAACGGCCTATGGCCAGGTCATCGTTGCCGGCGACAGCCGCCGCAGTATGTTGAACATGCTGGTCGAAGGGCGTGCCGGTAAACAGCAACGCATGCCTCATTATGAAGATGATGCACTGGAGCCTGTACAAATCGAAACACTCAGGCAATGGGTCAACCAGGGCGCGCTTGATAACTGAGCATATGATAAAGGCTAAATTTACTTACTCTCGCAGAGGCGCAGGGTACGCAGAGAGCGTATCAGGTATTAGCAGGAGCGACTAAAGTCGCTCCTACAGATAATTAAATGTAGACCGTATGCCAGGATAAGGCATAGCCGTTCCTGGCGGATATAAGGCCGCTCATGGCGAGCTTGTCGAACCATTCACTTATGCAGACCTGTGATTTTAAATTTACAGCCAGGATTGGCGATATAGAAAAAACTGTAGATAACTTCTCTCTCGCAAAGGCGCAAAGAACGCAAAGTTGAAATGTGTCTTTTGTTGCATGAAATAATATCGTTACCAGATTCTTCCTTTGCGGGCTTGGCGCCTTTGCGAGAGTAAACATCAGTTACAATTAAATTCTCTGCGTTCTCTGCGCCTCTGCGAGAAAACAGCTTGTTAAACCTGCAACCCGGCTGGATTCCCGGTTCTACGAAAATCGACAACGGTTGCCAGATCAGGTCCTGACATCTGTAAATAATAACTGAACTACTTCTCGATCAGTTCCAGCGTATTGCCATCGTAATCCCTGCAAAACAGTGCACGCCTGCCTGAACTGCTGAGTGTGTATGTCAGCTTTGCCTTATCGAGCTCGGCAACCACCTCATCCAGGCTGGAAACCGTCAATGCAGTATGCCTGTCCCTGCCGCCATGCTGCGGCCGCCCTGTTACAGGATCGGGATTCGGCAGCTCGATCAGGTGTATCTGCCCGCCTTCGCCAAGGTTCAGCCACGCGCCGGGGTAGGATAAATCCGGCCTGTCGTGGTCCTGTTCGAGACCGAGCACGCCGATGTAGAATTCGAGCGCCCTGCGGGTGTCCTTCACCAGTACGCTGGCATGGTCAAAACTTCTGATTACACCTTTCGCCAAGGCCTTCACCCTCAAAATCGCTTATAATGTGCGCCCCTCGGGAAATGATACTCACCCTGGGGCAGCGGATAGTTAACCTCTCGCTTAATCGCAGGCATTAAGCTCGAGAATGCTGAGTTTATATGATCGGGTGCTTAGAGCCCATTTGTAATGCCCTGATGCGGGGCCCTGTGAAAATATAACAAAACCCGGAAATGAATCCGCTACTGCAGAAACTCCAGCCCTACCCCTTTGAGAAGCTCGCTGCGCTCAAGGCCGGATGCACCCCGCCAGCAGGGCTGGACCATATCGCCCTGTCGATTGGAGAACCCAGGCATCCATCACCGGAGATCGCACTGGCGCCATTGCGCGACAACCTTGACCAGTGCAACCGCTATCCACTGACAAAGGGCAGCCCCGAACTCCGCCAGGCGATAGCCGGCTGGCTGCAGCGCCGATTCGAGCTGGCTACGAACAGTGTTGATGCTGATAAACATGTGATACCGGTAAATGGCACGCGCGAGGCCTTGTTTGCCTTCGCCCAGTGCGTCGTGGACAATTCAACGGATGCGCTGGTGATGATGCCCAATCCGTTCTACCAGATTTACGAGGGCGCCGCACTGCTGGCGGGCGCAGAGCCCTACTTCTACAGCACACTTAAAGACAGTAATTATCTGCCTGACTTCGATACCATTGATGAAGACACCTGGCAACGCTGCCAGTTGCTCTATATTTGCACACCGGGCAATCCCACCGGCGCGGTGATGTCTGAACAACAGCTGATCAGGCTGATCGAAAAATCGCTGAAATACGATTTTGTGATTGCATCCGATGAATGCTATTCGGAAATCTATTTCGATGAAGAGGCGCCACCCGCGGGTCTACTGCAGGCAGCCGTCAATAGCGGCAACACGGATTACACCAACTGTGTAGTATTTCACAGCCTGTCCAAACGCTCCAACCTGCCCGGCATGCGCTCCGGATTTGTCGCTGGCGATGAGAACATCATCAAGTCGTTCCTGCTTTACCGCACTTATCATGGCTGCGCCATGCCACCGGCACACCAGCTTGCCAGTATCGCCGCGTGGAATGATGAACAGCACGTTATTACAAACCGCAGGCTTTACAGGGAAAAGTTCGCTGCAGTTTTGAATATACTTGAGCCGGTCAGCAGTGCGCATAAACCTGATGCCGGCTTTTATATCTGGTTGAACACGCCATGCTCTGATACCGAATTTGCACGGCAATTGTTTAGTCAGCAAAACCTTAGCGTACTACCCGGCAGTTATTTATCACGCGAAGTTAACGGCACCAATCCCGGCAAGAACCATGTACGCATGGCGCTGGTGGCACCGCTAGATGAGTGTATCGATGCCGCCAACAGAATCAAACAATTTATCGTAAATCAATAATCCTTGTGGAGAGAACAGTGGAAGACCTGAAGAATGTAATCGAAGAAGCTTTTGAAAGAAGAGCCGACATCACACCACGCAATGTTGAAACACACATTTCTGACGCCGTTAACGAAGCCATAGGCCTGCTGGACTCCGGACAGGAACGTGTTGCAGAAAAGAAAGATGGCGACTGGGTAGTCAACGAATGGCTGAAAAAAGCAGTACTGCTCTCCTTTCGCATTAATGATAACGAATTCATCAAGGGCGGCTTCACCAATTACTATGACAAGGTCGATTCAAAGTTTGCCGAACATAACACCCGCGCCTTCAGGGATTCCGGCGTACGTGTGGTTCCACCGGCAACTGCACGTATCGGCTCCTACCTGGCCCCCAGTGTTGTATTGATGCCTTCCTATGTAAACATCGGCGCTTATGTCGATTCCGGCACCATGGTCGACACCTGGGCTACCGTTGGCTCATGTGCGCAGATAGGCAAGAACGTTCACCTCTCGGGCGGTGTCGGGATAGGCGGTGTACTCGAGCCATTACAGGCAGCACCCACCATTATCGAAGATAACTGTTTTATTGGCGCCCGCTCGGAAGTCGTTGAAGGCGTAATCGTTGAGGAAGGCTCGGTCATTTCAATGGGCGTCTATATCGGACAAAGCACCAAGATCTTCAACCGCGAAACCGGTGAAATCACATACGGCCGCATTCCCGCGGGCTCTGTTGTTGTCTCAGGCAACCTGCCCTCAAAAGACGGCAGCTACAGCCTGTACTGCGCCGTAATCGTCAAGCAGGTCGATGAAAAGACACGCGGTAAAGTCGGTCTGAACGAACTGCTTCGAGATATTGAATAATTCACCGCAGAGGCGCAGAGGCGCAGAGGGTACTGATTGTTTGTAGAAGTAACCTTAGTAGCGAATGTCGAAAATTCGCGACTAAGGTTGCTCCTGCGCACAACAGAAAAACCTCTGCGCCTCCGCGCCTCTGCGGTAAAAAAAAGTTTTTAAGGTTTTCATATGATAAAAATCTATGGCATCCCGAACTGTGACACCATGAAAAAAGCCCGCCGCTGGCTGGAAGCGAACGGGACTGAATATGATTTTCATGATTACAAAAAGTTGGGTGTCCCGGAAAATAAGCTGAAAAACTGGGTTAATCAGACGGGCTGGGAAACCATCCTCAACAAACGCGGCACCACCTGGCGCAAGCTGGATGACGAAGTTAAGGGCAACATCGATGAAGCCGCGGCAATCCAGCTGATGCTCGACAACCCGAGTATCATCAAAAGGCCCATACTCGAGTCAGGCAAACTGCTACTGATTGGTTTCAAGCAGGATGAGTACAGGCAGCTTCCCGGTTAGCTGCTTTCTACGCAGCTGCCGCTTGAATATAAAAAAGTCCCGGCTGGCAGCACCAGGGACGCCCTTCCGTCCAGACCACTCGCCAATGACGACCACTCGTCAGCTAGTCCACAATTTTCCACAGATCTGGGCTAAATAATATGCTGGCAGTTAAATACATGCCTTCTCAAAACATTGCATTTATAGTGCAATTCGTATCCAGACAACAGGGAATATCCGGGGAGCTGAAATGCCCAGTCATAATACCGAAATACTTATCGTAGACAAATCGTCGAGCATACGCGCCACTATCGCCGAATATCTCGGTGATGATTACATCATCTATTATGCGACGGATGCAGAGGAAGGCTGGAATCTACTGCAATCGAATGAATCGATATCTCTGGTATTTACCGATATGCATATGCCATTCGCAGATGGCATGCAGTTATTGCAGAAAGTCAGGCAGGCCGACTGTGAACGAATAGCCAATATACCTGTAATCATAATTACGGGTGCCGATGAATCTGAAGAGGAAAAAAAATCGGCCCTCAATATTGGTGCCACCGACTTCATCAGCAAGCCTTTTGACAGGATTGCCATACTCAGCCGCACAAGATCCTACTCAAGGTTTAACAAACAGATAGCCGATCTTGAAAAGAAAGCAGCCTACGACACCTTAACCGGTCTTTATAGCAACCATATGCTTCTCGATTTCGGTCATAAAACCATATCATTCGCCAATCGGCATAACATCGATGCCTCTGTTCTTTATGTTGAAATTGCCGACACAGACAATCTCATAGAAACATATGGCAGCCGCTCAGTCGAAACGATCGTTTCAACCGTTGCCGGCTTGCTGGAAAGCACGATACGCCAGGAAGAAATGGTTGCACATCTGAATGACGGCAGATTTGCAATTGTTCTACCGAAGACCAAACCCTTCATGGCTCATATCGTTGCCTCTCGCCTGAAAAAGGCTGTGGAAGACCTGCTATTCGATATCAACGATGTAAAAATACAGGTTTGTCTCGCGGTAGGTTTATGCTCTACTGAAGTTAATGAAAAATCTGCCAAGATAGCATTTGAAGAATACTGCGTGCATGCTGCACACGCGCTGGAAGCTTCGCTGAAAACCTCAAACAAGCGCATCGTCAGGTATGATGAAGCATTCGATAACAGGATTGACGATAAAAAGGTTTCACATGCTTTTTCGCCTCATGAATCAGTCGAATCCACTCACAATGAGCAATTATTGATGGATGTTAATGCTGAATACATCTCAAGCATACTTGGAGGTGATTACAGTAATATACCGGTTGAGCAACTACCGTCTCTGATCGAATCGCTGGAAAACTTTTTTGGATATGCTCTGGAAGCCACCCAGGACAATAAAAAAGCCTCGGGTGAGTAGTTGTACCGGTTCCAACTTAATCTGACAGTTACTGACAGATTTCAAATAACCGGAGCTGAAGATTTAGCGACTTATGCTCTCGCCAAGGCGCCAGGTACGCAAAGGATGGATCTGTATTTTTTGTGAGAAACCAGTCTATATTTTCTCTGCGCACCCTGCGCCTCTGCGAGAGTAAATATCTTTGGACTTTTATATAACCAACCCGGGCTGAACTCACGAAAAATCATAGCCGAAATACGACACTGACGATCAGATAAAACCCCGCCTATTACAGATTAGTAACAGCTGCGCTTTTGATATCAGCTCGCCGAATCCTGATCAGGCACAGATGCAGAGGCCGTGACGTCTACATTTTCAAAAATGCCCCTTAACCAGCGATATATCATTTTCCTCGCATAAGTTTCCGCCGCGCCGCCACGTTGATCATTATCCTTTCGCAGCATGGATACCAGCAATTCGAGCCTGACCGTGTCAGGCGTGTAGTGGTTTTCAAGTTGTTCCAGCGAAGACGGGTGATTAGGACGAACAGGCGGCAGAGCGAACGCTTCTGTTTGCACAGATTGAAATTTTACACTTGAAAATATAGGTCGAAGGCGCGACTGCACCTCTTCTCTCGCCACCTTGCTAACTGTCCACGCAATCTGTTCAGCTTTCTCGATCAGACCCTGGTCGATTTCCGGCACCTGTTTGAAGAATTCGATTGCAGGGTAGTAACCAAGCTTGTGTTCTCTGCTGTACTGATCGATTACACTTGCCAGTTCTTCGCCGGTTTTCACAGGCGAGGACTGCAGATGACGTTGCATTAATTCCTCAGGCACTGTCAGGCGCAGAACCAGGCTGATGTGGTCGACCTGCATCAGCTCTTTGTTTGCAGCACAGTCAATTGCTCGAATATCGGATCGGTTATTGGCTGGATCTTTTTGCGCATCATTGTGCCAATTGCATCGGATCTGGCAAATATCGGGTTAACCAGTTTCACATTGAGGAATGACAGTACGAGTATTGCCCGTACAGCGGGCTCGAGTTGTGGAGACTGCTGAAGTACCTGCTGTATATCTTCATCAGTTTTACACATCTGTTCAGCTTCCGAAATCATTATGCTGATATCATCCGCGGTAAAGCTGCCCGGCCTGACCTGGCTGAAGTAAGCCGCGATTGCTTCAAGCAGCAGTTCAACAACTTCCTGGTCAGCAGGCTTCTTCAGCGCCTGTTTTGCAGTGTTAAGAAAGCATTGCCCCCTGTCACTGAAAGTGCGAATGATCATGTCTGCATAGCGATTACCGGCATCAGCCAGTGGCTTGAGTTTTTCGCTGATTTCTTCATGCATCACATGCGGTTCAGTTGCTTCCGGCAATGCTTCCGGCACCGTGTGCATAAAACCAACATACAGACTGCGCTTGGTGCGTGCGCGTTTCCACAGTTTCTGTATTTCCTCTTCACTGATCAGGCCCGGCTGCAACACAAGGCGAACCGATTCAATCATAGCCCGCTGCTCTTCTTCAAATGGCAGGAACTCGATGAGGAACTCCGCAAGCACCGGCCCGGTTTTACCTTTAACTACAGCCTCTTTCTCCAGCATGCGCCTGGCATTCTCTGCTGTCGGCATTGCCCACCATGCACGTTCGGCAAGTTCATCGGTCAAACCTGCAGCATGCACGGCAGCGACAACCGCTTCCTCTTCACCCAGCATCAACAGTTGCGCCAGGCTCTCGTCCCGCGCCTGACCCATGCGTGTCCAGCGTTTTAAAAATACCGGATAACCACCGGGTGAGCCCATGACATGCGTTGATAATACCGCCTTCACCTGCTTGATGTATTTTTCATCCTTGCAATTTGGGTTTAACGGCACTTTTGCCTCGCCCTTGTCGGTAAGCGCCAATACCACCATCTTCGATTCGTCAATACGCACGGCCTGCAGGTTTTGCGCAAGCAAAACGTTGAGTCGCAAGTTATCTTCAGCTGAAAGGTCCATATAGATGATTTTAACCGCAGAGGCGCGGAGACGCAGAGGATTTGTATTGTATACACGTAGGTGCAGCTTCAGCCACGAACAACTGCACGGTTGTGAGACATAATTCGCGGCTGAAGCCGCTTGCGATCAATTCAACAAAACAATTATTAATCTCTGCGTCTCCGCGCCTCTGCGGTGAAAAATTATTTAGTTAAGCTGGATACGCTGGCCGAAAGGTACGTTTTCCTTGCCCTTGACCAGCCACAGCACGGGATACATGGGATCTGCTTCAGGGAACACGCCTTCGGCGTCGGTGAAGTACATCAACAAATCCGGATTGTTGTCCTGTTCTTCGACCCAATGAAATGCGGGTCTGAAGTTCGTGCCGCCGCCACCGCGGATTTCGACATCCATTGCAAACTCATCCCAGGGTTCGAATATCCATGGACAACCATGATTCAGATCAGAATCACAGGTGAGCAAGGTAATGCGAGCGCGTACCTGGCTTTTTATTGAATCGATCTCGGAAATAAACTCCTGTATCTCATCGGCTGATATCGATCCGCTGGTATCGATCACGACAACCACATTGGTTTCGTGGCTCCTTAAACTGGGATAGACCGCCGGATCTCCTCTGCGCGTGGAGGGTCGGGAGTAGCTGTAGTCATCACGCGCGGTCATTGACATGAAACGGGCCAGCAGCATACGCCAGGGCAGTTTTGGCTGCAGCAGGAAATCGACCATGCGCGCCATCTCACCTTCCAGTTTGCCGTTCTGCAAAGCCGTTTGCGCCGCTGCCGCCAGTCTCTGCTGCCACTGCGTGCTCAGATCTTCCTGCTGTTGTGGTGACAACGGATTCGGTTTGGGCGCACCCTTTGCGCCAGAGCCATCAGACTCTTCTGTTTCATTACCGCTGCCATCCTGCGCATCGTTTTTCTGCCGTTCCTTGTCGGAACCGCCGTCACTCATGTCCTTGTTTTCTTCGTCGTCCTTATCCTGGTCGTCATCCGAACTGTCCTTGTTGCGTTCAAGATCACGCTCGCCATCATTATCGTTATCTTCCAGGCACGGATAAATTTCCTCGGCGGTCATGCCCTCGTATTCACGCAAATGCGCTGCATCGGGCGTTGGTTTCAAACCGTCATTGATGAGCAAGGGGTTGACCGCATAATCGCAGGCCAGTTCCCAGCGATGCTTTACACGGTGACCACGCCGATAAAAGTGAGACAAGGCACAGTGCAAGGCTTCATGCGATAACGCAAACTGGGTCTGATCGATATCCAGCGCGTCTATGTAATCGGAATTGTAATAAAACGTCTTGCCGTCGCTATAGGTGGTTTCACACCAGGACGAATCACCCTCAACCATGGGCAAGCGCAAAACCAGCGCACCCAGGAACGGCTTGTCCAGAATCAGACGTGTTCTTGCAGTGGCTAACTTGTTTTCTACATCTGGCATATTTTTTTAACCGCAGAGGCGCAGAGACGCAGAGAAAACAATGATCAAGTTATTAATCAACATGATTTAACACTTTTCTTCGTATACCGTTTCTCAGAACAGGAACATTGAAATTTATCAGCAACCCAACACTACTATTTGCAAGTTTCATGTATGTGAGCAACTGCGCATCGTGGATTGGTGATAATTTATCTATCGTCTTCAATTCAACAATCACGCGCTCTTCTACAAATAAATCAATCCTGTATCCGCAGTCAAGCTGGACACCTTTATATGTCAATGGCAGCTTTCTTTGCCGATCATATTGAAGACTTTTAAGACTGAGTTCATGACATAAACATTCTTCATAGGCCGACTCCAAAAGCCCAGGACCTAGAGCTTTATGCACCTCTATAGAAGCACCAATAATGGTCTCAGTAACCTTGTTAATATCCATATTATATTTCTTCCATTTAACATTTGTTTTTCTCTGCGCCTCCGCGCCTCTGCGGTGAATAACGCTTTTTAATAAAGCATTATATCCGCGATCTTGTCGGCCCAGTTGGCGAACTCCGGTACTGCAAATATATCCTCACCAATCGCCCGATGCATGTCCGATACCATCATCACGCCCATCTCGCGCTGGGGAAACTTGCTTGCATAGGCAAGGATGTTGCCATGTGCCTTCGCTGCATCGTCCGTATCTTTTGCGCGGATGGCGCGGCCGACCAGGGCTGATGCGACTGCGTACTGCAAATCGATTTCTTTGGGTGCCGGGATGTCTTCACCGTTGACGATGGCGTCGAGATCGGGCATTTGATCCAGGCTGTCGATGAAAGCGCGCAGTTCAATACCAGCTGCATTGCCGACACAGGCCTGCAGCGCGCCTGTCAACAGATCATGGTTTTCATCAAACTTCTGCAGGCCGCGATGTGCAAACTCCCAGGAACGTGGTGATGGAAAAGCGATTGGATTGTGCGAAGGATCAAAATCAAACAGCAGGTCCTGCCTGAAACGCAGGAAAGCAATAATGCGTTCATCGATGTTATTGGCATAGGCCCAGGCAACCCAGTCATCCATGTTGACCTCGACTTCGTAATGCGAAAAGCGGTTGGCCAGTGGTGCCGGCATGGCATAGGTCACACCCCGGTCGCCCTGCCGGTTACCGGCCGCGATGATTGCCCAGCCCTCGGGAACTTCGTACTCACCCAGCCTCCGGTCGAGAATCAGCTGATAGGCGGCAGCGGAGACGCTCGGTGGCGCCGAGGTGATTTCATCGAGAAACAGGATGCCTTCTTCACCGTGGCGTTTCACACTCGGCAACATCGCAGGGACTGCCCACACCACCTCGTCTCCAGACCTGAACGGGATACCGCGCAGATCGCTGGGTTCCATCTGAGACAGACGGATATCGATCAGTGGTGCATTATGGCGATCGGCCACCTGGGCCACCATTTGAGACTTGCCGACTCCGGGAGGCCCCCACAACATGACCGGCGTATGATGGCCCTCGCGGGTGCTGGAATATTCTTTTTCTATAACGGTAAGTAGATGTGCGGGACGCATATCAATCCCCAGGAATCAATCAAATGATGAATCTTAACAGTTTTTTACCCTGTTCATAGCTACGGGTCTACAGCTGGCATTTACAAATACTCTCCGCCAAATTTTTCGGGGTTCTTCGCCTTGATACCCTTAAAATAATTTTGAATGCGTTTCATATCGGCGTCGATATCGTCAGACAGCTCGATGACTGGTCCACATTCTGTCACCCTCTTTTCATAGTCTAGACTGACCAGTTGAACAGGCACGCCTGCCTGTACCGCGATATACCAGAATCCTGTTTTCCATTTGTCCACCTTTCCCTGCGCCCCCTCAGGGGAAATTGCGAGCAGCAAGCTGTCGCTTGCGTTGAAGGTCTCTACTATTTGCGAAACAACATTGTGCGATGTGCTGCGATCGATGGGTATACCGCCCAGTCTTTGCAGAATGACTCTCACAGGTCCCATGGCTTGCCTGATAGCAAATAACCAGGACGACTTAAATCCTACTGCCAGCCTGCTCGCATGAGCAATAAAAAAGTCCCAATAGGAGGTATGTGGCGCCCAGACCATTACAAATTTCGGTGCATTATGCACCTTGCCTGTAACCTGCCACCGAAATACAAACAGCAGCAATCTACCGATTGCCCTGGTTATCACATTACTTTTCTGTGGGGTTAACGGTCCGAGTTCAGGAATATCCATTAAGGTTTAATTCACCACAACACTACCGGCGTATGATGGCCTTCTCGTGTACTGGAATATTCTTTTTCTATTACGGTAAGCAGATGTGCGGGACGCATATCAATCCACAAAAACCTATCAAAACATGGATATTAACAGCTTTTTACCCTGTTGGACCCACAGGTTCAGTATCAGCCTGCAAGCAACGCCCGGCTCTATGACGGGATTCAAAAACAGCAGGCAGGTGCCATCTATTATGATGCATCTGTACGACTGCATTCGGCCAGGCCGGTACATGTTAAAACAGCTGCGGAAGAGTCGCTGTTTCCTTAGAAAAGATATAATTGTTAAGCTATTCAAGACAGCTGTTTATAAATCAACTCCCGGGAGAGTCCAAGTGTTAGTTAGAAATCGCGTTGCTGTAGTTTCATTTGCTCTAATGATTAGTTTGCTAGTCGGTTGCGCGAACACCCCTGAAGGAGAATCTGCTCGACGCGGTGCTGGCTATGGCGCGGCGGGCGGTGCAGTGATGGGTCTTGCACTGGGTGCGATGACCGGTGATGCCGGATTAGCAGCTGCGGGGGCTGCAGCAGGTGCGGTCGCTGGTGGTGCAGCCGGCGCAATGTATGAATACGATCAGCACAGGGA
This sequence comes from uncultured Gammaproteobacteria bacterium, assembly GCA_937998645.1. Taxonomy (GTDB): domain Bacteria; phylum Pseudomonadota; class Gammaproteobacteria; order SZUA-229; family SZUA-229; genus JABDQW01. Next base: position 25,101 of record CALLCZ010000111.1, read on the forward strand.
GGATAATCGAACCAGGATGCTGGCTGATTCAATAGGTGGCGCCCGAAAAGGAGAAACAGTTGATGATGCAGGTAAGAGACATCTTGATGATTTTATTGGAGACTGGAATATAAGCGCATGGGCCATGGTTACAGATGGCAAAAAGGTCACGGCAACGGGTAACGCTAAAGGTGTCCTCGAATCAAAAACCAGGGCCAGTATTAAATATAGCGATCTCAAGTCTCCGGACTATGAACCCGTTCTGTCTGGTGAACTTGTTATGCACTACGATGAAAAGAACGGATTTTCACTCGAGAATAGATTTTCCTCTCAGCAAGAGTCTCTGACATTTGTCGGAGAATATATCCCCGATGGAAACAAATATAACTATTACGCTACAGCTGGCGATGGTAGCGAAAGTATTTCTGGCGTCATTCGCTCCAATCTGCGTGTAGAGATTCGGGTATCAGGTAGTAATATGTGGGTAGCAGAGACTTTCACCTTTATTGACGGGAAGGAAGTCATGATTCAATCATACAGGTTTACGCGATCATAGCTTCCTTAAAGGAAGCACAACCTCAAGATCAGAGGCTCTTGGTATGATCTAGAAACCGGCCTGCTTGTACAGCGCTTTGGCTTTCTCCGGGTCCTTGTCCACGCCCAGGCCTTCTTCGTACATCATCGCCAGCGTGGTCAGTGAACCGACCAGGCCCTGTTCGGCGGCTTTCTCAAACCATTTTATGGCTTCAAGGCTGTTCTGTTCGACACATTCGCCTTCCATGTACATGAAGCCAAGTCCGTGCTGGGCCACCGCGTGTCCCTGTTCGGCTGCTGCGCGCATCATTTCTGCAGCTTTTTCCTCATTGGCAACCACGCCCAGGCCATTCTGGTACATGATGGCGCAACGGTGCTGGGCCTCTGCGTCACCTTGCTCCGCTAATGGCGACAGGAACCGCATCGCCTGGCTGAAATTCTTGGCCTCGAATGCCGCCATGCCGCTGGCATAGGACGCATCGGAATCCTGGTATTCTGTACGATCACTGGACATGTAAAACCCCTGAATGGAAATTGTTCGCATTTTAGCACGCCTGCCAGTCCCTCCATTAGGCCCGGATGGTAGAACTATTGAAATATTCCGGCCACCCCTAAAGGGATATAAGCAAGCAGTTAACCCTGCAAAGCGAATACTGTATAATTTGCGCCCATTCAGCGGGCTTATGCTCGCTAAACTCATTGAAATCACCGCGTGGCACAGTCAGGTGGTATGTGTAGAATCTAACAGAGGATTTATCAGATGAATCAAGACTACTACAACGCAATCACCAAGATGGAAGAAGCTGGTGTTGATCCAGAATACATCATTGGATGGGAAGGCGGCTATGTACTGAACCCTCCGCGCGAAGAACAGCGTGTAACAGAAGCTTATGAAGCGGGTTACGAAGACGGTAAGGAAAAGAACGCTGACAACTTCAGTAGCTGGGTTAAGTAGTAACTACTTAAACTCCTGATACTAAAAAGGCCGGTTCACTGATGTGACCGGCCTTTTTTTATGCCCGTTCGCAAGTAATAATTTCAAATAATTATTTACCGCAGAGACGCAGAGACGCAGAGACGCAGAAAAATATTAACAATCTAAATCTATTGCCGCAAAAAACGCGAAGAGCGCAAAGAAAGGCTATATATTATGGTTTTTAATTCGCGTATTTTTGCGACCTTTGCGGCAGATAATTATTTTACTCTGCGTCTCCGCGCCTCTGCGGTGAAAAATCTTTGTGAATGTCAGACCAATCCCCGCACTACGCGTTTGAACACCTTCATCGCATCCGGGATCTCGATATCCATCACCTGGTCCGGTACCCACTTGTTATCTTTTTCACCCATTACTGCCTGTACATGCTCACCAACACGGCGCCTTAACTGAAATCCGGGCTCGCCGTCGCTGTAGGAAAAGCCGGCGTATTCGGACATGCGCTCATTGAGTAACTCGACAAAGACCCTGCTGTGTTCGCCCTCTCCGTCAAAATCGATCCGGTTGTCTTTGACTGTTTTAGCGAGATTCATCGCCAGCGCGACGATCAGCTGACGACGCTTGTCTTCATCGTAATCCTTGTCAGCAGCCATGCGGTCAACCAGGCTGACATAGAACGCCAGTAACTCCTCGATGACATCAACGCGCTGGCTCTGGCTGTCAGTCTGAAAACCCTCGTTCTCGAGATTGAGCACATTGGCACTGGCGATTTTCCACAAATTAAAAGCGACTACTCCAGCCGTATCTTCGGCAGTGCGCTCCTTGTTCTTGTCCTGCCACTTGTTTTTGATGCGTAATCTCATGATCTGACTGGTTGAAACTCATTCATTTTTCAAGGTTCGAATAGTATACTATTTTACTCAGGTATTATGCTATCTCTTATGAAATACGAACATCAACAACTGACCAGGACCGTACAGCATAACTGCAACATTTCGGATGCGCGTTTTGCCGGCAACTACACCATGTGCATTTACCTGCTGAAAATGCGCGAGTTTTTCCGCTGGGAGATGGCGCAGGAATTCGGCTCTGCCCTGACCAGGGATGACGTCGGCCTGTGGCTGACCGAACGCGAGCAGCTGTGGTCGGATATTGAGGACCAGGACTATGCACATCTTGATATAGAAGGTGAACTGCATGACCCGTTTCATTCGCATCATATCAACAGCAAGTTGCTTGAACACGGCCTGATCTACAGCGCCGGCATCGGCCAGAAATCCAAACCACACTTCTTTCTTGCCGACCTGGCAAAACACGATACCGTTAACGGCTATGATATCTATATCTCTTCACGCGAATACGCGCGCGATCTTACATCGCCGCCCGCGATGAGCCAGGACCAGACAATATTTATCAGGCGCGAATCGTTCAAACGCATGATCTGGGAAAAGACAGAACAGTGGCGCTGGAGCAAGCCCGACAACGCCATGGCACATGCCATCGCCTGTTACGACTTTGACAGCAACCTGCAGACTGCGCTTGATCAAATGACCGAGCATGAACTTGAATCAGCCATACTGCATGAAATTGGAGAGATTCAAGCCGGAGAATATCTTGATGGCTGGCACGATATGATGTCGCAGCTGATGTTTACACAGGCGGAAATCATGGCGCGCGCAGTACGCGACCACCTGGCGGATGCAATATCGACTCTACCTGTGTTGCTGGATAAACAGCAGGAAGCTTCCATACATTTTTACATGGCCAACCTGACCAGTATGCGCAAACACATTTTTCCCGCATTCGTTGGCGCCTATAACGAGTGGCTCGAGAACAGAAACATAGAGCAACTTGAAAAACTTGTCGATAAAAGCAAAACCCACTGGCAAAGCATCGCGAGTGAAATGCTGGCTTTATTCAATCAATACGGTGAGAATAGTCACAAACATATTGAACAACTCGTAGAAGACAACCCCCTGTGACAAGCCGCTATGGAATCCGAAAATACCGCTCACAAGCCGCTGCAAACCATACACGAAGTCAGGCGAGACACGTTTATCTTTCAAAAACACAACGCACTGGCCCATGATATCTGCAAGGAGATGATTCGCCGTTTTGAAGCCTCCGAAGAAGAACAGTACGAAGGACGCATCGGTCAAACCGTATCAAAAGACAGGAGCATAAAGCACACGACTGACCTGGTTACCAGCGGCAAGGAACACTGGAAGGACCTTGATAACGAGCTGTTCAGGTCACTCAGCGCCGCAATTCACGAATTTCGTGAGTCCTTTCCTTTTTTCAAAGGTCCGTTCAAGGACATGGGCTATGGTATTCAGCGATACCTGCCCGGTGAATACTATCACTGGCATATCGATGGCGGCAGCCATGAATTCAGCCACCGCCAGCTTGTCGCCCTGTGGTATCTCAACGATGTCCCCGGCCCGGGCGGTGAAACAGAATTTCTTTACCAGGACCTGAAGATTAAACCCGAAGCCGGCAAACTGGTACTGTTCCCGCCGTTCTGGACGCATGAACACCGGGCAGTTACGGTTGAAGAAGGCGTTAAATACATCGCCACGACCTGGGTTGTGTTTGCAAATACTTCCTAACGCAGAGGCGCAAAGACGCAGAGATCGCAAAGAAAATATCTGTTTGCAAAACCATAGCCCGGATGAAACGCAGTGTAATCCAGGATGGATAAGCGACCCTGGACTACGTTTCACTTCATCCATGCTACATTCAAACCTCTAATCATTATTCACTGTTAACTATTCACTGATATACGATGGATGTTGTAATCAAGCAGCCCCAATCCCCTGAAGAATTCAAACAGTACTATCAATTACGCTATCGCATCTTGCGCGAACCCTGGGGCGAGCCAGAAGGGAGTGAAGTCGACGACATCGAAAATCAATGCTTTCACATTATGGCAGTAGATAATCAAAAGCTCGTAGCTGTTGGCCGGCTGCAAGTTAACACTGCAGATGAAGCACAGATTCGTTACATGGCTGTTGAAAAGGACTATGAAGGAAACGGTATCGGACGCATGATTGTAAACGCGCTTGAACAGGAAGCCATTAATAAAAAAGTTAATACCATTATACTCGACGCCAGAGAACCTGCGGTCGGTTTTTATCATAAGCTCGGCTACAGCATAGAAAAGAAAAGTTACGTGCTATTTAACGATGTTCAGCACTTTCGCATGACAAAGCAAGTATAAGTTAACCGCAGAGGCGCGGAGACGCAGAGGTTTTTTGTGGTATGCGCGTAGGAGCGGCTTTAGCCGCGAATTCAGTTTCGCTTATCCGGACTGCTGTTCGCGGCTAAAGCCGCTCCTACAATAAATAAACCTCTGCGTCTCCGTGCCTCTGCAGTGAGTATTTTTTAACGCCTGCAACGCTTCGCTTATGCAGGCCTACGTCACTGAAATATTTTTTCCAAAAAATACAAAGCTTATTATGGTCCGCGAAAAACGAAAAAAATGCGAATAAAACAAAAGCACATATAAAGGATTTAGTATTTTTTGCGGACGAATAACATGTTTAACATCCGTGTTTATCTGCGTTCATCTGTGGACTAAATAAATCTTTACACCCTTTGCGCCTTTGCGTTGTAATTAAGAAAATACAGGCCCCAGCGGGCGTGAGTCGTCATGTCCCATAATGATATCCGTCTCGTTCATATCGCCGGTTATATCGATGTTTATTCCGGTAACACCCGGCATGGTGCGTAGAATATATGCCGCCATCAGCATCAACAGCTTTTCATTCTCCGTCTCGATAGCGGTCAGGATTTTATCTGCTGCAATCTGGCAGCGTTGTTCCGGATCAGGACTTTGCACCCAGTCACGGCTCATCTGCCAGCCCTGGTCCATATCGGCATCGAGTTTCTCAAAAAAATCGACTGCTTCTGTAAGCAGGCTATCGGGTACGTCAAAAGCATTGGAACGGCCATCAACAATAATATTCAGTTTCATATTCATCACCTGTTAATATGCGGCACATTATACGTAATACCTGACCGAGTACGAAACATGCTGATTACAATCCCTGACGTTCTGAATAAAGAAGAACTTGCTGTCGTGCGTGACTATATTTCTCAAGCCAGCTTTGTCGATGGGAAACTGTCTGCCGGCCATGAAGCCAGCGATGTAAAAAATAACCTCGAAATGCAGACCAGCGATCAGCATATGGCACAGTTGAATAATCTCGTGATGGGAAAGCTGGTCAAACATCCTGTTTATTTAAACGCCGCCATGCCGGCAAAAATAGCCGCACCCTTCTATGCAAAGTATTCAACAGGCATGCAGTACGGCAACCATATCGATGATCCGATCATGGGGCCTGCCGGCCAGCGTTATCGTACCGACCTTTCAATTACCGTGTTTCTGAACTCGCCAGAAGACTATGACGGCGGTGAACTGGTGGTACAAACCGCTTTTGGTGAACAACGCGTGAAACTGGAAGCAGGCAACGCAGTAATGTACCCCTCAGGCAGCACGCACCGTGTCGCTGAAGTAACGCGCGGAGAACGCATCGTCGCGGTAACGTGGCTGCAAAGCATGTTACGCGACCCATCTCAACGTGAGCTGCTTTACAGGCTGTCTCAGGCACGTGATATTTTGCTGGACAAATCGAAAGGCGAGAAAGAGACTGAACTAGTCAGCAATGCCTACATCAACCTGGTGCGCATGTGGAGCGAGGTTTGAAAAGATTATTTACCGCAGAGGCGCGGAGGCGCAGAGGATAATACTTGTTTTGTTGAATTAATCCTGATCGGCAGGAGCGGCTTCAGCCGCGAATGATGTCGCAAGTTTACCGGGCAGTTGTTCGCGGCTGAAGCCATTCCTACGCGCATACCACAAAAAATCTCTGCGCCTCCGCGCCTCTGCGGTGAATAAAATGTTATTCAGGACATAAAAAAAGCCGCTACAAAGCGGCTTTTTCTATTCGAAGTCGATTAAAGCTTAACGCTCGGAACCTGCTTCTTTGTGAGCCATGTCCACGACTTCCATTGCCAGGTCCCTGTACTTCTGGCGGTAACCTGCCAGCTCATGGTCTGCGTCCGGCTTGAAGTAATCCTTTGGATCTACGCCATTCTTGTGCTCATACTCGATGAATTTCTTCTGCATTTCGAGCATCTCTTTGATCTTGGCTGCTTTATCGCTCATGTTATTTACCTTTGTTTGAGTAACCGCCTGATATATAGCGGCTAGTTCTTAAATTCAGTGGCCGAAGTCTATCATTTGGCCAAAACCGGACCATATACCCCATAAGGGTAAGGTTTGTACGGATTAATAACCGCCTTTACGGGTACTCTGTGGACAACCGCCGATTTTCAGACCCTGCTTTGACGGCATGCCGGGGAACATTTCGTACATTTCCTTGGAAGACACTTTGCGGCCCCAGAGCTTGCCCATGGCTTTCATAATGCTGCGCTCGTTGGGCTCATCACCATTCAGGGTTTCCTGGCGTACGTAGTTCACTACATCCCAGTGCTCCTGAGTAGGCGCTATTCCTTCTTCGGCGAATATCTCTGCAGCTATTTCTTCATTCCAGTCGCCGGAATTAACCAGGTAGCCGTTTTCTGTTCTTTCAACTGATTCAAGTGCCATGTCTTCTTACCCTTTAATCTGTTTTAAAAAAAATGCCTGTAAAATGGAGGGCGAATATTAAAGCAGATTGCTGCAGGATTCCAGATACCCTACCTGAATGGGATAGGTCGAACCCCCATATTGCATAAAGGATCTGGATGCCAGGGACCGTCAGGGGGCTAGGTACCCGTAAAGTGGGACTTGTCCTCGGTCTCGCCAACGGCACGAATGCCCTTGTGCGGCAGGAAGATGCCGCAGCCGAAATGCCTTCCGGGGCCGATGCCGGTCTCCTGCAGGCTTAGCGATGTCGCTTTATCGAGGTCGGCAATCATCACGCTGCGTGTCTCGACAGCACCGTCCTGTGTAGTGATGGTGTGGCCGATACCACAGAGCATCTTGCGCACGTGGATATTGCGCTGTTTCAGCTCATCGACCATCCAGTCCAGGAACTGATCCTCATCGAGATGCTGGGGTCCAATAATGTAGCGGGAAAACAGGGTCTGAATCGGGCTCAGCAACTTGACGCTGGCCTCGCCTATTTCAACCGAATAGCCTGAAATATCAAGTGATTCACCGGATATCTGCTTTGCATCCTCAATCTTTTCCCGTGGCACACGCAGATGCATTTTTGCCCGCTTGGACAGGTGCATCAATTCGCCATCAGGCGGACGTTCCCAGCCATTGCCGGTGGCCGCGCCATGGATTTGATGAATGCCGATTTCCGGATCTTCTGCTATCCACGGCAGCACTTTATACAGCGCTTCCGCCAGCTCAAGCGCGTGCATGGTAGGGATTTGCCTGCACTTGATCTTGAAACTCAGATCAACCACATCATCCGGCACTACAAATTCGTTATTCTGCTTGTCGTCGTCTTCCCAGAGCACATTTACACCATAATCTGTTAATAAACATCAACCCGTATTAGTACGGGTCAATCCTGTCGTGAAGTGAATGCCGCTTCCAGCTTGTCTTCCCAGTCTGACGGGGTGTCCGGGAATTGCGGCTTCACATCCATGCGAAAAAACAGCTCGCCTTCACGCGCGCGCTTTTTCAATTCTGTCACCAGGTCTTCAAATGACTGCATGTCATGCCCCTGCATGATCACTTCGCTTAACCACAGCATAATCTACCCCTTATTGCTCCCGTTCATTCAGCGCCCTGCCGGTTTAATCCAGTCCCTGCTACACGATCGTAGTAACGCGCACGGTACATCAGCCTTTTTTCGTTCCGGCTGTCGTTAAAACCGGTGCGCCTGTGCAGGACATTATTGCAAATAACGCCTTCGCCAGCATTGAGCCTGTATGTATAGGCAAGATCATCAATATCAAGTATTTCAGTAATTAGATCCGCAGCCTCGCGGGTGAGTTCATCGTCACGCCAGTCAATATTGCGTTTGCGCGCCGAATAACGCATGTGCAGGCTGCCCGTCAGTGCATCGACGGAGAAAACCGGGCCGACGCAGGCGCCGCGAATTTCTGCACCGGCATCGACATTTGGCGGGATCGTCATCGCCTCAGGGTGCATCAGTGCCCGTACAAGCGCCGGATTTTCATCGCGCAGGCGCATGTAGACCAGCTCGTGGTCAATCAGGCTGTTATCACCACCTTCAGCAGCCGGCTGGGCGCAATGCAGGATAAATCCGCGCACCTGGTGCTGCGGCAAATTGTAATAACCGTCGGTATGCCAGCTGATCGGCCTGTCTGTGTAGGGAATATAGCGGTTGCCCTGCTGCTCAATCACGGTCAGGCTGGTTATGTCATCCTCGTCAGAGCGTAAATTGTCGTCCAGGTGCGTCAGCCCGAATTGCAGCCCCAGCTGGTGGACCAGGCGTTTATCAGTCGATGCGTGTTCATCCGAGACCTTATATATAGCTGCGTTACATCGACGGCAAAGGTCCTGTATGCGGGACTTCTCCACCGCAGTCAATTCAAATGGATTTTCCACAGCGACGACCAGTTCCTCAATCACAGGGCGCCGCTCCAGCTTATGATGCCGCCAGGCATGGTAGGCCTCGGCTTCATCCAGGCTGAACGGGCTGCCTGCCAGGCCCGAAATTGCTACCCTGTTGTCGATCATCTGCGTCATAGGCGGATGAGATTGCCTTCATCAGGTCTGAAACACAATATCACTATAGGGTGCGAGCACATTATTGAAATCAGTTCAAAACAATGCTGAGAATCAATCGCATTTGGCATCGACCGTTAAATCAGCAAAAATTTATAAGTTGCTGTTTATACTTGATTATTATTACCAGCCCGAAAAATCCCATGCAGTTCATAAATAATACACTATCCCTTTCGAGATAACGGCAAATGCCCCTGCCCTCCCAAGGGTAGGATTCTGACTTTCAATATCACCCCCTAGAATTGCGTCACCTGAATTCAGTGTCCTTATAGCGGTATAAGGATATTGTGAATAAAAACTTTTAGGATTAGAATTTGTCGCCCAATTCTAATCTTGCTTGCAAGCAGATAAGCCAATAGGAGACGACCCATGGCCAAAAAGATTTACGAAACCCCGATGTTGGATGAGCTGGAAAACGGCCCCTGGCCCAGCTT
>CALLCZ010000112.1 GCA_937998645.1 uncultured Gammaproteobacteria bacterium
TTTGCCAGCTTACCCCCTCATGCGGACATCAAGCCGGCTCTCACACGACTGCGCTCAGCTGGTTACCGCACAGTGGCTTTCACAAATTCGTCACACAAACTGGTAACTGCCCAGATCGATAATGCAGGCTTGACGGATTACTTCGATGACATCGTCTCGGTCGAGGAAACGGGAAGTTTCAAGCCGGATCCCAGGGTCTACGGGTTTGTCGCCAGGCGCGTCAATCGGCCGATCAGCGAGTTACGCCTCGTCGCCACCCACGACTGGGACACGCATGGTGCGCTATCTGCGGGAATGCATGCAGCGTACATTGACCGCTCCGGGGCACCCTATCATCCCCGTTATCGTCAGCCCGATGTCTATGCAACAACCATGGATGATGTTGTTGAGCAGATTATTGCAAGGGATGGCGATAAGTAGTCAGAGCTGTGCTTCGAAGTATTTAGATTGCAGAACCCTACAGCAGAAACTGGAAGCAGGGGGGCGGACATATCCTCAGACATGGATGGCGCTTACCTGAAAGCGTGCTGAATTTTGTATTCTGACCGGTATGCAGGATTACTGTTGATGTTCAGCCTTCTGTAGCGCCTGCTCGATACTCATGCCGGCATAATCCTGAGCCTGAAATTCCCTGCCACTAACGCCGTCTGATAACAAGGCTGGTACAAGCGCACCTGGTATAACCGAGGCAACAGAGTTGGGGGCTTCCTGGCTGCCCATGTCTGTCTTCAACCAGCCGGGATCAAGTGAGTTCATTGCAACGCCGCTGCCTTCCAGTATCGGCACAAAATCATGCACGAACTTTCTCAAAGCCGCCTTCGATATGGCATACGGTGCAAGCTGGGGTTGCTGGTCAATGCCGGAAATTAAATTTATGATTCTTCCCCAGCGCCTTTCCATCATCGACGGGATCAAGGCATTACAAAGCCTGATCTGGCTTATCACATTGGTTTCAAAACTTTTACGAAACTCGTCGGCCGGGATTTCCCATACATCGTCATGATAAGGCATCATTATTGCCGCATTGTTGTAGAGAATGTCTATTTGCGGGGCCGCATTGTCTATATCAGATATTAACTGTGTAACCTGGTCAGGATCAGTTAGATCGGCTTCCAGCGATACAGTATCAATACCCTTGTTTGATAACTGATCGGAGAGGGCATTGGTGTGCTCTACAGATCTGGAATGCAGCACCAGGTTGCAGCCAAGCTTGCTTAATGCTATCGCAATTTCCTTACCGATGCCTCTGCTGGCACCTGTTACCAGCGCCCATTTTTCTTTTATCTCTGTCATCTTTATCGCTCATGGTTTAATAAGTACTAAGTCAAGTTTAAGCGACATGATTCAGGTATTCGCAAAATTATTTTATATAACCCAGCTGTTCATAAAGTTCAGACGACTGTTTCAGGTAGCGATTCTTTCCGGTTTCTTTGAACCAGGCGTTGGCGATCTGCTGATTATTTTGCAGTTGCGCATCTTTCCAGCCCAGTGATGAGAAGCCGGGGTAGGCTGGCCAATTCGCGTTAATGTAGCTGATTGCTTTCACATTCTTACGGTAAGTGAGTGAGAGGAAGTTCACAAACCATGTATCCCATGCGTCGGTGTTGTCTTTGTCTATGCCTTTGACAGGGCTGGATTCCGCGACCATCACCGGCTTCCTGTGCGCTTTCGCAAAATTAAATACCTCATCAGCCTCCGCGCTCAGATCGGGTGAATACATGTGGCCAAAGAGTGAGATACCTACCCAATCAACATAATCATCACCGGGATACCAGGCGGATAGAGGGTAAGCTTTATACGTTGGTGCTGCATACGAATGCCACACGAATGCAACATTATCTACGCCTTCCGCCCGAATAATATCGACGATGCGCCGGTACACTTTTACATAATCGTCCGGCTCCATCTGATTATGTTCGCCGTCAAACTCGTATCCGATTCTCAGGTAAAGCGGCCTGTCGATGGTTTTTGCCCATGCACTGAAGTGCCTGATAACGTGGTTATATTTGCCATTTCTCGCTTGTTTGAGTACATCCCACATGCCAACCATCCATAACCCACTCTGCAGAACCGTATCAGGATAACGGTCAACCAGCGTCTGATGGTTTTGCTGACCATATTGCCTGGCAATGTCTTCTGCATTCATACGATCTACGCCGTTCATGCTGGTGATGCCCCAATACGCAGTCCAGCCACTCGGAACAGGCCGGTTGGAAAAGTCATCCATGTATTCAGAAATCGTTTTGATATCCTGCCCCATAATCAGCAAGGTTTTTCCCTCGGGTGGTATGAATTTAGATTTCTCATATTGATAAACGAAAGCAGGGTCTACCTCGGTGTTGATCTTTGCCACCATTTCCTCAATCGCTACGGCAGATATTCCCTGTTCAGCCGGCATGGGATCAGTATCGACGCCTGCTTTCATTTTTGCGCCGGTACACGAGAGAATAAATGCCAGCGCAACGGTGATAAATATAAAACCAGTCGGACGCGTGTAGCCGCGCGTAAATTGATAATGCTTTTTATGTAATAAGAAATAGCCTGGGTGTGATGCGGATGAATATTCTCGTTTCACGGCTAACGCCTCAGTAACTGCAGCTTGTGTAAATCAGATTACACCTCGGACACTCGGCATTGGATGGAGTTACAGCATCACACAGATAAAATGTAAAACAGATTGTTGTAATCTTTATACTAACAGCCTGCGTTTCAGTTTTTGCATCGTCTTGCAACGCCGACCAGACCTATTAAGCCTGACATCATCAGCCAAATAGCACCGGGTACCGGGACAGCGGGTGTCGAGGAGAAGTTGATATTGTCGTACAGGACGCCGGAAGGGGTGTAATAGGACGCTGTGCTGGAAAAGCCAAATTGTAGAACCTGACCAACCATGCTGTTATCAATCTCCAGGCTTAGTGACAGTGTTCCCCAGTCAGTGCCAAAAGCTGTGGTGTCCAGTATCGATTCGGATGTTACATCGAGAGCGTTATTTATCGTTTTGAGGAACGCATTCGAGCTGCTTTCAGGTATCTGATTACCTTGTTTCACATCGAAAGTGAAGTTCCAGATAGAACCTACATCGCTTGCGCTGATTTCCTGTTGCTGGAACACCAGGGCTTCGATCCATTTACCATCGCCATGATCCGTATTGTTGTAATCGCTGAAGACTGTCAGTTGCTGGCTACCCGGAACACCAGTGATGGAAGAGAAGCCCGCTCCGCCATTTGGCGCAACAAAGACGCCGTAATCGTAGAGGTGGGAGGTCTTATCGGTGTCGTATACATTGGCGAATATACGCCAGCCGTCATTGCCAAGTGCTGCCGCATCAGCCATATTCATTCCCTCGAAGTCCTGGCTGTAATGCACCAGCGCGGCGTTACTGGAAGGTACAAGGGCCACTGTGGCCATAATGGCCATTACCGTCACAACGGTATTTCGACAGTAGTTTTGTAGCTTATTCATTTTGATACCCTCTGGTCTCGCTGGTATGAATAGCTCTCAGGCTTGCCAGATCAAGACCAGGTCACTAGCATCCTTGCCAGTTGCCACTTCGGCGTGGAACGCGGTCCTCCTGCATAGTATTTAATTATGCTCTCTTTTTTCTCCTGGCCACCCCTGCAAGCCCGATCAGGCCACTGCCCAACAGCCAGACTGAAGCAGGCAGCGGTATAGGTGCGAGGTCGACTGCCAGCGTGCTGCCTGATATGCGGCGTCCTTGAAAAATACCGTCAAAGGCAATCAGGTAGGTATCAGGACTGGACTGAATAGACGAGCCAGCATCACCGAAATAGTTAACTCCACCATTCCAGGAGATACCCAGAACGAAGTTGGCGTCGTTAGACAGCGTGATCGAACCACCGGAGGTATTGGTTACATCAAAGACTTCAGCGCCCCAGGATCCGTCACCGTTATCGGAAAAGACTACGTGACCGCCGTCCTGCCCGATTTCCAGTGCTGGACCTGCAAACCCTGTGTCATCATCGAACAAGGCCAGCGTGCCGCCATTCGTTGAGATGCCCGATCCCGGCCCCGGGCCACCAAAATTCAGCTGGATAAAATCTGTATCTTCATTGGTTGGTGCCCAGATAGTTGCGGCTTCAGCCGATATGGGCATAAAGGATATAGATGTGACCAATATTGCACAGCTATATAAATAACGTGTTAAATGTGATTTATTCATCATTATATTCCCCAATTCAAAATAACCTTTGGTACATTTGCGCATTACATCGATGAGATTGTTTCGATACTGCAACGCCTTAATCTCACCGGGCGACGCTGGTACTCGAAACACAATGTGTCGGTGCCAGCGTCACCACTAATGGAGAATGCGTGCCTCAGCTCTTGCGACGTCGAGCTA
>CALLCZ010000113.1 GCA_937998645.1 uncultured Gammaproteobacteria bacterium
TGCCCCCGCTACCAATTCCTTTCATAAGAATCAGTCAATTACGCCAGAATTGACGTGGGACCCTCGGGCTATTAGTCGGAGGGTCTTTTCATTTGGGTGGTAGGGCGCAATTCAACGACACAGATAGGGCCTCGATTCACACCCAGGATGAATCCAGGTAGCTCAGCACCTGAAATAACCACTCAATGTATCTACCTGTCTTAGACACACAGATGCTTTCTGAGCGTTGGACTATCCCTGGTATCGTAGACACCATACAGTCTCATTTTGAGGCGCGTTCATACTTACGCCGTCAAGATGGCTATAACGACGTGTACGATTATAGAATGACTTGATATAGTCGAACACATCGGTTCTCGCCAGTTCACGGGTTTTGTAAATTCTTTTCTTGATGAGCTCCTTGCATTTACCGATTTCTGTACACGTTTTCACTGTCCCCCGAACATTGGGAACGATATTGTCAGGATGATGGATTGTGGTTCACGGGTTATTTCACCCGGACGAATCCGGACAGCTTCAGACCATTCTGTTCGAGACGGTAGCGAAAAATCCGTGTCGAAAAGCAACTGACTTTTGAATTACATAAGGCAATGACCGGCTCGGTTCCCAGTGAAGTGATGAACGCATTGATCTGGGCATCGGACATCAGCAGAATCGGTGCGTGAATGATGGTCTTGCCTTTCACAGTGCGTACCGGCGGTTTGTATGGTAGTGACAGTTCGATCAGGGTGCTTGCTGTGACATCGTCCCATTTCAGCACTGGCGTCCTTTCATATTCCCTGCCGCCGGGCAGGATATCGGTTGTGCCTTCCCAGTACGTCCGGTATTCATCATTTTCCTGGATCTGGCGGAATCCCCGATCCATCGCGTAATTCGTCCCGCCGAATTCACTTTCTATCATCGATGCGGCAAGCGTGGAGCGGTCGCCGTCGTGACAATATAACACGCGTTTTTTATCACCGGCTTGCTGTATCATGTTGCGACGCGCCAGCTCGTTGTTCAGCAGTTCTCCCAGCCGGTAGTTCAATGATCCTTTTAACCTGCCCTCGGAATACTCTTCAGGCTCGCGCACATCGATGATGACAAAGGTCTTCCAGTCCGCGACGATATCAGACATCAGGATGTTGTGAACCGGTTGCCGGGAGTCCGCCAGGCGGGAAAACTCGCTGCTTTTCTGCCGCTCGCTTTCGACCATCTGCAGGGTGTCTTTCACTTCGGCATAAAAAAACCCGCCACCGATCACAGCTAACAGCAAAAACGCTGTACTGATGATCAGGGTTTTCCTGTTTGTTGCCTTATCTGTATTCATTGCCTGTATTCATCCTGTGGAAGCTGATTAATTCCGTTCGCCCCGTATCAAGTACGGAGCAGGCTCTGAGCCTTTTTTCCGATCATCCTGAGCCTGTCGAAGGAAGGCTACTGCGCATAACATAATGATTCTATAGTGCTCTGAACATGTGGTTCGACCGGCTCACCACGAACGGGAGGGATTAATCATGGCTGTCCTGTGTATTCCTCGATCGAAGTCTGGATTTTCAGGGGGACCTGGTATTCCCTGGCCAGGATCGCGACGTGTGCACTCAGCGCGCCATGCTCGCAGATGATTCCCCTGATGTTCTTTACCGATTGCCCGATCTCGGGATACAGTTGCCTGGTGACGACGATCACGCCTGCAGGGATCGCCTGCTGCCGGTTTTCCAGTATGAAATACGGGCCGGCGTCGAAATCACCGGGAACCACGACGATGCCCCGCGAATCCCTGTGTTGCAGTGTTATCCAGCAACTAGTTTTTTTATCGAGATGTATCGTATCGGACAGTAGGGTATCGTAGCGAAAGTCGGGGCTGATCCTGCCTTTTGTCATGCGCTGTTCCAGTTCAACCCTGATTGCCTCCCTGTCATCGAACACATCCTGCTTGCCGTTCAAGTCATAGGCAAGTGACAGCAGGACACTGTCGTACATCAATTCATCAAGTGAGCGGTCCTTGCGCATCCGTTCGCGGATAGTGGCAAGCAGCGCGGGTAGTTTGAATGCAAGCCGGATGGCGCCCCATGTTCCCGGTATCAGCTGTTCTTCCAACGGGCCGGCCATGAAAAACTGGTCCGAGATCCGGATAAAGGCCGGGTCGGGTATATCGAGCTTTTTCCTGAAGTGCTCGCTGTACACCTTCGATACGGCTTCCAGGTACAAGCTGCGAAGCATCTCGCTGTAGTCGTCCCGCTCGGACAACATGCGGCAGACGTCATTTTCATGCCAGCATTCCGTTTCGTACTCCTGCAGTCCCATCTTCAGCCTGACGTACGATGCATCGAACGCGATATCACGCGTAATCGGCCTCACCTGCACGAAGCGGGGATCATCAAGATTCACGAACTCCACGTCACAGGGGCCGAAGTGCCGGTAGATCATCGACAGTCCTTGATGCAGTTTCCGGTAACGCACGAGTTCGGCGGGCAGCAGCGCGGTAAACGGGCTGACCTGCCCGGAGGTAACACCTTCGAATATCGCTGAATACTCGATCAGGATGGATTCTTCAGAAAAACAGAACGCCACACCCCAGTGGCTTGCATCGACATACTGCTGGATGATGATCTCATCGACGGTATCATCACGCCACAACTGCTCGATACAAGCGGCCACCTTGCCAGGCGATACCGGACCCAGCGTGAGCGACTGGCCGGCATGGGAGAAATCGGCCTGGTCCTCTGCAGCAGATGAACTCCTGACCATGCACTGACATGAGGGATTGCCGACCGCATGGCCGTCCGGATCGAACGTATCGTTACGCGTGATCACGGTAAACGCCGGGACGCTGACAATTTCGCTTAACTGCTGCAGCCGCGATGCCTTGGTTTCAGGCATGCCGTACAAATACCATCGCCAGTGCAAAGATGATGAACAGAACGATGCCGGTCCCCAGGTACAGTTTCCTTTGTTTTTTGAAATAAGACAGCAGTAAAAAGAAAACCGAACTGAAGAGCAGTACACCTTTCACGATAAGCGCACCCAGTACAGGCAGTAACGGCAGCAGGGATGGGACCGCGTATGCAGGGAAGGCAACGAGTAGAAACCCTGTGGCGGCGGTATACCGGATAGTTCTCATGGATGGCGCATCGATCGATCATGGACAGGTACCGTCCCGGTAACAGCTCTGTCCTCCTGCCCGTATGCGGGCTTGATGGGTTGAAGCAGTGCTGGTACCGGCAAGGTGTTCGCAGTTGCCGGGAAGAACTTCTGGCGCACATCGACCAGGGCCTCCGGTTTCGCCGGGTCGCCGATCAGGACCGGGCCCGGCTGATACCACCGGCTGATGATGCTCTTACCTGGATCGAACTCGCTGAAGCGTATCCCCGCCATGTCCATCCAGGTATGGAAGAAATCCGACAGACTGTACATGCGGCGTGTCGTATCATACGAGACATCGATGCGGTTGTTCCTTTTCCAGCTTTCACTTCGCCAGGCCAGAAAAGGAACGCTGTACATTGCGGGTGTCGGTGCCGCTTCGTCACGGCCTGCGAACAGGTGATGGGGATAGTCGTAAACTTCTTCGCCGTGGTCGGCGAAATAAACCAGGTAACCGTTCTGACCGCTTCTTTTCATCTGTTCGATCAGCGAGGCGACGACGAAATCGTTATACACGATCGAGTTGTCAAATTCGTTATATTCCCTGCGGTGTCGTTTTTTTCTCACCCATGGCGGCAGGTCTTCATCGTCGTCAAAGATCTTGAATGTATCCGGGTACCGGTAGTGGTATGCCCGATGGGTGCCGATCAGGTGGACCAGGATAAACTTTTTCGATTCGGATCTGTTCAGGAGATCTTCGAACGGCCCGAATACCACCTCATCATATTGTGCGGAATTCTGCGACCGGTTGTTGTTCAGGTAGATCTGCTCATCGGCCTGTTTGGAAAATGTTGTTATCAGGGTATTGCGGTGAGTCTGGGTCTGCTGGTTCGTGATCCAGTAGGTCCTGTAGCCTGCCTGTTTCATCACATCGATCAGTGTCGGCTTTTCCAGATGAAGATTCGGCTGCAACTGGTCCGCAAACGAGAGTGCCTGCACCAGCGATTCAACGGTGTAGGGGCGCGATGCGTAGACCTGGTCGAACACAAGCAATTCATCTGACATTGCCGCCAGTCTCGGCGTGGTATCACGGTAATATCCGTAGATGCCCATGCGTCTGGCATTGGTGGATTCGCCGATGACCAGAACCAGAGTGTTCGGCGTATCGGCGTTGTTGTCTACCAGATCTTCCAGCGGTGGCTTGTCTGACGCCAGCAACCGGCTTTCCGCATGCGACAGTGCTTGCCTGTATTTGACATAGCCCATGACCAGCTGCCAGGGCGCAACCGGTTCCATGCTGTCAACCTGCTTGTAGAAACCATTCGCCAGCGAATCCTTTTTGATAATCACGCGGTCCAGCATGGGCCAGCATACTGCCAGGCATAGTGCGATTGTTAGCGGCAGGCGAATCACCGGTGTTCCGCCGATGGGTTGCAGCCGTCGCCAGATCAACCAGGGAATCAGCGTGTAGACAGCGAGCGCCGGTACCATCCACCAGGCAAAGTAGGAATGGAGGAATTCACTGGATTCCGCCCAGTTGGATTCGAAGATAATGAATATCACGCTCTGGGAAAAATCCTGGCGATACAGTGCCAGGTAACCCATCGAGAACAGCGAGGTGGCCCACAGAACAACACCGGCGATGCCCGCGATGAGCTTGCCGCGGGCCGGGAACAGCATGACCGGTACCAGCCATAACAGGCTCATGACCAGGGATTGCGATATTCCGAAGAAACCCGCGATGCCACTGAAATAGATGATTGTCTGGTGGACACCGGAAAAATAGAAGAAAAACAGAAACCAGGCAAGGAAACGTGTCGTGGAAAATCTGTCTTGCCTGGTGACTTTGGGCCGGAAATCAGGTTCAGAAATATGCACTTGAGTGAGTGGTACAGGCGGCATAGACGCCGTAATTGTCTAAATTATTCAGTAGCATACCAAATAGTGGGGTTATATGTAATATTCTGGATATCCCTGGCAAGCTGCCGACGATGATTAAATTAGCGATGTGTGTGAGGCGTTATAAGGTCCGACACCTTTTCTGCACTGTGTCAGCATATTGGAACAGCGATGCCTGGTCAAAAAATATTCGCTATTCCCCTTTAATCAACCTGACCCCGATTGCTCTGGACTATTCCTTGCAATCTGACTTTGCTAGAGTTGGAAGTGAAGCAAACCTGACGGAGAACAATATGAGATTTTCCATACTTAAAATCATAACCGCATCGGTCGTTCTGTTTTTCGGTTGCCAGGCAAGCCTGATGGCGGAGGTCAACGCAACCAGTCAGAAAGCCGACGAGCAGCCCGAAGCGCAAAGCACGGCCAAGGCTCCCGCCGCGCAAAGCACGGCCAAGGCTCCCGCCACGCAAAGCACGGCCAAGGCACCCGCCGCCACAATCCCGCCACAACCAGCCTGGCGAGGTTATTACCCGCATCGCCCCTACTACAGGCCCTATCGGCGAAAAGGCAGTGGCAGCGGATTTGGCTTCGGCAGCGGCAGCGGCCCGAGCTTTGGTTCACGCAGAGGCCCCGGCTGGGATGACTGGGACCGCGACCCCTGGCGGCGAAATCGCAGTGACAGCGGCTTCGGCTTCGGCAGCGGCAGCGGCCCAAGCTTTGGCTCACGTAGCGGCCCCCGCTTCTACGACCGCGGCCGGGGTCCACGTGACTGGGACAGCGGCGGAATGGGATTCGGTTGGTAAGCAGTTAATTAACATGGACAATAAAAAAGCCCCTCGACGCGGGGCTTTTTTTTCAAATACTGTGGTCTGTCTTATATGGTAAAAGGGGACGCTTGTCTTTTAATACCCCTTTTTGACCTACCGTGTAGGCGTAAATGTAATTAAAGGGTAGCGTCCCATTTAATGCACCGTTAACTGGTCAACGCATCCACGAGAGCAGTTATACTATCAACCGAGTCGAATTCGTTCTGGTCAAAGGGCCGGTCGGAAAAATCGATACCGTAGTTTTCTTCCAGGAATACTACGATCGTCATGACATCCAGTGAAGTCAGGCGACCTTCCGTGACAAGTAACTGCTGATCAGTAAAACCCGAGCTGTCGCCCTTGTCATTTAAGATTTCCTCCAGGAAGCTTCGGATGTTGGCCTGTGTACTCATATCACTCCAACGTTAACCATATTCATAAGAAATTGAAAATACACATCCAGTCCATAGCCCGGATAGGGCAATCCAAATATGTGGGTGATACAGTAGAAACCGAGAACGGTGATGGGTGCTGTAATGCGGGTCCTGAACCAATGTGTACTCTGTTTCCGTTTCTGATTGCGTAATTGGGACAGTCCAATCGCTGTACCCAGTAACAGTGCATAGAAAATATATACCTGGAAGGCCTTTAGAGCCCCCCAGATTCCCAATCCCATGATTATATGGATATCACGGAAGAAGTGATACAACATATTGCCGAGTCCGGCCGCTGCCATGGTCGCCATAAACACGCGCAGGCGTGGCCTGGTTTTAAAATATCTCAGATAGGTGGGGTAAAAGAAGAACTCCACCAGTAATTCCTTGAAGTAGTAATAATAGCGGTTCCAGAATTCAGCAATCGTTCTGGACCGCAGTGGACTGCAGGTATTTCGAAGTGCCTTGAATCCGGCCATGCGACATGTAGCGATGATGATGTGCCCCCAGACGGACAAAGTCAGCATGGATTTAATGAAGTTAGCCAGCAAGACGCCCCAGTTGATGTACCAGTCATATGGGTCACCCGACCGGGTGTGGGCTAATGCATCGTTTATATAAGGTATAGCCAGATGGTCGGGTAATGCCAGGTTGTAGAAGGGCCTTCCATATACCACCATGTTGAATATCCCCAGCACGATGGAAAGGACAAATGCCCAGTACAGCAGTTTGATTCCTTTGAGCTGGGAGACGGCCAGTTCTTCCGCATTCTTCGCTTCGATTTTACGTAGATAGGCAGCGCCTTTGGGGAACGGGGTGTTACTGCCACCCCAGAAAGGCTGGTAGTGACCGAGTTGATAAATAAACTTTGTGCCTGGTACGGCATTTCGGTCTTGCAGCGAATAAGCCAGATACCAGATATAGTGCCCGAGAATGATCAGAAAGCCCCACAGATATGCCTGTTGTGTTGCCGGGAGAGGAGCATGGGAGGCGATAGTCAGTAATAGAATATAACTGACAAGAAGAGTGGCAACGGGTCTGCGGTACAGCCAGGTGTCACGCGATCTCTTGACCAGATAATAATACATCGCACAGAACAGGATGGTCGTGACAACAATGCTTATCGAGTAGACAGACCAGCTGGTGGTTATGGCCAGACCCTTTGCATCGAACACGTTTCTCAGAAGGCCCCACTTGAGGTTAGTGTGCTGGCTTAACCAGTAGAGGGTTCCTGCTGTCAGCAATGGACGCCGGTATTGAGGCCAGAATGACATGGCGGCCAGTATCAGTACCAGCTCCTGCCACGACCTGGAATCATGCAGGTGAAGCCCAAAGGCAAACACCGCAAGCAATAGCGCTTTACCACCTGCGTGCTGGGCCAACTGCACCAGCACGGGCGATTCATCAATGGCCGGGATTATTCTGATGCGTGTATTGCTCATTTACTTTGGAATCTTGTGCGGTGTCCTGGTCCAGCAGGGCAACGATGGCATTGCGATCGATTTTGCCACTGGAATTGAGTGGCATGCTATCCAGCTTGATAATGCGCCCGGGGAGCATGTAAGACGGCAAGCGTGAGCGCAGGGCTTCACGCATGGCATCTTCATCGATGTCGGAACCGGTGATCACACCGATGATGTCTGACATTGCGCCGGGTTCAACAGTCCGGATAACAGCGGCCACCAGGTCACTGCCACTCGCATCCCGCATATGTGCCTCGATTTCTCCCAACTCGATACGGTTGCCAAGGATTTTTACCTGGTGATCAATGCGTCCCAGGCAGTGAAAGATACCGGACGCTTCCTGGCAGGCCAGATCACCAGTGAGATACCAGTTCTGTAAACCATACTGTGGGTGGTCGAGTAATGGAAACCGCTCTCGTGTGAGTGCTTCATTTTGCCAGTAACCAGCGCTGACCTGGGGGCCACAGATGGCCAGCTCACCGGTTTCCCCAGCCGGGAGAAAATTCCTGTCTTCGTCTACAATGGCTGCGAGGAGCCCCGGGAAAGGTCTGCCTATAGCGACGGTGCCGTGATTGGGGGTAATATTGAGCTCCCCGCTGCAAGGCTCGAAATGGCTGGCGATCGTGGTCTCTGTAGCACCGTATTGATTTTCTACCTGACTATTTACCGCGGCCTTTTGCCAGGCCTGTGCTATTGCTGCTGGTAACATTTCACCACCGAATATCGTCAGGCGCAGAGATGGAAACATGCCCGGCTTGAGCATTTTCATTCGATCCATAAAGACAACAGCGGAAGGAACAGAAACCCATACGGTTAACTGCTGCTTGCGAATAAAACTCGCGGGCGCCATCAATTGATGTTGTGGAACCACATGCAGAGAGGCGCCGGCACCCCATGCCATGAACATGCACATTATTGACGGGTCGAAAGTGATTTCAACGTGTTGGGACAGGCGGTCGTTGGCGGAGATCTGATATCTTTCCTGGACCACCTGCAGGAAATGCCGAATATTACCAAGGGTCACCATCACCCCTTTGGGTTGACCAGTCGAGCCAGAAGTAAAAATAATGTAGGCAAGCTTGTCCAGCGGCATCATTACAGGCGGACCGGCTGGCGTGCATTGGTCAAGAACGTCATGACCATGAAGCCGGTCGTTATCGGATTCAGGTACAAGAATGCTGTCAGGACAAGCGTCCAGCAATTCCTCGGTCAGTATCTGTTGACCGGTCGCATCCACGATCAGGGCATCCAGCCTGGCCTGGCTGATCATGTTGGCCAGTCGTGATGGCGGATGAGCCGGGTTCAACGGGACATAGGTCGCACCGGTCCAGCAAGCACCAATAATGCCGGCATAGACTTCAAGGCTGCGAGATCCCAGTACCCCGACACGTCTGGTATTTCCTCTGGCTTCGTGCTGCAGCCAGGCGGCGATACGTCTGGCAAAGTTGGCTAGCTCGCCATAACTGATATCCCTGTCATCAACATTAAGGGCGGTACGCTCCGGGTGTTTTCCCGCATGCTGGGAAAAGGCTTGTACAAGATTAAATAGTGTATGAGGCGGGTCCAATCGGTCAGGCATCGTATTGTTGTTGTATCATAATATGAGCCAAATACAACCAATATTTGCATTGCTTACTGACTCATCATTTTAATACTAATTGTCTGATTGAATGTATCTTTTCTCTTTCAGCCGGGTCTTTCACCCATAGAGCTGCCACTGAAATTTCAGCCTTTTGGCGACTCACATTAAGCCTCTGTTTGCATAGCCAACTCCGAGGCGTCATCCAATTCAGTTCCTAAGCATCTCACCTGCTGTGCACCTGCATAGAAATTAAACGCTTGTGATGCAGCGATCGGTTGAAACCGCAACTCGTAAGAGACGTTCGGCATGATGATCTGGGCGAAACACGTGACCTTGCCAAAGAGCAGCCAGAAAAGTTGAATAAAATGCAAATAGCCTGGGAAAACTTCGCCAGAGATGTCGGTGTGGTTTTGTCTGAATAGAAGTATTCAGATTGCTATATTGATAGTACCTGATATATGTCAGGTGGTTGTTATTGCGAGCAATGAAACAAAAAACGCTCTATTGTCTATGTGTCGAAAGGGAGAATAAAACCACTACGTCCCCTTTAACGCGTCCCCATTAATCTGCAAAAGAATGTATGATTCTCCAAAATATCTCGATTTCTCAAAGAATTACAAAGATCGGGTCGCTTTAACGCCAACGTTATCGAGCACAATCACCCCATATTACTGCAGTTTTACGCACATAATATGAAAACCATTTTGATCACAGGGTTTTCCTGGCTGTTGAGTTGGATTATCTTCCTATTTGCATACCCGGGTAGTTTGGTGAGAAAGTATTAAGATTGCTCTCATCGATTAGAATAAATAGACATTCATTATTATCAGAGAAAACACGGGTTTGATCGACTTATGATACGAAAGATATTAATCGCAAACAGGGGTGAAATAGCTGTTCGCATCATCCGCGCGTGCTCGGAGATGGGCATACGGTCTGTCGCCCTCTACTCAGAGGCCGACCGATTCTCCCTTCACGTAAAAAAAGCTGACGAAGCATTTAGTATTGGCAGTGATCCCCTGACCGGCTACCTGAATGTCCACCGTATCGTAAACCTTGCTGTTTCGACCGGATGCGATGCAATACACCCGGGCTATGGCTTTCTGTCTGAAAACCCCGAGTTAGCCGCCGCTTGTGCGCGGCGTGGAATTACATTTATCGGGCCGTCCGCTCAAGTTATCAAACGCATGGGGGACAAGACCGAAGCGCGCGACGCCATGAAGGCTGCCGGCCTTCCTGTTACACCAGGATCAGACAGCAACCTGGAGAATATCGACCAGGCACTGGAACTGGCTGAAACTTTCGGCTACCCGGTTATGCTGAAGGCAACCTCGGGCGGTGGAGGCAGGGGAATCCGGCGCTGCGATTCAGCAGAAGAACTGCAACGAAACTACGATCGGGTCATTTCAGAAGCGACCAAGGCGTTTGGGCGCGCTGATATCTTTCTGGAGCAATGTATCGTCAATCCGCGCCATATAGAGGTGCAGGTACTGGCAGATCACCATGGAAACGCTATTCATCTTTATGAACGTGACTGCTCGATCCAGCGTCGTAATCAGAAACTGATCGAGATCGCGCCATCACCACAACTGGATGAAGCCCAGCGGCAGTATCTCGGCGGGCTGGCTGTACTGGCTACCAAAGCAGTTAATTATACCAATGCCGGTACCGTCGAATTTCTGCTTGATGCGGACGGGCGCTTCTATTTCATGGAGATGAACACGCGTGTACAGGTCGAGCACACGATCACTGAGTGCATTACCGGCGTAGACATCGTAGAGGAACAGATACGTATCGCCGCAGGTTTACCGTTAAGTTATGAGCAGCACCAGATTAGTCATAACGGTTATGCTATGCAGTTTCGCGTCAACGCCGAGGACCCTAAAAACAACTTTCTACCAAGCTTTGGACGCATCTCCCGCTATTATGCGCCAGGCGGACCGGGAGTAAGGACGGACACGGCCATCTATACCGGTTACACAGTCCCTCCCCACTATGACTCAATGCTGGCGAAAGTTATCGTTTGGGCACAGAATTGGAAAGATGTGATCAATCGTGGCGAGCGCGCCTTACGCGATATGGGATTGCAGGGCATCAAAACAACGATACCCTACTACCTGGAAATTCTTCACCACCCGGGGTTTCGCTCAGCCAGTTTCAACACGGGCTTTGTCGAAGCCCACCCCGAGCTCACGCAATTCTCGCAAAAACTCAGCCCTGAAGACCTTGCACTGGTTCTTGCTGCGGCCACATCGGCCCACACAGGCCTTTAACCAGGAGTTATCGAATGAGCAACAAGATACACATTACTGACGTCATCCTGCGCGATGCCCACCAGTCCTTGATCGCTACCCGTATGCGTATAGAAGATATGCTGCCCATCTGTGAAAAGCTGGATGCCATAGGATACTGGTCTTTGGAGTGCTGGGGCGGCGCCACATTCGACACCTGCCTGCGTTTTCTGAAAGAAGATCCCTGGGATCGACTGCGCAAATTGCGTGAAGCACTGCCGAACACCCGTACACAAATGTTGTTAAGGGGGCAAAACCTGCTGGGATATCGTCACTATTCAGATGATGTGGTTCGTGCATTTGTAAACAAGGCAGCTGAAAACGGGATGGACGTATTTCGTATTTTTGATGCCCTGAACGATTTACGCAACCTGCGCACGGCTATTGAAGCGACCAGGGCGGCGGGCAAGCATGCACAGGGAACCATCTGCTACACCATAAGCCCGGCACATAATGTCAGCGGTTTCGTTGCCATGGGGCGTGAGCTGCAGGCCATGGGATGCGATTCAATCTGCATCAAGGACATGGCTGGCTTATTAACACCATATGCCACGGGCGAGCTGGTGAAGGCACTCACTGACGCGGTAGACCTGCCCCTGCATCTTCACTGCCATTCCACTGCAGGCCAGTCAGAGATGTGTCAGCTCAAGGCGATAGAAAACGGCTGCCAGCATATAGATACCGCGATATCGTCATTCGCAGGCGGTACATCTCATCCGCCCACCGAAAGCCTGGTGGCGGCACTGAGAAATACCGAATATGAAACCGGGCTGGACCTCGAGGCCATTCAGGAAATCGGACTCTACTTCTACAATGTTCGCAAGAAGTACAACCAGTATGAAAGCGATTACACGGGCGTGGATACGCGGGTCCAGGTCAACCAGGTACCGGGAGGCATGATTTCAAATCTGGCCAATCAACTGCGGGAGCAGAATGCACTGGACCGCATGAACGATGTAATGGCGGAGATCCCTGCCGTCAGGAAAGACCTGGGTTATCCGCCACTGGTTACGCCGACATCACAGATCGTCGGCACCCAGGCAGTACTGAACATACTGACTGACCAGCGGTATCAAACCATCACCAATGAAGTCAAACGCTATTTGCAGGGCGGGTATGGAAAGGCCCCTGGCGTGCTCAACCCCACGCTGCAACAACAGGCTGTCGGCAGCGAAGAGTTGATCGAGTGCCGTCCAGCAGATCTGTTAAAGCCTGAACTGGATCGCCTGCGTAATGACATTGGCCCATTGGCAAAATCAGAAGAAGATGTCCTCTCCTTTATAATGTTTCCCGAAGTAGCGCATACATTTCTCGAGGAACGGGAAGCAGGAACTTTACGACCTGAACCAATACAGCCCATGAATCGAAGAGCAGAGGACAAGGGAGAAAGCCATACGGCGCCTACCGAGTTCAACATTAATCTACACGGCGAGTGTTACAACGTTAAGGTAACGGGTGCTGGTCATCGAGGTGAGGCCAAACGTCATTTCTATTTCACGGTCGATGGCGTTCCGGAGGAAGTACTGATAGAGACACTGGATGAAGTCGTACTCGATGGCGGCGCCAAAGGCGCAGTTAAGGGATCGATTGCCGGCAAGCGACCAAAGCCCACGTCCGAAGGTCATGTATCTACCAGCATGCCCGGCAACATTGTTGATGTTATGGTAAAAGAAGGCGACCAGGTCGAAGTTGGACAGCCGGTACTTGTCACCGAAGCAATGAAAATGGAAACAGAGATCCAGTCTCCCGTAACCGGAACCGTAAAAGAAGTATATGTCCAGAAAGGTGACGCTGTAAGCCCTGATGAAACGCTGATAGAGATTGAAAAGAACTAGCCCGCATATTGCATGAGAACGCTCACAAATCCACTTCAGCATATGAACGGGATTGATATTTTTCGATATTAGAAACGCACACTGTGTACCCGGCAACGCTATGCAGTTTTTGGGGAACTACAGCGGCCACTTCGCCCGATTGACCTGTAACCATAGCTATGGCTATGCCCATTGTTTGATTTTCATGGGTCAGTCGAACAAACCGTAATCGGGGACAGACTGCGATTTATTCTTAACCCGAAGGTCGTGGGTTCAACTAAATCGCCTGGAGTGATTTGAACGTGCGCAGCACGGCCCTTGTGGCGAAGGACAGGATATCCGGAGTAATGCTGCCTCCGCTACCAATTCCTTTCCAGGAAATCAGTCAATTACGTCAGAATTGACGCGAGATCCTCGGGCTATAAGCCGAATGGTCCACACATAGGGCTGCCACCGAAATCACCGCACCAGGGCGACGCCCACCAGACCTCAGTTTACTCTCGGGCAACGCCGGTGCAACACGCACGTCATTTCCCCTGATTGACAACTACATTTGTGATTGCAGGTAGTTTTTCAGACCGATGTTATCGATCAGGCGCAGCTGCTGCTCCAGCCAGTAGGTGTGGTCTTCTTCGGTGTCAGTCAGTAGGATTTCAAGAATTTCACGGGTTTCGAAATCCTGTTCCTGTTCACACACCGCGATCACTTCGCGCAGGTGGTCGACCACCAGGTATTCCAGCTTGAGGTCGTTCTTCAGCATCTTCGGCACCGTCTTGCCGACCTTGATTTCCGGCTTGCGCGTGCTCAGGTCGGGGGTGCCTTCGAGAAACAGGATGCGTTGAATCAGCCGGGTGGCATGTTCGGTTTCTTCCTCGTGTTCGTGCTTGATGCGTTCGAACAGTTTAGTGTAGCCCCAGTCTTCGTACATACGTGAATGGATGAAGTACTGGTCGATCGCAGTGAGTTCACCCGCGAGTAAATCATTCAGGTGTTCGATGATCTTGTCATTGCCTTTCATAATCGATGCGCCCAGGGTTTACATCTGCGACTGCAGGTAGTTTTCGACTCCGATGTCATCGATCAGGCTAAGCTGTGTTTCCAGCCAGTCGATGTGTTCCTCTTCATCTTCCAGGATGTGGTCGAAAATTTCACGGCTGACATAATCGCCGATGCTTTCACTGTGGGCGATGGCCTTGACCAGATAGTCTCGCGCCTCGATCTCGAGCGTAAGATCATTTTTAAGCATTTCAGGCACGTTCTCACCAATCAGCAGTTTGCCCAGGTCCTGCAGATTGGGCAGGCCCTCGAGGAACAGGATGCGTTCGATGACGGTGTCGGCATGCTTCATCTCGTCGATCGATTCATCGTATTCCTTTTTGTTGAGTGCTTCGTAGCCCCAGTTTTTCAACATGCGCGCATGCAGAAAATACTGGTTGATGGCGGTGAGTTCATTTTTCAGAACGCCGTTGAGAAATTCGATGGTTGTGCTGTCACCTTTCATGGTAGAGATCCTGATGTCTGATATTGTTTCATTTGTTTAGCCTTTTCGACTCGGGAAAGCGTCAGGCTGCTGTTGATTCGATCTGTAGTAAAAAAAGTCTATACCCCCGGGTACGGGCTGACAACCGTAATCTACTGATATAAATGTTGGTTCAGGAGTGGCTGGGCAGGTGAATATGGCATTTAATGCAATTGACAATCATTCTCAAATGAGATTAAATCACGTTTAGTTCAGTGATATTTTTACCGGAGTTATTCAAACGATGTATATCTGTATCTGCAAAGCTGTGACCGATGGTCAAATCCGCAGTGCCGTTCAGGATGGCGTAACCAGCATGAGTGGCTTGCGTGAATCACTCGGCTGTACAGGCCAGTGCGGTAAATGTGGCAAGCACGTCAAGCAG
Organism: uncultured Gammaproteobacteria bacterium; assembly: GCA_937998645.1. Lineage (GTDB taxonomy): Bacteria > Pseudomonadota > Gammaproteobacteria > SZUA-229 > SZUA-229 > JABDQW01. The sequence goes on from CALLCZ010000113.1 coordinate 15,257, forward strand.
ATCCGGGACGAGGTTCTGCAAGGCCCTGGTGCATCATCGGGCGGGTCGGCATTCACGGGATCGTCTGCCGGCTGAATCCAGGTAACGGTTCAGTTAATCCGGGTCACTCCCTGATTAATCGGGGTCAGGTTGAACCTCCACCAGGCCTTATAGAATTCATGATGCACAAAAAGGCTTGCCGGTTTCGACAAGCCTTTCACCTCCTACAACTATTGCGTTCTTTATACCTTACGGTGCTAATGGTGTGGATGAGATATTCTGTGGATCAGATCCTCCCTGGTATTCCTCCAGGTTGGTATACCCATCAGTATCGGCGTCATCGCCAGCATCATCAACGTTCTGATCAAGCCCGTACATTTGTTCCCAGCTGTTATGCATCATGTCACCATCGGGGTCGGCCAGGTCTAGGCTGGTGTAGTCATCGATTTCTCGCCACAGGACATATCGAGTTCGAGTTACTTCGTAGATGCCATTACCATCCAGATCAAACTCCAGTAATACATGTCTTCCGCTTAGAACCGTAAGCTGGATACTGGCAGTATTTTTGCCGATCATCCTCAGCGGACCTCCACTATCAGGCTCGGTGAGCTGCAGCGAACTAAATACCAGTGGGAAATTGGTTTCGACCAGGACTCCACCATAGATAGAGTCAAATATTTCGCCGCTTATGTATAAATTAGCTTCACTCAGAGAAGAGAACACATCCGCAATGTAAAACTGCATCATGTAGTTCTGGTATTTATACATTTTCCCGAGCACGTTATCCTGCGCGACGACATTCAACGTAATTGTCTCGTAAACCGAGCTGCCTGAAAATGACTCATCTATCGATATGATGCCACTCATGCTGCCGCTGAAATCCGGGCTACTCATGGTGAGCAGAACAAAATCAAGGCTCATATTGAAAGACAGGGTGTAAATATCGATGTAATGGACAGTCATAGTGCCAGGGCCGTTATAAGTCGTGCCATCCAGAACACAGTTGACATAGTTGACAGCCAGCGTTCCTGTAGCTGTGGCATCATCCAGTATGCCGACCATAGTGTAATAGCCGGAATCACAGCTTATAGTTTCATTTACCTCAAAACCCAGGGGCATAGAATAACCACCGACTGCGCTACCAACGAGGCTTTCCGTGGTGTAATCCAGTAAAGACACCATTCGGTCACTGACAACTGCTGAATGTCCACTGTCTGCTTCGCTGGAAGATAGTAATACACCCGTGGGAATGCCTGCTGCCGTAGCTCCACCATATAGAGCATTTACGATTAGCGTTGGCGAATTATCCAGGGTGATATTAGCCGGTTCCGTATTACCCACATATGACAATGGTTGTATTGCAGGTGCACCATCACCACCACCTCCACAGCCACCAGTCATAATGAGAACAGAAAAAACGACTAATGAAGAGAATAAATTTCGCATTTTCATATCCACCTCCTTTTTTATCATGTAGTTGCTACTGATAAATTCATACTCCTCTAATTAATAATATAATTATATTTACATTAGAAGCTTGATACGAATCAACATTAATAATGACAATAATGTTTAAAACTTGATGCGCTAACAACCCAGGTGGTCGCTTGATTGATTATTATCAGCTTCAAAATAATTCGATAATTATTTATTGTTCGCCGCGTTACAAATTAATCGGGGTCAGACTGCTATTTGTCAAAATTAATCGGGGTCAGGTTGAACCTCCACCAGACCTGGTGCGTCATGAATCAAAGACCTGCCCCCAGATCTGTGCCTCAGGGGGGGGCACCGGCAGTCAGGTACATGTGTTTGTCTTAATGACGCACCATGTCGCTGAAGAGAGTGGTGAAGCCTGGAAATTCAGGTCGTCCATCATGAAAATACCAGTCTGACCCCGATTAACCTGACCCCGATGAACGTTGCCAGCCTAGACGGCACTGAAGCTTACTTCGTAATTTATACAGATTTGCTCGCGCCTTTTGGCAAGAGAGCCATGATTGATGATCCGAGTAAGCCCCTGGATGTAATGAAGCTGAAGCTAAAGAGCCAGTCGTTACACATCGAGTTCATGTTCGCACGCTCCGTGTTCAATGCGGTCGATATGGACGAGCAGAGCAAACTGCTGAGCCATGTCGCAGATCTGGTAGATCAGGGTTATATCCAGACGACTTCCGGTAAAAATCTCGGTACCATTAATGCGGAAAACCTTAAGGCTGCGCACGAGCAATTGGAGTCGGGCAAGGCAATCGGGAAGATTGTTCTGGAAGGCCTTTAAATGAACAAATTATTAACCACAACCGCAGGCAAAAAGTCGCAACCATAGGAGACACACAATGACCTACTACTCAGTTCTATTCGTTACACCCACCAGCGAAGACTGGATCCCGGACTACATCGGTCCAACGAACAGGCTAGTCACCCAATACGGTGGTAAGTATGTGGCGCGAACCACGAGCCACGAACAGCTAGAAGGGGAAGCCTTCGACGCAGCGCTGCGGATCGTTATCGAATGGCCTTCTAAGGAAGCTGCTATAGGATTTATGAACGACCCGGAATACGCACCTCACCTCAAGGCACGTATGAACGGCTCAATCAGCTATCACTTTCTTATCGAAGGTAAGGATAATCTTGCCTGATAGATTAAGTATTGCGTATCGGGCTGCAGCATGCGCCCGGTTTTGAATTAACAGGCATTCGAACAATGCTTAAAAAAATTGAAGATACAGAGTTCCAGCCCATCAATCAGGGTTATAACACCTCGTTCCGTCCAGGCCGCTTGAGCCTTGGGGTGGTGGTGCCACTGGAAAACTATTCAACGAGTCCAGTGCCAATTATGGCTCGTCATGTGGAGCGTGTTCAACTGGCGGAAGAGCTTGGATTTTCAGCGGTCTGGTTACGCGATGTGCCATTCAACGTACCATCATTTGGAGATGCGGGGCAGCTGTTCGATCCTTTCGTTTACCTGGGTGTGCTGGCTGCACAGACTGAGCAGATCGCTCTAGGTGCCGCCAGTATTGTTCTACCACTGCGGCATCCAGCACACGTTGCCAAAGCAGCGGCCAGTATCGATGTGCTATCGGGTGGGCGACTGATTTTAGGTGTCGCTTCGGGTGATCGGCCTGAAGAGTATCCGGCGCTTAACTTATCTTTCGAGGATCGTGGAGAGTGCTTTCGCGAAAGCTTTGACTATATAAAGCGCATGAGTGAAGACGCACCGGCATTTGAGAATAGCTATGGTACTCCTTATGGCGGTATGGACATGCTACCCAAACCAACGTCTGGAAAAATTCCAATGCTAATTACAGGAGGAAGCCAGCAAGATCCAGATTGGATCGCGCGCAATGGCGAAGGCTGGATAACCTATCCTCGGAGTATCGCAGCGCAGGAAAAAATTATTACGGGCTGGCGGGCGCGAGTGAAGGCTGCCGGTGGTCCCGCCAAGCCGGCAGTGCAGTCGCTTTATATCGACCTGGTAGACGACCCTGATGCAACGCCGCAACCGATCCACCTGGGATTCCGCCTGGGAGTGAATCATCTTCGAGTGTATCTAAAATCGCTGGAAGAAGTTGGCGTAAACCATGTTGCACTAAACCTGCGCTTTAACCAGGCCGATATAGAAACAACATTGAAACGTCTGGCCGACGAAATCCTGCCAGACTTCACTGAGTAAGACAAACAGCATAATGCAAAAAACAATTCTTGTTACCGGCTCGACTGACGGAATCGGTTTGGAAACGGCTAAAATGCTGGCCTCGATGGGCCACCACGTTCTGCTACATGGCCGCAATCCGGCAAAGCTTGAGGAAGCCGAAAGAAAAGTTTCTGAAGAGGCGAATGACGGTAATGTTGAAAGCTATGTGGCAGATTTATCTCGCATGTCAGATGTCGACACACTCGCGAAAGCTGTCACTGTAAAGCACACTCAACTGGATGTGCTGATCAACAACGCCGGTATATTTAAAACGTCCGAACACATCACGCAGGAAGGGCTTGATGTGCGCTATGCGGTCAACACCATTGCGCCTTATCTACTGACGCAAGAGCTTTTGCCATTGCTAGGGTCTACCGGGCGGGTGATCAATCTGTCTTCTGCGGCCCAGGCTCCGGTCGATGTTGATGCATTGGCAGGAAGAATCAAACTCGATGATATGTCAGCTTATGCACAGAGCAAGCTTGCTCTTACCATGTGGTCTAACCATATGGCGCATACGCTCAAAGATCAGGGGCCGGTGTTCGTTGCGGTTAACCCGGGATCGCTGCTTGCCACCAAGATGGTTAAAGAGGGCTTTGGTATGGCCGGCAAAGACATCCGCATTGGTGCGGATATCCTCATCCGTGCAGCCCTGTCAGATGAATTCGAAACAGCGAACGGCAGGTATTTCGATAATGATGTGGGTCAGTTTGCCTCGCCCCATCTCGATGCGCTTGATGCACAAATATGCGAAGGTGTAGTGCAGGGTATCGAAGCGGTTTTGGCTGAAATAACCCGATAGTGGTGATAAAAGCGACGGATGAAATAATTATGAATGAGGTGAAGAAATCAACGCGTCGGATCTTGATCCTGTTTGCACATCCATCACTCGACCGTTCTGAGGTGAATCACCCTATGGCTGAGGCCGTTCGCGACCTCGATGATATAACGCTGGTTGACCTCTATGCTGAGTACCCTGACTTTCAGATCGACATCGACCGTGAGCAGCAACGACTTCTTGAGCATGACGTCATCGTTTTCCAGCATCCCCTGTATTGGTATTCGACACCGGCGATATTAAAAGAATGGCAGGACCTTGTTTTAGAGCATGATTTCGCCTACGGCTCCAGGGGAACAGCTCTGCATGGAAAAATCTTTTTCAATGCGCTTACAGCCGGTGGGAAAGAGGGTGCCTACAGGGCCGAGGGGTTTAACCACTTCACGATTCGCGAACTACTTCACCCACTCGAGCAGATGGCCCTGCTATGCGGTATGACATACCTGCCTGCTTTTGCACTGTTCGATGCACGTTCTGCAGTAAAAGAAGGGCGTCTCAGTCAGCATGTTGCCGATTGGACACGTGTGCTTGAGGCCTTGCGAGATGGCCGGCTCGACATCGATACCGCTAAGGGGCTTCCCCGGCTTAACGCCGACCTCGACGCAATCATCAGGGAGGTCTGAATCATGGGTGGACTTCTGTTTCAGGCATTCATCTATCTCTGCGCTGCAGTCATCGCCGTACCCATTGCCAAGCGACTCGGACTGGGATCTGTGCTTGGTTACCTGCTCGCCGGTATCATCATTGGGCCAGTGATCGGTCTGGTCGGATCGGAAACAAGGGAGATTCAGCACTTCGCTGAATTCGGTGTCGTCATGATGCTGTTTCTGGTCGGTCTGGAACTCCAGCCTCGAATGCTGTGGCAGATGCGCAACAGGTTGATCGGTCTTGGCGGACTGCAGGTCGGTATCACTGCGTTATTAATAGCCGGGGCCACACTATTGATGGGCGTCTACTGGAGCGTAGCACTGACCATCGGCTTAATATTCTCGCTGTCATCGACGGCCATCGTCTTACAGACACTCAATGAGAAAGGCTTAACTAAAACCGAAGGTGGTCGTGCTAGCTTTTCCGTGTTGCTGTTCCAGGATATCGCCGTTATCCCCATGCTTGCACTGATTCCCCTGCTCGTACTTCCCGAACTGGCAGCTATCGCTGAAGGTAAGGTTGCCTCAGGTGGGCATCATGGCGAAGAATTTAGCCTGGTGGCCGGACTACCTGGCTGGGCGCATGCTCTGGTCGTCCTCGGTGCCGTCGCAACCGTTCTGCTCGGCGGTCATTTCCTGTCACGACCGCTGTTTCGTTACATCGCCGCATCCCGGCTTCGCGAGATTTTCACCGCCAGTGCGCTGCTGCTCGTCATCGGCATTGCATTACTGATGACACTGGTCGATCTTTCGCCGGCACTCGGCACCTTCCTCGCAGGCGTGGTCCTTGCTAACAGCGAGTTTCGCCATGAGCTGGAATCCGACATCGAACCGTTTAAAGGATTGCTGCTGGGGCTGTTTTTCATCACCGTAGGTGCCGGTATCAACTTCGGCGTCCTGTTCGCTGACTTTGCCACCATCATCGGTCTGACAGTCGGCGTAATAGTCACCAAGGGACTCGTCCTCTATGGACTGGCCCGTCTGTTCCACCTTGAATCTGCTAACCGCTGGCTGTTCACGCTGGGCCTGGCCCAGGCTGGCGAATTTGGATTCGTCTTGTTGAGCTTTAGTATACAGAGCCACGTGATACCGCCGGAGATGGCATCAACGCTATCGCTGGTGGTGGCACTGTCGATGCTGCTGACGCCCGTCCTGTTTATCCTGTACGACAAGCTCGTTGCTTCCAGGCTGACCGAAGGTGAAGTACAGGAACCTGATCAAATCGACGAAACAGGAAAAGTTATAATCGCGGGCAATGGCCGTTTCGGTCAGATCGCCAATCGTATGCTGGTGGCAAGCGGTGTGAAGACCGTGGCGCTTGATCTTGAGCCTGACATCATCGACATACTGAACAAGGTCGGAGTAAAGAGCTACTATGGAGACGCGACACGTCCCGAGTTACTGCAGGCTGCGGGGATAGAATCTGCCAGCGCGATCATCATCGCCATCGATGATCGCCAGCGCGCCGTCGAGATGGTGGAATATGTGCGCCGCCATTATCCGCATGTAAAAATCCTGGCACGTGCCTATGACGTCAACCATCTATACCTGTTGAACAAAGCCGGTGTCGATATTGCCGTGCGAGAGATGTTTGAAGGTTCGCTTGAGGTCGGGAAAGCGGCCTTGAAAGCAACAGGAATGCATCCGTTCAAAGTCGAAAAGATGTCACAGGCGTTTCGCAGGCATGACCAGGCAGGTCTGGACAGCCTGTACGATCTCTGGAATGAAAACCCCGACATGGCGCGTAATCGAGCCTTACTGGCTAGCGCAAAACAACATGGGGAAACGTTGAAGGAGACAATGGAAACGGATCGCCTGCAGTTTCATGACCGTACCGAGCGCGGCTGGACACCGCCACCTAAAGGCTACGCCGACAAGTTCGAAGATTAGACAGGTACATCGTAACGAGTCAGTTCCCTGGTGGAAGATGCAGGTTATTATTCAACAAAGTATTGATTTAGTTTATTTATCCGCAGATTATTTACCAACCAAATTGGAGGTTTCCATGTTAGGCGAAAATCATTCTCTTATTAATGAGTTTCCTGAATATCAGGATATCATTGCCGTGCTTACTGAAAGCGATGAAGTATTTGCAAAAGACGCCAAACAATACAACGCTCTCGATAAAGAGATTCGTACTCTTGAATTAAATGGCGCGCCAGTTGATGATGAAGCAATGCATCAGTTGAAACATGAAAGAGCTATATTGAAAGATGCGTTATACCAGCGTTTGGTCGATGCTAAAAAATGATTTGATTTTATCCAGGAACTTTAGAGCCGGGTTAACTTCAATTTTCAACGGAGATGGTTACCATGCCACACGACACAATACTGTTCGACATTAATGAAACAGTTCTGGATCTCTCTTCACTGAAGCCAAAGTTCAAGGCCGTTTTTGGGAATGAAGCTGTCACGGCAACCTGGTTCTCGATGCTTTTACACACATCAACGGTCTGTGCATTAACGGATGTCAAAACCGGTTTCGCTTCCCTGGCTGGTATCATGCTGGATACAGTCGCCGCGCGCCGGGG
>CALLCZ010000114.1 GCA_937998645.1 uncultured Gammaproteobacteria bacterium
GACTGCCTGGATCGCGGCATCCTCAATATCGACAAGTCAGAAAACGACTGGATGACGCTGACCTTCCATGACTCGTGCAACATCGCGCGCGCATCACGTATCGGTTCGTATCCCGGCAGCCAGTTCGAAATTCCTCGCAAGGTCATCAAGGCGGTATGCAACAACTTTTACGACATGGCGCCCGAAACCATTCATGACGCTACATTCTGTTGCGGTGGTGGTGGCGGTCTGCTTACAGACGACCTGATGGAATTGCGCCTCAAGGGTGCGCTGCCTCGAATGGAAGCACTTAAGAACGTCATTGACGATAAAGGCGTTACACACATGGCTGCAATATGCGCCATCTGTAAATCACAGTTTACGAAAGTCCTGCCCTACTATGGCATGACAATGGATCAGATCGTCAGTGTTCACCAGCTGGTGAGCAGCGCCATCATCCTCGAAGGCCAGGGTGATGAAGACGATGCAGCTGATACGGAAGAAGCAGCATAACTACGAATTTTAATGATACAAGCCGTTAACGGTATTACAACAGGAGAACTGGCATGGCAACCTCCACTGAAGACATGAAAAACACCAAGTTAACCTTCAGAAAATACAAAGAAGGTGACGAGGACTGGCGCGGCTGGTCCAACAAGATATTCAAAGAGGATACTTCACACAAGTGCCCTACTTATGTACACCGTACTCCGCCTTGCCAGGGAAGCTGCCCTTCAGGTGAAGACATTCGCGGCTGGCTGGATATCGTACGCGGTATAGAGAGACCCCCGGAAGGCGTCAGCATGCAGGAATATGCATTCCGTCGTTCTACAGACGCAAACCCGTTCCCTTCCATGATGGGTCGTGTCTGCCCTGCTCCATGCCAGGACGGTTGCAACCGCAACAATGTTGAAGATTTTGTCGGCATCAACTCGGTCGAGCAATACATCGGCGACACGGCATTCAAGGAAGGTTTCAAGTTCGACAACAGCGCCGAAATGACGGGTAAAAAAGTCGCCATCATCGGTGGCGGTCCTGCCGGCATGGCCGCGGCTTACCAGCTGCGCCGCAAGGGTATCGCCTCGACCATTTTTGATTCCCACGATGAGCTCGGCGGCATGATGCGCTACGGCATCCCGGGTTATCGTACACCACGCGATTTCCTCAACAACGAATGTCAGCGTATTCTTGATATGGGCCACATTGAAACCCGCATGAATACCCATGTAGGCAAAGACGTCAGCGTTGAAGAGCTTGAGAAGGAATACGACGCCATCCTGTGGGCCATTGGCTGCTGGACAGGCCGTGACCTTCCGCTCGAAGGCTGGAGCGATACACCGAACTGTGTTTCTGCAGTCAAGTTCCTCGAGCAGTTCAACATGGGTGAAATGAAGTACACCGCACCGCGCGTACTGTGTATCGGTGGTGGTGATACCTCAATCGACGTGGTTTCCGTTTCACGCCGTATTGGCACCATTGAAGGTTTCAACGAGCTGCCTGAAACCGTTATTAATGGCGAATCAAGCCATGCTGATCACGATTCATCAAGCAACATCCCCTGTACAAATGTGACACTGACTGCGCTGTTCAAGAAAGAAGAGATGACAGCAGCACAGCACGAAGTTGAAGACGCCACCATCGAAGGCGTTAACATCATGAATGAAGTCATGCCTGTTGAAATTCTTAAAGACGGCAATGGCCGTGCCACAGGCATGAAGTTCGTTGATTGCAAATGGGAAAACAATGCCCCGGTTGCCATCGAAGGTGGCAAGGAATACACCGTTGAGGCCGACGTAATCGTCGCTGCCATCGGTCAAAGCGGCGACCTTGCCGGTGTTGAAGAATTCGACAACGGCCGTAACCTGATTGACTCAGACAATGTTTACCGCGTACCGGGCAAGGAAAATCACTTTGTATGCGGCGACATCGTGCGCCCTCACCTGCTGACGACAGCGATCGGCCAGGCCTACATCGTTTCTGAAACAATCGATAATCACTTCAAGGACATTGAGGTCAAGAAACGCCCCAAGGTTGACGTACACCACTTCAACCTTCAGGACAAACTGACTGAAGCAGGCCTTGCCGTGGACAGCTACAGCGCCAATGATTATCACGAAGACGAACAACGTGGCACCGACAAGCAGACTTACGCGATTCATAACTATGAAGACCGTTCCAAGCAGGAAATCATCTCTACAGAGCATATGTTCCTGGGTCACTTTGAGTACACAGCGCGCATTCACCGTGATACCGATGTGCCCTCTTCCGATGAGGTGCTTGGTCACTTTACCGAACGCCAGTCCAGCCTCGCTGAAGAACAGGCTGTTGCCGAAGCCAACCGCTGTATGAGCTGCGGCATGTGCTTCGAGTGTGATAACTGCGTGATTTTCTGCCCGCAGGATGCCGTCTTCCGTGTGAAGAAGGATCAGCAAACCCTCGGGCGCTATGTTGATACTGACTACAACAAATGTATCGGCTGCCACATATGCTCCGATGTCTGCCCGACGGGTTACATCGACATGGCACTGGGTGAGTAAGGCCTGAAACGCTGAATAAAAGACCAACAAGGTTGCAATCATGATAAACCGCTTTCTGCGAATCACATTTATCCTGACAGGCTTGGTACTGCTGTTCCCGGTAACGGGATCGGCAGAAACACCGCTGCCCGTCATCCATGAACCCGAAGGCGACGGCGTCAAGTGCGTAGAGCCGGAAGATGTCATGCGCAGAGACCACATGAACTTCATCCTGCATCAGCGCGATGAAACCATGCATGAGGGTATTCGTACCTCAAAGTACAGTTTCGCCGAATGCATTAACTGTCATGTTGAACCGGACGACAACGGTAATATTGCAGCTGCTGACAGTAAAGACCACTTTTGCAACGCCTGTCATGAATATGCCGCCGTCACGATAGATTGCTTTGAATGCCACGCAGACCGGCCCCAGAAATTCATCAATCGCGGAGGCAAATCATCTGCACTGCAGGAAGAAATGCATCAAATGCTGACAGTAATTGAAGGCACGGGAGGCGAGTTGAAATGAGTGATTGTGTAAATCAATCAAGGCGCAGCTTCCTGGAAAAATCTGCGGTCGTCGGCGCCATTACGATAGCCCCCGGCATCCTGCTGCACCAGGTCGCCAACGCGAAACCCGATGACCAGCCGGTTTCTGATACGGTGCGCTGGGGCATGTTGATCAATACCAACAACTGCGAGCAGGGCTGCACCGATTGTATTGACGCCTGTAACACCGAGCATGGTCTTGTCGGCAACAATCGTCCCCAGTCGGATACGCAGTACATCCGCAAAGTTACACTGCGCGACAAAATGACCGGCCACGAGCTGTCATTGCCGCTGATGTGCCAACACTGCGAAACCGCACCCTGTGTCGATGTCTGCCCTACCGGTGCATCATTCCAACGCAAGGACGGCATCGCGCTTGTAGACAAGCACATCTGCATCGGCTGCCGCTATTGCATGATGGCCTGCCCGTACAAGGCACGCTCGTTTGTGCATGAAGCAGTAAACAACCAGACATTAAGTGCCCCGCGCGGTAAAGGTACTGTCGAATCATGCACGATGTGCGTTCACCGCGTGGACAAGGACCAGATCCCCGCCTGTGTTGAGGCATGCGGCAAGGGCAAGCATGATGCCATGATGTTCGGTGATCTCAATGATCCAAACAGTGAAATTTCAAAAGAACTGGAAAAACATGGTGGCAAACAGATCCGTGCGGATCTGCAGCTGAATACGGCCGTCCGCTACCAGGGCTTATAAGAGACTCAGAGACGTTTCAAAATGAAAAAGATTGAATACACTGCAATCAAAGGTAACAGCCTGGCCTATTATGGTCTGCTTGGCGGCCTCGGCCTGGTCATGCTGATCGGCCTGCTGGCCGTCTGGCATATGGAACATAACGGTCACTACGTAACCGGCATGACCAACCAGATCGTATGGGGTATGCCGCATGTATTTGCCGTGTTCCTGATCGTTGCAGCCTCCGGCGCACTAAACGTGGCATCCATTGCATCGGTATTCAGAAAAGAAGATTACGAACCGCTCGCGCGCCTGTCCGGTTTACTGGCTATTGCGCTGCTCGCAGGCGGGCTTGTGGTGCTGCTGCTTGACCTGGGAAGGCCTGACCGACTTATCGTTGCGATGACCTACTACAACTTCAAGTCAATCTTCGCCTGGAATATCATCCTCTATACCGGCTTCTTTGCCATTGTCGGTGTTTACATCTGGTTCATGATGGACCACAACATGTACAGGTTCAAGAAACAGGCAGGACTCGCCGCCTTTGTCTGGCGTTTGATACTGACCACCGGTACCGGCTCGATCTTCGGCTTCCTGGTTGCGCGCTCTGCCTACGATGCTGCCTTGATGGCACCGATGTTCATCATCATGTCATTCTCGTTCGGCCTGGCAATTTTCATCCTGGTATTGATGGCTTCATATAACTGGACCGGTCGCGAGCTTGGTGACGAGGTTGTGTCGCGCTTGCGTAACCTGCTGGGTGTATTCGTAGCCGCAGTGCTGTATTTCGTCATCGTCTACCACTTGACCAACCTGTATATCACCGAGCACCACGGCGTTGAGAAATTCATTCTTCTGGAAGGTGGCCAGTTCACCAAGGTTTTCTGGATCGGCCAGATTATTCTCGGCGGCCTTGTGCCACTGGCATTGATCTATGCGCCCGGCGTGAGAAACTGCCGCAAGACGCTGGCTGTGATTTGCACCTTGATCATCATTGGCGGCCTGAGCACGATGTACACCATCATTATTGGCGGACAGGCCTACCCGCTGGAAATGTTCCCGGGCTATGAGGTCAGCAGCACCTTTTTCGACGGCGTGGTTAATGACTACACACCCAGCATCTATGAAATTGCTCTCGGTGTCGGCGGCGTGGCCGTTTCGCTGGTCATCGTTGCGTTTATAATCAAGGTACTGCCATTTTTGCCTACCAGCCTGGCGGACAAACAAAGCAGTTAATAGTGAACAGTTTACAGTGAACAGTGATGACATCACGTCACTGAAACGCAGTGCTGCTAATTCACCAGCAACTGTTCACTGTTATCTGTTCACTGTTCACTTATCTTCATTCTAGCGCTACATGTCTGTGTCTCGCGTATTTATCTCCGCTGCACGAAAGTCCTCCGGTAAAACCTCGATCACCATAGGTCTGTGCGCTGCCCTGCATGCTCGCGGCTTGAACGTGCAGCCCTACAAGAAAGGCCCGGACTACATCGATCCACACTGGCTCGCCAGGGCGGCTGGAAGCCGCTGTTATAACCTCGATTTTTACACCATGGAACGCGATGAGATCGTCGAGCTGTTTCATCGATATTCCACCGCTGCCGACATCTCGATCATCGAAGGCAACAAAGGCCTCTACGACGGACTCGATCTTGATGGCAGTAACAGCAATGCCGCTTTAGCCAAGCTGCTGGACACTCCCGTGGTGCTTGTACTGGATGCCCGGGGCATGACACGCGGCATCGCGCCACTGATTCTTGGCTACCAGGCTTTTGACGAGGACATCAATATCAGGGGCGTCATCCTGAATAATCTCGGTGGCTACCGGCATGAGGACAAACTGCGCAAGGTTATCGAACATTACACTGACGTGCATGTGATCGGCGCAGTGCACTATAACCCGGAGCTTGATATTGAAGAACGCCACCTGGGCCTGGTGCCCAGTCACGAGGACTCGGCCTGCATGAGTAAAATCATGGCATTAAAGGACACTATTGATAAACAGGTCGACCTGGATGCCCTGCTGGAAATTGCCCACGAGCACACAGCCGAGAAACCGGCGCCTGTGATTCAGCAAGTGGCCACCAGGCAGCCCGATATCAACATTGGCATCGTCGAAAATGCGGCATTCGGCTTCTATTACCCGGACGATCTGGAAGCTTTCGAACACGCGGGTGCTAATTTGATTCGCATTGATAACCTGGTGGACACTGCCCTGCCCCCGCTGGACGGCCTGTTTATTGGCGGCGGATTTCCCGAAACACACATGAACGAACTTGAGAGTAACGAAAATTTCCGTCTGCAGCTTGCGCAGGCAATTGACGGCGGATTGCCGGTATACGCGGAATGTGGCGGTCTGATGTACCTTGCGCGCTCAATCGAGTGGCGTAAAGAAAAGCACGACATGGTCGGCGCAATACCCGCGGATATTGTAATGGAAAGAAAACCCCAGGGGCGCGGCTATGTACAACTGCGCGAAACAGAAAACGGCATATGGCCATCGACACACGGACAAACAATAGCGGCGCATGAATTTCACTATTCACGATTCATAAATCTGCCTAAAGATGCTAGATTTGCTTATCAGGTGCTGCGTGGCACAGGAATCGACGGTCGGCACGATGGCTATATCCGTAATAACATGCTTGCCTGTTACACGCATCAACGCAACACGAGCAAAAATAACTGGGTAGAGCGTTTCGTCGCATTCGTACGTCAGTACAAAACAAACAGAAATAGTTAAAAAACATGATTACAATAACTGCAGAAGCTGCCAAACAGATCAAGTTATCCGCCAAACAGGGCAAATCCGAGGGCATGCCGTTACGCATTGCTGCAACCAGAAATGAAGATGAAAGTATTCACTATGGCATGGGCTTTGATGACAGCAAGGAAGATGATATCTCCATCACTTCACACGACATTGAAATCATTGTGTCGCCCATCAGCGCGGAACTGCTCAATAACACTGTACTGGATTTCGTTGAGCTCGAGCCCGGCAAGCAGCAGTTCATTTTCATGAATCCTAATGACCCGGGTTACACACCTCCCCAGGAAAACTGATAAGCAGCAAGCTCTCGCAGCCGAAACCAGGTTATACAGCCCAAACCACCCGCCGACCTACGTGGACAGTACCGACACAAACTGGAGTATCGCGTCGTTAACAACGCTGTATAAGCTCAGCAACACAATCAATGCTGCCAGAACACAGCAGGAATTACTGTCTGATTTTATCGACGTGTTCTCCAGAAATATCGGTGCGAAGGCCAGCCTGGTCCGGCTGCTCACTGATGATGGCTGGATGGAAGTCGTTTCCAGCTTTGGCATCGATAAGCATCAGCTGAAGAAATATCATAAAACGCCTATTGACGGTTCCATGTTCAGTCGCTCGAATGAGACTGTTGGCAAGAGCTTCGAACCTTTTTTGCGAAATATAGTTAATGATGAGTCATTAAATATTTTCGCTATACCGGTACGCTATTTCGTACGCACGCATGGCGTTATCAACCTCTACTCACACAATAATAAAAAACTGACTGCCGAGACACATCGACTGTGGATTACTGCCGGGGAACTTCTCGGCCAGGCAGTGGATAAATTCATCGAAGATGCGGAGCAGAAACAGCGGCTGATTCAGAATGAAAGGAATATCATTGCCAATGAGCTGCACGACTCGCTGGCGCAAACGCTGGCATCATTACGCTTTCAGGTTCGCGTGCTTGATCAGGCGCTGCAGCCTTCCGCTGAATTTTCAACAATCAGCAGCATCGAGCAGGTCGAGCATGGACTTGACGAGGCCTATACCGACCTGCGTGAACTTATAGCCCATTGCCGCATCCCGGTGGAGAAACAGGGACTCATACCGTCTATCAAACGTGTCGTGGAAAAATTCAGGGAAGAGACAAACATTCATATCCTGCTACAATGCGAATGCCAGTATCCTGACATCCCGGCCAATATGGAAATGAATGTTTACCGCATCGTACAGGAATCACTGACCAATATACGCAAACACGCTGATGCACATATTGTCCGTGTACTGTTGCAATGTGATGATAAGGGAAATTACCTGATCTTGATTGAAAACGACGGCAAGGGCTTTGACAAAAAGGCCATTCAGAGTGAAGCTGGAAAACACCTGGGCCTCACTATCATGAATGAAAGGGCACGATACCTGGGTGGTAGACTGAAAATAGACAGTGAGCCCGATGAAGGCACACGCATTGAGCTTCGTTTTAAATATATTCCTGAACAAAACATCGGCGATAACATTTCTCATAACTGAAACTGACTATTCACTATGCGCGTATTAATTATTGATGATCACGCCCTGTTCCGCGTTGGCTTGCAAGGCTTGCTCGAGCAGCGCGGTATTGAAGTCGCCGATGCAGTCGCATCAGGCATAGAAGGCTTACAACGCGCAGCAGAATTGAGGCCGGACATTGTGTTGCTCGACCTGCGCATGCCTGACATGGGCGGACTGGAAGTACTGAAAAAACTGCGTGAAAATGTACCGGGCATTCCTGTGGTTATGCTCACGACCAGCAATGAAGAGACCGACCTGATCAAGTCCCTGCGTTCAGGCGCGCAGGGATACCTGCTCAAGGACATGGAGCCTGATGAGCTGGTCAGCGCCCTGCGTGATATCGAAAATGGTAAAAATGTTGTGGCCCAGGACCTTACCGATGCCCTTGCCAGAATGGTGCAAGGTGATACCAATGTTGCCGATGATGATGGCCCATTTTCAGAATTAACACCACGCGAAATGGAAATTCTCTGCCTGCTGGCAGAAGGCCAGAGCAACAAGCTGATCGCTCGCAACCTGGGAATATCTGATGGCACCGTGAAACTTCATGTAAAGGCTATTTTACGCAAACTTGGCATACATTCGAGAGTTGAAGCCGCTGTCATCGCAGTTGAACAGGGACTTCGTAAAAAGAACAAGGCTGATTACGATGAAAACTTTTAAAGATATTGTCGAAGAAGCTCGACTGGATATTAAAGAACTGTTCCCATGGGATGTCGAAGAACGCCGAAGCGAGAATGACGAAGCGCTCATCCTTGATATTCGCGAAGAGTGTGAATTTTCGGCTTATCATATAAAGCATTCAATGCTGGTGCCTCGCGGCATCCTGGAAACTGCCTGTGAAGACGAATACGAAGACGCTGTTCCTGAACTCATTGAAGCACGGGACCGTGAAATTATCGTAATCTGCCGCTCAGGTAACCGCAGCGTATTAGCTGCTCAGACCATGCAATGGATGGGATATAAAAACGTTGCCTCGATGAAAACAGGCTTGCGTGGATGGAACGACTTCGAATTGCCACTGTATAACCTTAATCATGAAGAACTGGACCCTGATGACGTCGAAGAAATGCTGGCAGCAGGATTCTGCTCAAGCATGATGCATCCCGACCGACGGACGATCATGGATGATTGAACAGTCTATATTACCGCAGAGGCGCTGAGGCGCAGAGAAGTGATAGATGACCAGTCATGGTGATGCCCGTAATATGATTTTTATGATTTTGATCTAATAGCCTATCGCCAGCAACGCTTCGCTTATGCTGGCCTACGCGTTTTCGCCTTGCGTGTGAAGCTGTTCCAACTCTGCGTCTCTGCGCCTCTGCGGTTAAAACACTTTTTTAGGTGGCTACTTTCATTTGGCCATCAACAGTTCACTGCCTACAGGTCGTAGCGCTTGTGGTCCTTGCGCCTGCGCCCGGATTTTTGTGAAACCACACCCTTGATCTGCTCCGTACCGGGTATTTCAATCGTATCGTACAGATCATTCAGCGGCTGCAGATAGTAACGCTCATCATAGATTCGCAACTGCCTGAATATATATTCGTCGTCGTGCATCGCTATCACATAGCTTCCATCCTTGATCTCCCCTGCAGGATCAATGACGATAATCACTCCGTCCTCGAACTCGGGAAGCATGCTGTCGCCTATCACCCGCAAGGCATAGGGCTCGCTTTCAGCACAACCTGAACTGCTAAAACTCATTTTAACCTCCTGATTTCAGGGGATAATTATACCCTGTAAACTACAGACCTGTACCCGTGGAGTGTACGCCTGAATTATAGTATGCGAAAATATGTCATCATCAACACGACCACCAGCCTTTACTCCATGACAGATACTATCAAGAGGGATAAGTTCGTCTCCCTCACCTACACCATCACCGATGAACATAATGAAATCCTGGAACGCATCGACATGCCTGTTAATTATGTTCATGGACGTGATAGCCAGGTTATCGACAAGGTGGAAGAAGCACTGGAAGGCTGTGCACAAGGCGATGAAATCAGCGTTGTGCTCAGCCCTGAGGAAGGTTTCGGTGAACATCAGCCTGAACTGGCCTTCGTCGACGATATCGATAATGTTCCACCTGAATTCAGGCACGTTGGGGCCGAGGTCGAGTTTCAGAACGATAAAGGTGAATCCAGGATGTTCAGGGTATCCAGAATCGAGGATGGCAAGCTCACCGTTGATGGCAATCATCCATTTGCAGGTAAAGTGATAACCTACAACATCAAGGTAACCGCCGTCCGTGATGCGACACCTGATGAAATAACCAACGGTGCTCAGCAGACGCCATCTTTACATTAATACAGGTACTAGGAACTAGATACTAGGAACTAGGAACCCGGTTTTCGTAGGCCGGAATAAGGCTTCGCCAATTCCGGCACCTTACACTCCCGCTCATCCTGAGCCTGTCGAAGGATCATACTGAGCATGTCTAAGGACATCGTTGCATTATTGCAGTTACCAGATACTAGTTCCTAGTATCTAGCACCCCGGCCAAGGCAATAGCTAAATTTCAGAAATTCCTGACATAGATCAAACATATATGCGCTTTTTTATAGCGCCATAAGTCCGTTTTTACTGAAAAATACCGGTATTTAGGGTATCCTTCGCCCTCCATAATTGTCTCGGACTCAGGTATTCATGTCCTCGGTACCCGATTTTACAGAAGCTGAACAATGGGCTGTTGAAACCACGCTGAAAGAACGCTGGCCTGAAAAGGACCTGGAGATACAGCTGGCTGATGTTGAAATCAAGATGTACCCGCAAGACCGTGAACTCACTGTATGCCCTGCCATATTCTGGGAAGTCGGCTCAACCAGCTTTGTGATAATAAAAGTTGCTGAAAAAACCTACCGTAGCCAGTTTTACTACCGCGGTTTTCAGCAGTACGGCACCGGCAAAACAGAATACGATGACATAACCGATTGCATTGTAACCATGTTGCAGGTTCACGCGGACAAGGAAACAAAAGACCGTGAAGAATCAGCATGATCAGCACACAGAATTCTCAACATAACTAAATAATCCAGAGGAAACCCAATGAGCAAAAAAATGAACGCATTTTATGCACAGTCTGGTGGTGTAACAGCAGTCATCAATGCATCCGCATGCGGTGTGATTGAAACAGCACGTAAACACAAAGATAAAATCGGCAAAGTCTATGCCGGCCGCAATGGCATCATCGGCGCATTGACTGAAGACCTGATTGACACCAGCAAAGAAACAAAGTCAGCTATCGCAGGACTTCGCCACACACCTTCTGGTGCATTCGGTTCCTGCCGCTTCAAACTGAAAAGCCTTGAAGATAACCAGCGTGAATACGAGCGCCTGATCGAAGTGTTCAAAGCACACAACATCGGCTATTTCTTCTATAACGGCGGCGGTGATTCTGCTGACACCTGCCTGAAAGTATCCCAGATCGGCGACAAAATGGGCTACCCCATCACCGCGGTGCATGTGCCCAAAACCGTTGATAATGACCTGCCGATCACTGACAACTGCCCCGGTTTCGGCTCTGTTGCCAAGTACATTGCGGTTTCAACCATGGAAGCCAGTTTTGATGTAGCCTCCATGTGCGCCACATCAACCAAGGTATTCGTGATTGAAGTAATGGGCCGCCATGCAGGCTGGATTGCCGCGGCTGGCGCCATGGCGTCCACGCCGGATCATGAAATTCCAATTGTTGTACTGTTCCCTGAAGTCGAATTTGATCAGAAGAAATTCCTCAGTTCTGTTGACGAGAAAGTTAAGAAGTACGGCTACTGCTCTGTTGTCGTTTCTGAAGGCGTTCACTGGCCTGATGGCAAGTTCCTGGCTGAAACCGGCCTGAAAGACGCTTTCGGTCACAGCCAGCTGGGTGGCGCTGCACCTGTCGTCGCCAACATGATCCAGGATGGCCTTGGTTATAAATATCACTGGGGCGTAGCTGACTATATGCAGCGTGCCGCACGTCATATCGCATCTAAATCAGATGTTGATCAGGCATACGCCACAGGCAAGGCTGCTGTCGAATATGCCGTTAAGGGCCACAACTCGGTCATGCCTGCAATCAAGCGCACCAGCAACAAGCCGTATCGCTGGAAAATCGAAATGGCGCCATTGAGCAAGGTGGCCAATGTCGAAAAGATGATGCCGGCAAGCTACATCTCAAAAGATGGTTTCGGCATTACTAACAAGTGTCGTGAGTACCTGGAGCCACTGATCAAAGGTGAAGACTACCCTCCATATAAAAATGGTTTGCCAAAGTACGTCACCTTGAAGAAAGTTGCCGTGCCAAAGAAGCTGGACGCATTCGAAATATAAACGCAGATAATAGAAATGACGCTGGATAAAGCCCACGAATTAATCGCCATGCACGTTGAACTCGGCAGCGGCTACAACCGTAATGCCGCACGCATGGTGCTTGGTGAAGTCATGCGCGATCACGGCCAGGGGGCCGTCGATCAGTTAATTCGTGACTATGGCCTGGAGCAGAAATGGGGCATCAAGCCAGGCACGCACTTTGTAAGCGCCTTTAAGTAGTTTCTTTATCCTGCTGATTATTAATGATTTAACTTGGAGAATAAACATGAGAGCGATTCTATTAGGAGGTCCGGGCGCCGGTAAAGGCACCCAGGCAGGCTACATCACACAAAAATACAATATTCCGCAAATTTCAACCGGGGACATGTTACGTGCTCACGTCAAGGCCGGCTCCGAGCTGGGTATAGCCGCAAAGAAAATAATGGATGACGGCGGCCTTGTTTCTGACGACATCATCATGGGCATGATCAAGGAACGCGTCAAGGAAGATGACTGCAAGAACGGCTACCTGTTTGACGGCTTTCCACGCACCATTCCCCAGGCGGACGCCTTGAAAGAAGCCGGTATAGCTGTCGATGCCGTCGTAGAAATCGATGTAGATGATAATGAAATCATCAAGCGCATGTCCGGACGTCGCGTTCACCTCGCTTCTGGCCGCACCTACCACGTTGTATTCAATCCGCCCAAGACTGAAGGCAAGGACGATGTCACCGGTGAAGACCTCATTCAGCGCGATGATGATCAGGAAGAAACGGTCCGTAAGCGCCTTGATGTATATCATGCACAAACCGAACCACTCATCACATACTACTCCGACTGGTCTGCATCCGGAGAAGCAGGTGCGCCTGCCTATCACAAGATTGCCGGTATTGGTGGTGTTGACGAGATTCGCGACAACATCTTTGCCGCGCTGGGTTAATTATTCCGCCTGATAACAGGCATAACACAAAACTGGGAGACTAAATCGTGTCAACCGAACTTATTTTTGCACTGGTATGCGCGCTGGCCGGGATCGGCTACGGCGTTATTACAATTATCAACATCCTCGGCAAGCCCGCAGGCGATGCAGAAATGCAGCGCATTCAAGGCGCCATCCAGGAAGGTGCATCAGCCTACCTCAAGCGCCAGTACACGGCCATCGGCATCGTGGGCATCGTGATCTACTTCGTGATGATGTTTGCACTGGACACTTTGACCGCGGTGGGCTTTGCCATTGGCGCCGTGCTTTCCGGCCTTGCTGGCTTCATCGGCATGCATGTTTCCGTGCGCTCCAACGCACGTACCGCAGAAGCGGCCAAATCCGGCATCAATCCCGCGCTGCAGATCGCCTTCAAGGGCGGCGCCGTCACCGGCATGCTGGTCGTCGGCCTGGGCCTGCTTGGTGTTGCCGGATATTACGCCGTACTGAGTTCCATGGGACTTGAGTTGAAACAGATTCTCCACGCCCTGGTTGGCCTCGCATTCGGCGGCTCGCTGATTTCCATTTTTGCTCGACTCGGTGGCGGCATCTTCACCAAGGGTGCAGACGTCGGTGCCGATATCGTGGGCAAGGTAGAAGCCGGCATTCCGGAAGATGATCCACGCAACCCGGCCGTCATTGCAGACAATGTCGGTGACAACGTCGGTGACTGTGCTGGCATGGCCGCAGACCTGTTTGAAACCTATGCAGTAACCATCATTGCCACCATGCTGCTCGGCGGCCTGTTGCTGGGTGATGTCGGTGAACTGGCGATAACCTACCCGCTGGTGCTTGGCGGTGTTTCAATCCTGTCATCGATCATCGGCACCTTTTTCGTTAAGACCAACGAAGGCGGCAAGATCATGACCGCCCTGTACAAGGGTTCGATAGTATCTGCCGTGATATCTGCGATCGCGTTTTATTTCATCACCGACAAGATGATGTTCGGTGTCGGCACCTACTCCACCACGGCACTGTATGGCGCTGCCCTGATCGGCCTGGCACTGACTGTCGCCATGGTCGCAATCACCGAGTACTACACCGCAACTGAATTCAGCCCGGTAAGACATATTGCTGAAGCATCGACCACCGGTGACGGTACCAATGTGATCGCCGGACTGGGTGTATCCATGAAATCAACCGCGCTTCCGGTACTGGCCGTCTGTGCATCGATCTGGGGTGCGCATTACCTCGCCGGCCTGTATGGTATCGCCATCGCAGCAACAGCCATGCTGTCGATGACCGGCATTATCGTCGCACTCGATGCCTATGGTCCGATCACGGATAACGCGGGTGGTATCGCTGAAATGGCCGAACTGCCTGAAGATGTGCGCAAAACCACGGATGCACTGGACGCCGTCGGCAACACCACCAAGGCTGTCACCAAGGGTTATGCCATCGGTTCAGCCGGCCTGGCAACCCTGGTACTGTTCGCCGACTATACCAATTCACTGGCTGATTATGGTATTTCAGTGAACTTCAACCTGTCAGACCACATGGTGATTATCGGTCTGTTCATCGGTGGCCTGGTACCGTATCTGTTCGGCTCCATGGCAATGGAAGCGGTTGGTCGTGCGGCCGGCGGCATCGTCAATGAAGTCCGTCGCCAGTTCAAGGAAATGCCCGGCATCATGGACAAAACCGAAAAACCGGACTATTCACGCGCCGTGGATATGCTGACTCGCGCAGCCATCAAGGAAATGATCGTGCCTTCGTTGCTGCCAATTGCAGTGCCGATTATTGTTGGCCTGACACTCGGCCCGCAGGCGCTGGGCGGTATGCTGATCGGTACCATCGTGACCGGTCTGTTCGTGGCGATCTCCATGACCACCGGCGGTGGCGCCTGGGACAATGCCAAGAAGTACATCGAGGATGGTAATTTTGGCGGCAAGGGTTCTGATGCCCACAAGGCAGCCGTTACCGGTGACACCGTAGGCGACCCCTACAAGGACACTGCAGGTCCTGCAATCAACCC
>CALLCZ010000115.1 GCA_937998645.1 uncultured Gammaproteobacteria bacterium
GCTCATCCGGCATGGTCAAGGGTGAGAAAATCATTAATACCCTGAAAGACCTGGTGGGTGACCAATTGATCGAAGACCTGCCCATCACGTATACCGCGGTGGCAGCGGATATCATCAATGAAAAAGAAATCTGGCTGAACAGGGGTTCCCTGTTTGATGCCATCAGAGCGTCGATATCGCTGCCGTTCTTTTTTACACCGGCCAGGCTCAACGGCGTTGAGCTGCTGGATGGCGGCATATTAAACCCGGTACCCATTGCTCCGACCTTCAGTGACAGCACCGATATAAAAATAGCGGTTAACCTGGGTGGCCCTGTGGACAAGCACATTATTGCCACAAACCACCAGGAACAGCAGGCACAGGCTGAGCCTGATCTGATGGATAAGATAAGTCATTTTATAGACGCGATTCAGGGGGAAGGTGATGAGTCGGGCAGCGGCACGCTGGGAATGCTGGATATCGCCGACCAGTCCTTCGATGCCATGCAGGGTGCGATTGCGCGTCAGAAGCTGGCGGCTTACCCGCCTGATGTGATTATCGAACTGCCACGGAATCTTTGCGGCACGCTGGAGTTCGATCGTGCGGATGAAATGATAGAGGCTGGTTACAGGCGGGCAGCAGAAAAACTGGCATAAATATCCGAACGTATGGCGTTAGCCAGAGTAAATACGATTAACCCGCATTCTGCGAGTAGCTGGAAGAAGTCATTGCCTGGTTCTGGTTCGACAACCAGGAGCAAGATTACGCGACCATCGCTGCTGAGGTGCGAGCCTCCAATCCGGCCGAGCAGGTCGCGGATATCGCGCGCCGCTACTACACAATGGATCCTGCTTAACTTTCTTGAGTCCATCGGGGAAGTTGCCTGACAGCCCTTTCCAGAGCGGAAATCCCTGATTTTACTGTTCTTTTCTTTACCCTGCGCATTCGCTAGAATATCCGGCCTTGTCCGCGATATGTGCTGACATCAGAACGGCGGTTACAAGGTGTCAGTATTCTGAGAAATACCTCATGAAATCAGTCTGTTAGAAAGGCTGTACAGAAAATATTGGAAAAAATATGAGCTCCACACTGCAACAACAGATTCGCTACGGTATGCCTGAAAAACAGGGTCTATATGATCCGGCACTGGAAAAGGACAGCTGTGGTGTAGGTTTCGTGGCTCATATCAAGGGCGAAGCCAGCCACCAGATCGTGCTCGATGCTGACCATATCCTGCAGCGCATGGTGCATCGCGGCGGCTGTGGCTGTGAAGCCAATACCGGTGACGGCGCCGGCATCCTCACCAGCCTGCCTTACGATTTTCTGAGCCGGGTTGCGAAACAGGATCTCGGTGTCGAGCTGCCGGGCCGGGGGAGTTATTCCGCCGGTAATGTATTTCTGCCGGTCAATGAAGCATCACGCGCTCACTGCAAAAAAATAGTCGAGCAAATGATTGCCGAGCAGGGCCAGCAGTTGCTGGGCTGGCGCGTGCTGCCGGTCGATACCGAAGGTGCGGATGTCGGCCCTACCGCGAGACTGTCTCAGCCGTACATGGAGCAATTGTTTATAGGTGCAGCGGACGGCGTCGAAGGCGATGATTTTGAACGCCAGCTTTACATGATTCGCAAGCGCAGCACCCACGCGCTGCGCGGCGATGAAAAGCTCGAACAGAGCAAGATGTTTTACATCTGTTCGCTATCAACCAAGGTGATTATCTACAAGGGCATGCTGACCGCGCACCAGGTGATGCCATTTTTTCCTGACCTGGCGGAGAAAGACTACAGCGCGCATCTTGCCATGGTGCACTCGCGTTTCAGTACCAATACATTTCCATCCTGGGACCGCGCCCAGCCAAACCGTTTTATGAGCCACAACGGTGAAATTAATACGCTGCTGGGTAACAAGAACTGGATGGAAGCGCGTCAGGGCGTTGTCGAGTCCGATCTGTTTGGCGATGACATCAAAAAACTGTTCCCGGTGGTCGAAAAAGACTGTTCAGATTCCGGTACTTTCGACAATGTTCTTGAATTCCTGTTGATGTCGGGTCGTACGCTGCAGGAAGCGGTGATGATGATGGTGCCGGAAGCCTGGCAATCAAACACCAACATGGACGAGGCCAAGCGAGCTTTTTATCGCTTCAATTCAGCATTGATGGAGCCCTGGGATGGGCCTGCATCCATTGCATTTACCGATGGCCACTATATCGGCGCCGTGCTAGACCGCAACGGCCTGCGCCCGAGCCGTTATTACCTGACCCATGATGATCGTGTGATCATGGCTTCAGAAGTCGGCGTACTCCATGTTGATCCCGCTAACGTCAAGTTCAAGGGGCGCTTGCAGCCCGGCAAGATGTTCCTGATCGATTTTGAAAAAGGTGAGCTGATAGCGGATGAAGATCTGAAATCAGAATTTGCCGCGCGTCGTCCCTATGCGCAATGGCTGGCTAACCAGGAGATCAAGCTGGAAGACCTGTCACCGAACAGGGAACCGCACGGTTTTTATCCTGAAACCTTGCTCGAGCGCATGCAGGCATTCGGTTATACCACCGAGACCATGCAGTTCATGCTGATTCCGCTGGTGCAGGAGTTGCGCGACCCGGTCGGATCCATGGGCAATGATACTGCGCTGGCGTGTTTGTCTGACAAGCCGCGCATGATCTACGATTACTTCAAACAACTGTTCGCACAGGTCACCAATCCTGCGATCGATTCGAT
Organism: uncultured Gammaproteobacteria bacterium; assembly: GCA_937998645.1. Classification (GTDB taxonomy): domain Bacteria; phylum Pseudomonadota; class Gammaproteobacteria; order SZUA-229; family SZUA-229; genus JABDQW01. The sequence continues at coordinate 2,694 of CALLCZ010000115.1, forward strand.
TCGTGAAGAAGTGGTGATGTCACTGGAATGCTATATCGGCCCGGAAGCGAACCTGCTCGATACCACGGAACAACATGCGAATCGTTTGCGCGTTCCCCACCCGATCCTGGATAATGAGGAGCTGGCTGCACTCAAGCATATGAATCATCGTGGCTGGCGCAGCCTGACCATCGATATTACTTACGATAAGGCTGAAGGTACTGCCGGACTGGATAAGTGCCTGGAGAACATATGCTTCCAGGCGACCGAAGCCATCAATGACGGCTACAGCCTGATTGTGCTGTCTGACCGTAACGTCGGTGAGGATCGTGTGCCGGTGAGCACCCTGCTCGCAGTCGGGGCCGTGCACCATCACCTGGTATACAACCAGCTGCGCACCCGCATTGGTATCGTGGTCGAGACCGGGGAAGCGCGTGAAGTTCATCACCACTGCCTGCTGATCGGTTACGGTGCCGATGCAATCAATCCTTACCTGGCGTTTGAATCCCTGTTCCAGGCCAAGCGTGATGGCCTGTTGTCAGCAGATGAATATCCCAATGACGACTCCATCGTTGCTGATTACCGCAAGGGCGTCGCCAAGGGCATGCTCAAGGTCATGGCCAAGATTGGTATTTCAACATTGCAGTCGTACAAGGGTGCACAGATTTTCGAAGCAGTGGGTCTGGGTGAGAATGTTATCCAGCGATGCTTCAAGGGCACGGCCAGCCGTATCAAGGGCGTGGAGCTGGATCTGCTGGCGGAAGAATCGCTGCGTCGCCATGAACTGGGTTACCCCAGTCGCGACATTGTGCGCCTCCCGGTATTGCCCAATCCGGGCGATTTCCACTGGCGTTCCGGTGGTGAGCTGCACATGTGGAATCCGGACACCATTGCCAATCTGCAACTGGCTGCACGCACCAACAGCAAACAGGCCTACAAACAATTTGCGGATTTCTCCAACAATGAAGCGACCCGCCGAGCCACCCTGCGTGGGCTGCTGAAGTTTAAACAGGGCGTCAATGGCGGGCCGATTTCTATCGATGAAGTCGAACCGGTAAAAGAAATTGTCAAACGCTTCGCCACCGGTGCGATGAGCTTCGGCTCGATCTCCGCTGAAAGTCATGAGTCACTGGCGATAGCGATGAACCGGCTCGGTGGTAAATCCAATACCGGCGAAGGCGGTGAAGACCCGGAACGTTTTACACCGCTGCCAAACGGTGATTCCAAGCGTTCATCGATCAAGCAGGTGGCATCGGGCCGTTTTGGCGTAACCAACTGGTATTTGACCAACGCCGATGAGCTACAGATCAAGGTCGCGCAGGGCGCCAAGCCGGGTGAAGGCGGTGAGCTGCCGGGCGGCAAGGTGGATGTGAATATCGCACGCATCCGCCATTCGACTCCGGGTGTTGGTTTGATCAGCCCGCCGCCGCATCATGACATCTACTCGATTGAAGACCTGGCGCAGTTGATTCATGACCTGAAGAACTCCAATCCATCAGCCCGCATCAGCGTCAAGCTGGTATCCGAAATCGGTGTCGGCACCATTGCTTCAGGCGTGGCCAAGGCATTCTCGGACCATATCGTGATTGCCGGGCACGATGGCGGTACCGGGGCATCACCTCTGACATCGGTGAAGCATGCCGGCTTGCCGTGGGAACTGGGCCTGGCTGAAACCCACCAGACGCTGCTGATGAACGACCTGCGTTCACGCGTGGTGGTGCAGACCGATGGCCAGCTGAAAACCGGGCGCGATATTACGATTGCAGCACTGCTGGGCGCAGAAGAATACGGTTTCTCAACGGCGCCGTTGATTACACTGGGCTGCATCATGATGCGCAAGTGTCACCTGAATACCTGCCCCGTCGGTATTGCCACGCAGGACCCTGAGCTGCGCAAGAAATTCAGCGGCAAGCCAGAGCATGTCGTTAATTACCTGTTCATGGTGGCCGAGGAAATGCGCGAGTACATGGCGCAGCTTGGCTTCCGTACGGTGAATGAAATGATCGGCCGGGTTGATGTGCTCGAAGCTGATACAGCGATCGATCACTGGAAAATGAAAGGCATCGACCTCACCGCCATCCTGACACCGGCACCGAAACCGCATGAAGAGGCCGGCATGTACTGCATGATTGACCAGGACCATGGCCTGGACGCGGCACTGGATCACAAGATCATCAAGCTGGCGCAGCCGGCAATCCAGAAAGGCGACAGGGTTTCCATCGATTTGCCTGTGGTCAATATCAACCGCGTAGTCGGCACCATGTTGTCACACGAGCTGGCCAAAGCGCACCAGGGCAAGCCCCTGCCGGAAGACACGGTGCACATCAAGCTGAATGGTTCTGCCGGGCAGAGCCTGGGCGCATGGTTGTATGAAGGCGTTACCATCGAACTTGAAGGTGATGCCAATGACTACGTCGGCAAGGGCCTGTCAGGTGGACGTATCGTTATATATCCGCCGGGCAACAGTACCTTTGTGCCGGAAGAAAATATCCTGATCGGTAATACCGTGCTCTACGGTGCTACCAGTGGCGAAGCCTTTTTCCGCGGTGTTGCGGCCGAACGCTTCTGTGTGCGCAACAGTGGCGCCCGTGCCGTTGTCGAGGGTGTGGGTGATCACGGCTGTGAATACATGACCGGCGGTCGTGTCGTTGTGCTGGGTGATACCGGGCGCAACTTTGCTGCAGGCATGAGCGGCGGCATCGCTTATGTCTGGGACCGCAAGGGCGAGTTTGTTGCCAGATGTAACCCCGGCATGGTTGAGCTTGAAGCCATGGAAACCGAGGAAGACATCGCTGAACTGAAGCAAATGGTCGACAAGCACTTCAAGCTGACCGGATCCACCGTTGCCAGAGCGGCCCTGGAAGACTGGGACAGGGCGTTATCGCAGTTCGTCAAGGTCATGCCGACTGACTACAAGCGTGTTCTTGCTGAAATGAAACAACAGCAGTCACAGGCCGTTGCATGAATGGCATCTAACTGATACAAAAGAACAATAGTGAAGAAGTAGAGTATGGGTAAGCCAACTGGATTCAAAGAGTTTGAACGTAAAACTGTACCGTATCGCGAAGTCAGCTTGCGGCTGAATGATTATGGTGAAATTTTTACGGGTTCACATGACGTTGATCACCTGCAAACTCAGGGCGCACGCTGTATGGACTGCGGTGTGCCCTTCTGTATGTCAGCTAATGGCTGCCCGGTTAACAACCTGATTCCGGAATGGAATCACCTGGTTTATTCCGACCACTGGGAAAGAGCCTTAAAAAGGCTGCATAAAACCAACAACTTTCCTGAATTTACCGGCCGCGTCTGCCCGGCGCCCTGCGAAGGCGCCTGCGTTCTGGGCATCACCAATCCTGCAGTTACGATCAAGAATATCGAACACGCCATCATCGACCATGGCTTTGAGGAAGGCTGGGTTACCGCTGCGGTTCCTGAAAGCAGGACGGGTAAAACGGTTGCAGTTGTCGGTTCAGGGCCCGCGGGTCTGGCTGCAGCTGCGCAATTGAACAAGGCAGGTCACAGCGTCACGGTGTATGAACGCGCAGATCGTATCGGTGGCTTGCTGATGTATGGCATTCCCAACATGAAACTGGGCAAGGATGTTGTGCAGCGCCGGGTGGATCTGCTGCATGCTGAAGGTATCGAATTTGTTACCAATGCTGATGTTGGCGGCAGTGGAGATGGTGCGGTCGGTATCAATGATCTGATCAAGGAAAACGATGCCGTTCTTTTTGCCACGGGTGCAACCAATCCCCGTAACCTGGAGGCACCGGGGCGTGAATTGAATGGTATTCATTATGCGATGGAGTTTCTGACGGCAAATACACGCAGCCTGCTTGACTCCAATCTGCAGGATGGCAATTACATTTCCGCCAAAGACAGGAACGTTATCGTCATCGGTGGCGGTGATACCGGTACAGACTGCATCGGCACATCGATTCGACATGGCTGCAAATCACTGGTCAATTTTGAACTGTTACCGCAGGCGCCGGCAGAACGCGCCGAAGACAATCCGTGGCCGCTATGGCCGGTCATTCACCGTGTTGATTACGGGCATGAGGAAGGTATCGAGCGCTTTGGCAGCGACCCGCGTCAATATTGTATTCTGACCAAGGAGTTTATCGGTGATGATGCCGGCAATGTGACTGCGGTTAAAACGGTTGAAGCCAGATGGACTCGAGTCGATGGTAAGTGGAACATGGAAGAAGTCGCTGGCAGTGAAAAGACCTGGGAAGCAGACCTGGTGCTGTTATCGATGGGCTTCCTCGGTCCCGAGCACTATGTCAGTGATCATGCTGGAATCGAATATGATGGCCGCTCCAACTACAAGGCCGATTACGGCAAATATGCAACCAGTGTCAAAGGTGTGTATGCTGCTGGCGACTGTCGGCGGGGGCAGTCACTCGTCGTCTGGGGTATCAATGAAGGTCGTGAAGCGGCGCGTGAGATCGATCGTGACTTGATGGGTACGACCAGTTTGCCATAGCCCGGCTTTGATACAGGGCTAATCGGCTGTACTTAACCTGTCCCGAAATTTTTCCTTGTTCTGCCGGATGAATTTTTCCAGCAGTCGTTCACTGCCATTTTCAAAATCCACAAACTCGAGTCCGATCAGGTAATCATCCTGAGAGACCCTGCGGGCGGTAACAATCCGGCAGCGTGCATACAGTTTCGAGCTGTATTTATCCATATCCGGGAAGTCGATAACGGCCTTGAGCCGGATCTGGTCAAGCGGGTGGTTCTGGATGCCACGGGGCTCGATTTCGTCAGCGACCCAGCTGTCACAGGAAAACTGCAGACCTTTGTTGGAAATATCGACAGACTCAACAGGCAAAACTGTACCGCCTTCCAGTATTAATTCGACTGGAAGTTTGATCCTGTATCGGTGAGTGCATCTGCGCTCGTAAGCTATGGATTTTGGGAATACCATGACATCTAACATTGTAGTACAAGATATCTGCACTTGCAGCAGATGTTGATCATTGTAACATCTTGATTTACCAATCGATTATGACGCTGTCTGCGATACCCGACTAAAGTTTTGTCAACGCGGCGTCGTAATCCGGCTCCTGTGCGATTTCAGGTACCTGCTCGGTGTAAGCAACCTTGCCATTCTCATCGATGATAACGATTGAGCGAGCATTCAGTCCCCTGATAGGCCCGTCAGCGATGGTGAGTCCGTAATCCTGGCCGAACTCTGGATTTCTGAAGGTTGATAGCGTAATTACATTATCCAGGTTCTCAGCGCCGCAGAAGCGCGCCAGTGTTGGCGGCAGGTCAGCGGAAATGCACAGCACCACGGTATTATCCAGCGAGCCGGCTGCGGTGTTGAAGCGGCGAGTTGATTCGGCACAGATGCCGGTGTCGATTGCGACGAATATATTCAGGATGACTTTCTTGCCCGCAAAGTCTGCCAGTGAAATTTCACCCATTTCGTTATTGGTCAGGGTAAATGCGGGTGCGGCAGAGCCGATTGCGGGCAATTCGCCAACGGTATGGATTTCATTGCCTTCAAGAGTGATAGTAGTCATGGTGTCTTCCCCTTTGTTTTAATTTTTGTATCCTTGCACAGCCCGGAAATCAAAATGCCATGCAGCGGATGCGGATAATGAGCTTTAGTCGCGGGCATTAAGCGCCTGTTGATAGGCGGAATATACCGCATCATTGAAGCAGACAAAATACACATCGGTGATATCCGGGTATTTTTTTGCCAGTTCGAGTACGGTGCTGGCGGCTATGTCTGCAGCCTGTTCGACCGGGTAGCCGTACACACCGCAGCTGATAGCGGGAAAGGCAATACTGTGTATGTCGTTTTCATGCGCCAGTTGCATGCTGCGCTGATAGCAGTTGCTTAACAGCAATGCCTCGTTTTTGCTGCCACCGTGCCAGACGGGCCCGACCGTGTGGATCACGTGTTTTGCCGGCAGCCTGTAGCCTCGGGTGATTTTGGCATCGCCGGTAGTGCAGCCATTCAGTGTCCTGCATTCGGCCAGCAGTTCGGGACCTGCAGCACGGTGAATGGCGCCATCGACACCACCGCCGCCGAGCAGCGAGTTGTTGGCGGCATTGACGATCGCGTCCACC
>CALLCZ010000116.1 GCA_937998645.1 uncultured Gammaproteobacteria bacterium
TGCACATCTGTAGCGTCCCTGCGCACGCATGTTGATGAAACACGTCCCTGTGTTTCACCCTTCGGGTGCACAGGCATCCTGATTCGCTCCAGGCGAATTAGTCCTTCAAACCATAGCTATTGCTATGCTTTTCAGTCCAGACGCGCACTCAGAAACACTACAGATGCACCTGAATTCGAAACCCCGGTGAGAAATGCGGTCTAGCTGTTTCAATAGCATTGGTTATCGCATTTATATAAGTAGTCGCATGTGATGACGGATGCCCTGTCTACAAATTATTTCGATTTATTCGAACTCCCCGTTTCTTATGATGTTGACCTGGCCCGGGTACAGCATAGGTACCGGGAATTGCAAAAGGCTGTACACCCGGATAAATATGCTAATGCAGGTGCACAGGAACGCAGAATTTCCATGCAGCATACATCCTTGATTAACCAGGCCTTGCATACGCTGAAGCATCCGGTCGAACGTGCGATGTATTTACTGCAGCTAAAGGGCGTTGATTTCACCATGGATAATGAGACGACGATGGATGCGGCTTTTCTGATGGAGCAGATGGAAATGCGTGAGAATCTGGAAAGTATACGTGAAAAGGATGACCCACTTGCTGAACTGGACAGCATGTCGGCTGATGTTAAATCGAATATGAATGTTATGGCAGAGGTATTTAAAAACGCGTACATATCAGGTGAGCTCGATGATGCAAGAGAAGCTGTTAGAAAGTTGCAGTTTTTATACAAGGCAAAACAAGAGATTGATGAGCTTGCTGCAAGTATCGAAGATGAAATGATTTAGCCCGCATATTGAACTAGTTATGGCCTTATTACAGATTTCAGAACCCGGACAATCAACAGCGCCACATCAGCATAAACTGGCTGTTGGCATTGATCTGGGTACGACAAACTCACTGGTTGCGTCTGTCCGCAGCGGTGAAGTGCAAACATTGCCTGACGAAGACGGGAATCACCTGCTGCCATCTGTTGTGCGTTATCTTAAGGACGGCGTGGAAGTGGGCGCTGTTGCTGCGCAACATGCCATTATTGACCCGATGAATACCATCGTTTCGGTAAAACGTTTCATGGGGCGTGGTATCAGTGACCTGCGTCTGCTTGGTAACAAGCTGCCATATAACTTTGTTGACGAGGGCATGGTGGTGCCCAGGATACATACCAGTGGCGGTGATGTCAGTGCGACAGAAGTATCGGCAGAAATACTCAAGGCATTGAAGGGCAGGGCGGTTAAAACCCTGGGCGGAGAGCTGCAGGGTGCTGTGATTACGGTGCCAGCCTATTTCGACGAGGCACAAAGGCAGGCAACCAAGGATGCTGCAAGTCTTGCAGGTCTGAATGTGCTGCGTTTGCTCAACGAACCAACGTCAGCTGCTGTGGCCTACGGCCTGGACTCGGGACAGGAGGGCGTCATCGCTGTTTATGATCTTGGCGGTGGTACTTTTGATATATCCATCCTGCGGCTGAATCATGGTGTGTTCGAAGTGCTCGCAACAGGTGGCGACAGCGCGCTCGGTGGTGATGACTTTGATCATGCCATTGCGGAGTGGATTCTGCAGCAGGCTGGTTATCGGGCTGATCCTGATCCGTCATTGGTCAGACTGTTAATGCATGCATCAAGGCGCGCCAAGGAACATCTGTCCGTGCAGGAAGAAACGGAAATCTCGATCGATGCAGACGAGATTCAATGGCATGGTGTCTTGTCGTGTGATCAGATGAACAGATTGATCGAACCGCTGGTGCGCAAGACACTGATGTCATGTCGGCGTGCACTTCGAGATGCCGACATCAATAACGAGGACATCTCCGAAGTTGTCATGGTTGGTGGTTCGACACGTGTTCCGCATGTGCGTAACAGGGTTGGTGAGTTTTTTGAATGCGAGCCATTAGTCAGTATTGATCCTGACAAGGTTGTTGCCATTGGTGCTGCCCTGCAGGCTGATGTGCTTGTTGGTAACAAATCCGATGAGGATATGTTGCTGCTTGATATCATCCCCCTGTCACTTGGTATTGAAACCATGGGCGGCCTGTCTGAAAAAATAATTCAGCGCAATACACCGATACCGGTGTCCCGTGCGCAGGACTTCACCACCTACAAGGATGGCCAGACTGCAATGGCCGTGCATGTCGTGCAGGGCGAGCGAGAGCTGGTATCGGATTGTCGTTCACTGGCACATTTTGAGCTGCGCGGATTTCCACCCCAGGTTGCCGGAGCGCCACGCATACGCGTAACCTTCCAGGTCGATGCCGATGGGCTGTTGAGCGTGCATGCACGTGAGGAAAATAGCGGTACCGAGGCCAGTGTGGATGTTAAGCCATCTTATGGTCTTACCGACGAAGAAATTGAAACCATGCTTCGCTCTTCGATGGAACATGCAGAAGAAGATATGCAGGCGAGGACGCTGAGAGAGGAGCAGGTTGAGGCCGAACGTGTTGTCGAAGCGCTGAGTTCAGCAATTAAGGCCGATGGTGAGCTGCTGACGGAAGACGAATTAAAATCGATATCGGCCAGACGTGACCAGCTGGTTGAGGCCAAAGGGGGCAATGATCCTGCCTTGATTAAACGGGCAATTGCTGAACTGGAAACAGCCTGCGAGAATTTTGTTGCGCGTCGAATGAACACGAGTATCCGCAAGGCAATGAAAGGCCACTCCATTGGCGAATATGCCACAGAAGACGAATCCAAATGATTTATGAATGTGTAATGATCAGGAGTGTATGCAGATGCCGCAGCTAGTATTTTTGCCGCACGAAGAGCTGTGTCCGGAAGGCATGGTTATCGAGGCAGAAACAGGAACGACAATATGTGATGCTGCATTGCAGAGTGGAATTGAAATTGAGCATGCCTGTGAAAAATCCTGTGCCTGCACCACATGCCATGTCTACATCCGTGAAGGCATGGATTCGCTCAATGAAAACAGCGATGATGAAGATGACATGCTGGACAAGGCCTGGGGGCTAGACCCGGACTCAAGACTGAGTTGCCAGGCTATCGTGGGTGATGAAGATCTTATTATCGAAATACCGAAGTACACGATCAACATGGTCTCGGAAAACCATTAAGGCGATAGCTTTTGACAGGGTATTCGCCATGACTGAATCTGTATCACGGTAAATTTTGCAGGTTTTACTCTCGCAAAGGCGCAAAGGACGCAAAGAGTTGATTTGGTTAATACTCCCCGAAAAGATGTTTTTATCATCATGTACCTTTGCGAGAATAATTTTTAGTCAGTCAGATTAAATTCTGGCTTTTTACATCATGCGAGGGCTGGACGATGGGTTTGAAATGGGTTGATTCACTGGATATAGCGATCGAGCTGGACGATAAATTCCCAGATGTGGATCCGATGCATGTGAATTTTGTCGATCTGCGCAACTGGGTGATGGAACTGGATGAGTTTGATGATGATCCGGAGCATTCCGGGGAGCGCATCCTTGAGGCCATTCAGATGGCATGGATCGAGGAAAAGGAATAATCAGGGAAACGACAATTATTCCGCTGAGTCCTTTCTTAACGGCTAAAACCCGCGTAAAATCGCGGGTTTACCGAACATACTTGGCACCCGATGAGATCCGTGACCGCACCAGATAACAGTGTGTCAGCAGTAACGCTGAACCTGCTCGACCTCGACAGGCAGGGGCTGGAAGACTATTTCTCCGAACTGGGTGAGAAGTCCTTCAGGGCCAGCCAGGTCGTGCAGTGGATACATCAGAAAGGTGTGACTGATTTCCAGCAAATGTCCAATCTTTCCCAGGCAATGCGCGATCACTTGCAGAACCATGCGGTCATCCACATGCCTGAAGTGGTTTATGATGCCACATCAACAGATGGCACCCGCAAGTGGCTGCTACAGCTCGATGATGGCAATCGTATCGAAACCGTCTATATTCCCGAGGATGACCGCGGCACCCTGTGTGTGTCCTCGCAGGTCGGTTGCGCTCTGGACTGCAGTTTCTGCTCGACCGGCCGCCGAGGCTTTAATCGCAACCTGAGCACAGCTGAAATTATTTCACAGGTCCTGCTGGCGACGCGTCTGATCGACGAAGAGAAAAAGCCAGGTCGAAAGGTCACCAATGTCGTGCTGATGGGCATGGGCGAACCTCTGCTCAATTTCGACAATGTGGTGCGTGCTGTGCGCATCATGATGGACGATTTTGCTTACGGGCTGAGCAAACGCCGGGTGACGGTCAGTACTGCGGGCGTGGTGCCGGCGATGGACAGGCTTGGCGATATTCTGGATATGCGTCTCGCGGTGTCTCTGCATGCGTCTGATGATGAATTGCGCAACAGCCTGGTGCCCTTGAATAACAAATACCCGTTGCGGGAGCTGATGGCGGCCTGCCGACGCTTTATCGACAAGCAAAATACGCGCAGCAGAATTACATTCGAGTATGTTTTGCTGGATGGTGTAAATGATTCAGATCAACATGCACATCAGCTGATAAAACTGGTAAAAGGTATACCGACATTGATGAACCTGATACCGTTCAATCCGTTTACAGGCTCGGGCTACAAAACATCACCGGCAAAACGGGTCGAGCGGTTTAATAAAATACTGGCTGATGCAGGTATTACCACTGTCGTGCGTCGTACCAGAGGGGAAGATATCGATGCGGCTTGCGGCCAGCTGGTTGGTAGAATAGAAGACAAAAGCCGACGACACCGTCGATTTGAGGAGCCCAGAATCGGAATGCAAACATGAAACAACTCATCCGGATCATACTAATAATAACAATTGCCGGACTCTCAGCCTGCTCTACCAAGGACGAAATGGTGGTTGATAAGAAAGTCTCCGAACCTGATCTTCAGCAGGCCTCAGCGTTGAATGTACAGCTGGCGATTGGCTATATCGACAGAGACCAGCTTGGCATTGCACAGGAAAAACTGAATAAAGCCATCGAGCAGGATTCGGACAATGTTGATGCTTACACAACGATGGCCTATTTGAAGAGGAAGGTCAACGAACTGGAAGAAGCTGAAAAGTATTACCTCGAAGCACTGGATATCAAGTCAACCAATCCAAACATACATAACAACTATGGCGGATTGTTATGCCAGATGGGGCGTTACGATGATGCGCTGAAAGAAATCAGGCTGGCTTATGAAGATCCTTTTTACGAGACACCGTATCTTGCCTATGCTAACGCGGGCACCTGTCTGCTGGACAAGGGTGATTATAAAGAGGCGGAAAAAATGTTACGCAAGGCGCTGCGTGACCAGCCCAATTACGCAGGCGCGCTTATCTCAATGGCCGAGATAGGTGTGAAGACGGAAAAATACCTGATGGCTAGGGCATATATACAGCGTTATCATGCGGTTGCCAGGCCCACAGCAGAAAGTTTATGGCTGCAAATTCAGTCTGAAAAAGCGCTGGGTGCAGAAGAGCATTATCTGAAATATGCTAGAAGACTGTTAAAAGATTTTCCCGATTCTGATGAAGCAGGCATGTTAGAGGAAATGGCGCGTAATGAGCGAATCCGAGAATAGAGAACCCGAAATTCACGAGCCCGTTGCATTTGGGCAGCAGTTGATGCTCGCCCGTGAAAAAGCCGGCATGTCTATTGATGAAGCTGCCAGGGCGCTAAACCTCAAGGAGGAAACCGTTGAGGCGATAGAAGACTCGGCGCTGGACAAACTGCCGCCGGTTACATTTGTGCAGGGGTATATTCGCACTTACGCCAGGTTGCTGGGATTGTCGGAGGAAAAGATACTCAGCGAGTTCGAGGCGGAGGTTCCGCATGATCTTGAATCAGAACTCCATCCAAGGTCACCTTCACAGGTTGGGACCAACAGCCAGACCCCGGTTATCAAGCTGGTTTCGGTACTTGTTATAGTGCTGGCGGCGCTGGTGCTGTTTTATGCAGTGTACAGCTACTACGTTGAAAGAACAGAACGTATCGAGCAATCCAGCCAGGCTGCAGACAATGAAGCGATGATGCAATTTCCGCCCGAAGCACCGCTGATCGAGCAGCAGTCAGGTATCACTGAAGATGATGCACCGACAGCCGCAACACAATCTGCTTACGCTGAAGACGAGGAAATCCAGACTGAGGCCGGGGTCTCTTTGCAGCCAGCCGAGGAACTCCAGCCTGAACAGGCGGAACTGGCAGAGGAGGTCGCACCAGAAGTAGAATCCGTGCCTGATACGGCGGTCAGCGATGTGAGTATTGAGGAAATCATGCCTGCAGCTAAACCACAGCCGATAACGGGTGGTGATATCCTGGCCGTGAGTGCGGAGCAGGACTCCTGGGCGGAGATCGTCGATGCTAATGATATTCAAATGTTCTCTGGTACGATTAAGGCGGGTCGGGAGCTCAACCTGACTGGCCAGGCGCCGTTCGAAGTGTTTCTCGGTAATGCGCCCGGGGTCAGCCTGAGCCTGAATTCAATCAGTGTCGATATGGCAAAGTACATCCGATACAATAACGTTGCCCAGTTCAAGATCTCGGTCGAGGACGGCCGGGCACGGTTCCATTAATACATAAGCTGAATCCATAGATGTCTAAAATCATACAGTCCATTCGTGGGATGCACGATGTTTTGCCTGATGAATCATATCAGTGGCAGGACTTTGAGCAGATCGTCAGAGATCTGATGGCCGTGTATGGTTACCGCGAAATACGTATGCCGGCGGTTGAATCGACTGATCTGTTCAGCCGATCTATCGGTGAAGTGACGGACATCGTTGAGAAAGAAATGTATACCTTCGAGGACCGTAACGGCGATCTGCTGACATTGCGACCGGAAGGCACTGCAGGCTGTGTTCGCGCCGGCATCCAGCACGGTATTCTGCACAACCAGGTTCAGCGGCTCTGGTATATGGGACCGATGTTCCGCCATGAACGGCCTCAAAAGGGACGTTATCGCCAGTTTCACCAGTTTGGGGTAGAAACTTTCGGCATTGCAGATCCCGATATCGATGCCGAGCTCATCATCATGACTGCACGTCTGTGGAAACAGCTGCAGCTTGAAGACATACGGCTCGAGCTTAACACGCTGGGAAGTAATGAGGCGCGGGCTAAATACCGGGAAATCCTGCTGGACTATCTCAACGCAAACCGTGATCAGCTTGATGAAGACAGTTTGCGCAGGCTCGACAGCAACCCGTTACGCATACTCGACAGCAAGAATCCGGAAATGAAATCGATGATCCAGAGTGCGCCGTCACTGCTTGATTATCTTGATGCAGAGTCGGCCGAGGATTTTGAGCAGCTGAAGCAATACCTGGATGATGCGGGTATTGAATATACCATCAATCCGAGGCTGGTCCGCGGGCTGGATTACTATTGCAAAACCGTATTCGAATGGGTTACCGACCAGCTCGGTGCGCAGGGCACGGTATGTGCCGGTGGGCGTTACGATGGGCTGGTTGAACAACTTGGCGGCAGGTCAACACCGGCAGCCGGATTTGCTCTTGGTATTGAACGCTTGCTGGCAATGCGTGAAGCAGCGAATATTGAAGTGCCACAGGGTCAGCCGGATATCTATCTGCTGTTGCAGGGTGAATCGAGTTCACGCAAGGGGCTGCTGCTGGCGGAGACACTGCGCAATGAATGTCCCGGGCTGAGTGTGATGTCGAACTGTGGCGGTGGTTCATTCAAAAGCCAGATGAAGAAAGCGGATAAATCAGGCGCGTTGATTGCAGTGATACTGGGTGAAAATGAAATCACCGAAAATACGGTCACGGTAAAATTCCTGCGGGAACAAAAACAGCAGCAAACGATCAATCAAAGCGATATAAGTGAATTTCTAAAAAATAATCAGGTATAGACGATGGATGAATTTGAAAGTGAAGATCAACAGATTGAAGCCATAAAAAAATGGTGGAAAGAAAACGGTGTATCATTGCTTCTGGGTTTGGGTATTGGTGTTGGCGCATTGCTTGGCTGGCGTGAGTATCTTGCCTATCAGACAGATCACTCAGCTGCGGCCAGTGATCTTTACCAGGCCGTGCAGACACAGGTTGCCCAGAACAGGCTTGATGATGCGCACATCAACAAGGCCGATTTAATTCGTAATGAGTACTCTGATACACCCTATGCGGCCCTCGCTTCTATGGCGCAGGCCAAGTATGAGTTTGAAAATGGTGATATCGATTCTGCCCTGATGCACTTGAGGTGGGCAAGCGAGAACTCGACGGAACCCGACGTGCAGCATGTGGCGAAACTCAGGCTCGCGAGAATCCTGATCGCTCAGAAAACATATGCTGAAGCCGAAACTATCCTGCTTGCCGCTTATCCTGCCGCATTTACTGCTGGATATGAAGAACTGAAGGGAGACCTGTATGTGGCCAAGGGTGAAATTGGACAGGCGCGTGTTGCCTATGACAAGGCAATCAATGCAGCTGACGGTAATGCCAGTCGCTGGTTGAGACTAAAGCGTCAGGATCTGGGTAGCGCCGATCTTGATCATAGTTAAAGCATTTATCCAGTTACATGAAACCCGGTCGCTATTTTCTATTACTGATCAGTGCTGTTCTGATAACGGCCTGTGGCGACGACGATAATAGCGAACCACCTGCTGAACTGACCGAATATGACAGAACACATTATCTGGCTCAGGAATGGTCTGTTTCGACCGATGACAGCATTGATCAGCAATACCTGTTCATCGAGCCGCTGCTGCTCAGGGACAGAATAGTTACCGCGGGTCGTAATGGTACGCTGAATGCTTATAATCTCGAAGACGGTGACGAGCTGGCTGAGATTGAACTGGATATCCCGCTGAGTGGCGGTGTTGGCGGTACCGAAGATACATGGCTGGTCGGCAGCCGTAATGGAGAGCTGATCGCTGTCAGTTCCAAAAGCAATGAAATTTTATGGCGCACCCCGGTACCCAGCGAGATTCTTGCCAGGCCCGTTGTTTATAACAATAACATGGTGCTGGTGCGCACGGCGGATGGCCAGATCCTGGGTGTAGATATAGAAACCGGAAAGATCAACTGGAATTATTCAAAAACCATTCCCGCACTGACACTTCGTGGCAGCAGTTCACCGATACTTTCTCGAAGTCATTTTTATACCGGCCTGGAAAGTGGTCGTTTAATCGCGATGTCACCCATCGATGGTGAAGTTGTCTGGGACATCGCCCTGACCGTACCTGAAGGAAGGTCCGAAATTCAGCGCCTGGTCGATATCGATGGCAAATCCGAGCTTTACGGACGTGTGCTTTATGCGGCGAGTTATCATGGGCGTATGGCCGCGATCGATGTAACACGCGGCCAGTTCCTGTGGGCGAGGTCGTTCTCCAGCAACACCGGTGTCAGTGTCGGTACTGATGCAGTCTATAGCACTGATGACCGCAGCCATGTATGGGCGCTGGATCGAAATAACGGTGCGACCTTGTGGAAGCAGGACAAGCTGCAGGCACGCAGTGTCACGCGACCGGTGATCTACAAGGATTTTCTGGTTGTCGGCGACTTTGAAGGTTATGTGCATGTGATGTCACGTTTCGACGGTAGCTTTGTTGCACGCACACAGGTCGATTCTGATGGTATTCTGGTGCCGCCGATTGTCGATGGCGACAGGCTGCTGGTACTGTCTCGTGACGGCTATCTCGCTGCCTATAGCATCAAGGAATCTGTACAGTATACCGATGAAGAATTATTTGATTAATGACGGGCATGCGTTTCCTGTCTATCCCCTATGAAGCCCGTTATTGCACTCGTTGGACGCCCGAATGTAGGCAAGTCGACATTATTTAACGTCCTGACCCAAAGCCGTGATGCCCTGGTCGCGGACTATCCCGGACTCACACGTGATCGCAAATATGGTCACGGCAATTTTGACGATAAAAACTTTATTGTCATCGATACCGGTGGCCTCAGTGGAGAAAACGAAGAGCTTGATGAACACATGGCGGCACAAACACTGCACGCCATTGAAGAATCAAGCATCGTTCTGTTTCTGGTTGATGCACGCGATGGCATGACCGCGGCTGATGAAAATATTGCAGCGCATATCCGGCGCACCGGAAAAACTGTTTACCTGGTATTGAACAAGACCGATGGCCTCGATGCGGAAATGGTCGCCAGCGAATTCTATGCACTGGGTCTGGGTGATCCGATCGCGGTCGCTGCTTCGCATAATCGCGGTATCAGGCCATTGCTCGAAAAAGTGCTGCAGCCGTTCGAGCAGGATGAGCCCGATATCGATGAAGAACGCGGTATCAAGGTCGCATTTGTCGGCAGGCCCAACGTCGGTAAATCCACCCTGGTCAATCGTGTGCTGGGAGAAGACCGTGTCGTGGTGTTCGATATGCCGGGTACTACGCGCGACAGCATATTCATCCCGTTTGAGCGCGATAACAAGCGCTATACATTGATCGATACCGCGGGCGTACGCAGGCGCAGGTCAGTGCACGAAGCAGTAGAGAAGTTCAGCGTCATCAAAACCATGCAGGCCATCGAAGAAGCCAATGTTGTCGTGATGATGATGGATGCGCAAAAGGAAATAGCCGACCAGGACCTGCATTTGCTGGGTTTTATCCTCGAAGCAGGGCGGGCGCTTGTGCTGGTGATCAACAAGTGGGATGGTCTGGACGATTATCAGAAAGACAAGATCAGGGGCGATGTTGATAAACAGCTGGTTTTTATCAATTTTGCCGAGATTTTTTATATTTCCGCGCTGCACGGCTCCAGTGTCGGTAAATTATATGCAGCCATTGACCGCGCCTATGAATCTGCTACCCGTGATCTATCTACACCAAAATTGACGCGCATTCTCGAGCAGGCGATGGAGGCGCACCAGCCGCCGCTGGTGCGCGGCCGCAGGCTCAAGCTGCGCTATGCACACCAGGGCGGCGTTAACCCGCCGCGCATCATCATACACGGCAACCAGACCGACCAGGTTCCGGCAAGTTACCAGCGCTACCTGACGAATTATTTCCTCGACGCCATCAATTCGGTGGGTACGCCGATTAAAATCGAGTTCAAGGGCGGCACCAACCCCTTCGCAGACAAGCGAAACAAGCTGTCGAAACGCCAGCAATTCAAACGTGCCCGCATGATCCAGCACATCAAAAAACGCGAGCGCAAACGCAAAAAACGCTAGCCCTTGGGTCTATATTACGGTCCGGAATATTATTCGTGATGTTTGCTAACACCAAAACACGATATGGCCTTATTCTTGTTTCAATTGATTTCGAGCTTAAACTTATAATTTATATCATTACGTCATTCCAGCACGCTTTTGGCTGGAATCCAGTGACTTAAGACGCTGGATGCCTGCCTCCGCAGGCATGACATGTCTGTTCCGGACAGAAGTTCCCTGGCTAACAACTTCGCCTTTTTAAACAGGTGCTTAGGCTGTTTTTCAGGTCAATGCCATTTCATCAGCAGGCCTTGATAATGCCCGATTATGGGCTACCTTCTATATATCACGTACTAATAATACGAATTACAAAAATAACATGTATTAGAAAAATAACATGGGGTATTGAGGAGATGGTTCCGTTTTTACGTAAATTTTCAATATTTGGCATCGCCATGCTGGCGAGTGCATCGGCGCATGCGATCCAGTTCGACGGTTTCTTTACCGTGGGTGCTACGATCCATGATGATGACACCAATAAAGACAACCCTGCAGGTGAGAATGTTTACATCAGCAGCCTTGGCGACCGCGGTATCACCGAAAACCTGACTTTCGAGACCGATACCCGTTTCGGTCTGCAGATTTCATCTGATGTCAGCGAAAACATGTCGATCGTTGCGCAGTTGCTGGGAAGAGGTACCAACAACAACTTCGACGCAATCGTCGAGTGGGCTTATGTCGACTACGAGTTTGCCGACTGGATCAGCATGCGCGCCGGCAAGATCAAGCAGCCGGTATACCTGGTGAACGATTACGTCGAAGTCGGTTATGCCTACCCCTGGATACGCCCGCCTGTCGAGGTGTATTACCAGAACAACCCGCTTAACACGGTGAATGGTGCCGGTTTCCTGCTTTCATTTCCGGTAGGTCCAGGTACTTTGTCGTTCTATCCGTACGTCGGTTCGAACCGTGACGATATTCCCAACACAGGTGGCGCGGCTTATTTTGAGGCCGAAAACATTGTTGGGATAGACGTCAAATATTCAGGTCGTGGTTATACCGTCCATGCCAGCAACTTCCAGTGCGAGGTCAATACATTCGGCGCAACACAGGTAGATGGTGGGCAGTTTGGTACCCTTGATGTTGACCTGAATGGTAAAGGTGACTGTGATGTGACTTCCGCAGGCTTGACTTTCGATGTTGCCAATGTGGTTGTCTATGCCGAATGGCAGGAACGTACCACGACGGAAACCCTGTCACGCCCGTTCGGTGACCAGGATGCATGGTATACCACGCTGGGTTACCGTATCGGCAAATGGCTGCCGCATATCACTTATGCAACGATTGACGGTAAATCTTCAACATATGGACTGTCAACAGGTGATGGTGCTATATCCGGTGGTAATTTGCCACCTGGTACAACCTTCAATTTCCCGATTGCAATCCAGACATCCATAACTGCCGGACTGCGTTATGAAGTCAATGATAGCGCAGCCTTGAAGTTTGAATACAGTGCGGTTGATGTCGAGGATGATCCTTCAAAGCTGGCTGATGCTAACCAACAAGTAAACTATGGTCTGTTTAATACGGATTTCACCAAGGCACCACCAGACGGCACTGTGGGCGTCTACAGCATTGCACTGGACGTGATTTTCTAAAAAGTTTTCCAGGGGAAAATGACTTAAACAGCCTAGACGTATAATAACCGCCAGCACCCGGCTTAGCCGGGTAAAGCTGGGCAGGTATATAAAGATGAAGACTTACAGTAATAAGCATCAACAACACGTACTCGACAGCACAGGCCTGCTTCCGCAAAAGAACTGGAAGATGGCCCTGTTGCATATCACGTTGCTGGCTGTTGTCGTTTTCCTGACAGAAATATCCGGCGCACAGGCGGACATGGTGTTCGATTTCCAGATGAAGCTGGCCAAGAAGGGCAACGCCGAAGCGCAGTTCAAGGTTGGCGAGATGTATGAAAGCGGCCGCGGTGTCGAGAAAAACATGAATGAGGCGATGAAGTGGATCAACAAGGCTGCCGCCCAGGGGAACAAGGCGGCTGGCTATAATCTGCTTTACAAGGACCTGGAAAAAAATGGCGTGACCAAGGAAAACAAGTCCGAGCTTGTTAAATTGCAGAATGCTGCCAGGGTCGGTGACGGATATGCCGAGTATTATGTTGGTCTGATGCACTCCCGCGGTGTGGGTGTTAAGAAGAGTAACAAAAGTGCGCTCGACTGGTTGGGCAAGGCCTCCCTGGTTGGTATAACCGCGGCAGAGTCAGAAATAGCACGTATCAATGGCAATGGGGCGGCGAATCGGAGTGCCCAGCAGCGTGCTCAAAAGGAAGCAGCAGCACGGCAGGAAGCGGAACGTAAGGAAGAAGAACGCAAGAAGCTCGAAGCGCAGCGCAAGCAGCAGGAAGCTGAGGCTGCCGCGAAGAAAAAAGCCGAACAGGATAAGAAGCTTGCACGTCAGCGTGAAGCCGAACGCAAGGCAGCAGCAGAAGCTGCGGCAGAAGCTGCGGCAGAAGAAGAAGCAAAAAAACTACGCATGATCGCCCAGAAAGAAGCTGAGGCCGAAAAGAAGCGGCAGGCTGTTCTGGCGCAGCGCAAGCAAAAAGAAGCCGAGAAAAAAACACAGTTTGAGTCAGACCCCTGTGCGGGCAAATCAGCCAGGTTCCTCTCAACCTGTAAATAGAAACATACACAAGCATGCATTATTACAGCCCGGTTTATCCGGGCTGTATCGTTTATAGTCAGAAATGCCAGCCGCGAATTACGCACACAAATAATTTAATCCGCAGATGAACGCAGATAAACACAGATATGAAACATGTTATTTGTCCGCAAATGAACGCTAATAAACGCTAATTTTTTTGTGTATCGTATTCCCTCGATATCATTGGAATGGGCCAAGGAAGAAAGCTCACTTCGCATAATCAGTTCCAGGTCATAGAATGCTCCGACACAACATAGATTATTGGCGTTCATTTGCGGACCATAAAGTATCCGTGATCATCTGTGGAAAAATTTTAAATAACGATTTGGCCACTTATTGACTGTTGAGTAATGCTGTCAGATTGTATCGAGTTCCAGGTTCAGTAGTGTAAGATCAGCTGTAATTCACAATAAATAATTGCTGCATCATTAAAAAGTGATTAGAAAAAAGTCCAGAAAGACCACTTCCCGCCGGAAGCCACCAGCACACAACAAGCGTAAGCAACGATCGCGTA
>CALLCZ010000117.1 GCA_937998645.1 uncultured Gammaproteobacteria bacterium
TCAATCGCCACGTAAACCAGAGTCGCCTCGGTAACTTTCACACAATCGGTTACCCCCTTGCGCATACGCTCGGCATACACCTCGACCCTGACATTGATCGATGACTTACCGGTAGAAACAATATCCGCATAACAACTCACCAGGTCACCGATGAACACCGGCTTCTTGAATTCAAATGAATCAACCGCCCTGGTTACAACTGCGCCTTTGGCGCGCGCCAGTGCAGGAACACTGCCGGCTATATCCACGTGTGACATGATCCAGCCGCCGAAGATCGTGCCGCCCATATTGGCGTCGCGCGGTCTGGCAGGAACACGAAGCACCGGCATACGGCCCTCAGGCAAATTCACTTCGCTCATTGATTCACTCCCATACTGTTTCTTATCAATCGCTCACTCACGTAGAATATGCTTTTTTGATAATGATTCCTACTAAAACACCGCTTTTGAAAACACAAACTGTTAAAACGAAATTTATCGGCGGAACCGGTCATATGCTTGATGCCAGGCTCGAGTTACCATCAGCAACGCCCAGTGCCTATGCCGTAGTCTGCCATTGCTTTACCTGCACCAAAGACACCATCACCGTATTTCGTATAAGCCGCATGCTGGCAGAACTCGGTATCGCAGTACTCAGGTTTGACTTTACCGGCCTGGGCAACAGCAAGGGTGATTTCGCGCAAACCAATTTCACCACGGATGTTGCCGACGTGCATGCTGCCGTTGAATTCCTGCGCGACAACTACGAGGCGCCTTCCTTGTTGATCGGCCACAGCCTGGGCGGCACTGCCGTGCTCGAAGCTGCAATGCATATTAATAGTGTGCAAGCCATTGTCACCATCGCATCACCCAGCACGCCAGACCATGTGCTGCATCACTTTGGCCATGCGCTGACCATGCTGGAACAGGGCATCTCATCCAGCATCGAAGTTGCCGGCCAGCACTATGATATCGAACCGCAATTCCTGGAAGATCTGCACCAGTACGATATGCAACAGCGACTGGCTTCACTGCATAAACCGGTATTGATATTCAAGATCATGAATGATGCACTGGTCGATAGTGAAAATGCAGATGAGATAAGCGCATGGACCGGAGGCCCGTCACGCATCGTGACATTGGACAAAGCCGATCATCTGCTCTCAAACAAAGAAGACGCCAGGTTTGTTGCTGAAGAAATATCAGAATGGTTTAAAAATTTATAACCGCAAAGGCGCAAAGGACGCAAAGATTACTTATGTGATTACCGCAGAGGCGCGGAGGCGCAGAGAACAACTGCTTTTTATGTGTCTGCAGGTTGCGTTAACGAAACTTACCACGAACAACTTCTGAAAAACGACAGGAACTAAACATTTATTTCCTCTGCGCCTCCGCGCCTCTGCGGTAAATAATTAATTCTACTTTGCGTCCTTTGCGCCTTTGCGGTGAAAAAGGTTTACCAGCCTGTGGCTTCTGCAATGCCCTTGCCCAGTTCGGCGGGTGAACGCACGGTTGTCACACCTGCTTTTTCCAGCGCGGCGAACTTGTCTGCTGCGGTACCTTTGCCACCTGCGATGATTGCACCGGCATGACCCATGCGCTTGCCTTTGGGTGCAGTGCCGCCGGCAATGAAAGCAGCAACCGGTTTATTGACTTCCGACTGGATGAACTCGGCAGCTTCTTCTTCCGCCGTGCCGCCAATCTCTCCAACCATCAGTATCGCCTCGGTCTGATCATCTGCCTCGAACAGCTTCAGGCAATCAATGAAGCTGGTGCCCGGAATTGGATCACCGCCGATGCCGATGCAGGTGCTTTGCCCGTAACCCGGGTCGGTGGTTTGTTTGACCGCTTCATAAGTGAGTGTGCCTGAGCGTGAAACCACGCCGACTTTACCCTTGCTGTGAATAGCACCCGGCATGATGCCGATCTTGCATTCTCCGGGTGTAATGATGCCGGGACAGTTTGGACCGATAATGGTCACGCCCGCACTGTCTGCAGCCATTTTCACCTGAAGCATATCCAGTGTCGGGATACCTTCAGTAATACACACAACCAGTTCGATCCCTGCATCGATGGCTTCAAGCATGGAATCCATGCAAAAAGGCGCAGGCACATAGATGACTGAAGCGCTTGCGCCGGTTTGATCAACCGCATCGCGTACGGTATTGAATACGGGCAAATCAAGATGCGTCTGTCCGCCCTTGCCCGGCGTAACACCACCCACCATCCGGGTGCCATATTCAATCGCCTGCTCTGAATGAAATGTGCCCTGCTTGCCGGTGAAGCCCTGGCAGATGACTTTTGTATCTTTATTTACCAGCACGCTCATGATGACTTACCTACTTCGGCAACAATTTTTTGTGCGGCATCGGTAAGATCATTTGCAGCTATCAGGTTAAGTCCACTGTCGCTGAGTAACTGGCTGCCGCGCTCAGCATTATTGCCTTCGAGACGAACAACAACCGGCACATCGACATGCACCTCTTCAACTGCCCCGATAATGCCCTCGGCAATCAAGTCGCATCGCACGATGCCACCAAAGATATTCACCAGTATGCCTTTAACATTTTTATCCGAGAGTATGATTTTGAACGCTTCCGATACACGCTCTTTTGTCGCGCCGCCACCAACGTCGAGAAAGTTGGCTGGCTCGCCACCACATAGCTTGATCAGGTCCATGGTCGCCATGGCCAGGCCCGCGCCATTTACCATGCAGCCTATATCGCCTTCCAGAGAAATATAATTCAGGTCCCATTCCTTGGCACGGTTTTCACGCTCGTCCTCCTGTGAGGTATCATGCATCTCGAGTAAATCAGGCTGTCTGTACAGGGCGTTGTCATCGACATTGATCTTTGCGTCCAGGCATAACAGATTGCCTTCAGCGGTGACAACCAGCGGATTTATTTCAACCAGGCTAAGGTCTTTTTCAACGAACATCTTCGCAAGCCCGGCAAGCATTTTTCCAAACTGTTTTATTTGCTCACCCTCGAGCCCCAGGCCAAATGCCAGCTCCCTGCCCTGGTAAGGCTGCAGACCCGTCAACGGATTTACTGTTGTCCTGAGAATTTTTTCCGGCGTTTCGGCCGCCACTTTTTCAATCTCGACGCCACCTTCTGTAGATGCCATCAGCACAACTCGCCTCGTTGAACGATCGATGACTGCACCGACATACAGCTCGCGGTCGATATTGCAGGTTTCTTCTATTAATACCTGGTTGACCGGCTGGCCATCACTGCCTGTCTGTATTGTCACCAGGCGCGTACCCAGCATACTGCCAACGGTATGAGTTAATGACTCGACGTCATTCACAAGTTTCACGCCACCGGCTTTGCCTCGACCGCCTGCGTGCACCTGCGCTTTGACAACCCAGTTGTCGCCTTCAAGTGCACTGGCGGCTGTTGCTGCATCTGCCGATGACTGTACCACCCGGTTATCGGGTACAGGCAAACCATATTTCCTGAAGATTTGTTTGGACTGAAATTCGTGTAGATTCATTGCTTTCCTTTTTTGTCATTTCGACGGTAGAAAGAAACCTCCTCAGGCTGATTATACTGTGGGAAGATCTCTCACATCCGTTCGAGATAACGACGACAGTGTCGTCGTCAGTTTTTTACATGAATCGCCCGATTATGCACTGATAATGCCGCCTCATGTATCGACTCGGACAATGTCGGATGCGCGAACACTGTCAGCGCTATATCCTCGGCACTCGCACCCATCTCCATAGCTGTTACTGCCTGCGCAATCAGTTCGGATGCCTGCGCCGCACATATATGCACACCGAGAATACGATCTGTTTCCTGATGCGCAATAATTTTCACCATGCCATCGGTTGCGCCTGCTGCTTTAGCACGGCCGCTGGCAGCCATCGGGAACATGCCAACATTAATCGGGATACCCGCGGTGTTACAGGCATGCTCTGTCTTACCCACCCATGCCACTTCCGGATGCGTGTATATAACCGACGGAATCAGATCGTAATTAACTGCAGACTTCTGTCCCGCAATGCGCTCAGCAACCATGACAGCTTCTTCTGAACCCTTGTGCGCCAGCATTGGGCCCCGCACAACATCTCCGATAGCGTAGATGCCAGGCACGCTTGTTTCACAGTACTTGTTGACATGAATAAACTCACGCTCATCTATTTCCAGCGCCATTTCGTCGCCAAACAGATAATCACTGTTAGGTTTACGCCCAACAGCTACTACAAGTTTGTCGAATTTTATTTGCTGTGCTCCCCGCGTATCTTCATAAGTAACATGCACTTTTTTCTGCTTTACCGAAGTTGAAAGCAAACGTGCATCGAGTCGTATATCAAGCCCCTGTTGCTGGTAGGACCTGAATGCAGCTCTCGATATATGTCTGTCTGCTGCAGGCAGAAAAGTATCCATACATTCAAGCAATACAACTTCTGAACCCAGGCGCGACCAGACAGTGCCGAGCTCGAGCCCGATCGCACCTGCACCAATAACACCGAGCGTCTTTGGAACCGTATCAAATTCCAGCGCACCTGAAGAATCGAAGATATAGCCATCTGTTTTAGGCGCACGTTCGAGCTTGATTGCAGATGAGCCTGTTGCAATGATGATGTTATCGGCCTCAAGTGTCTCTCTTGTATGAGGACTTCCACGATCATACACTTTTACGATCTTTTCGGGAGATAAACGCGCATGCCCATGGACACGTGTAATCTTGTTAATCTTGAACAAACTGTTGATGCCATTCGTAAGCTCATTAACAACCTTGTTCTTGCGTGCCATCATTTGATTTACATCAATGCTGACACCTTTCACATTGATGCCATGATCGGGAAAATCATTGCGAGATGACGCAAACAGGTGCGATGATTCAAGCAATGCTTTTGAAGGGATACAACCCACATTAAGACAAGTCCCTCCCAGTGTTGGCTCACCCTTGTTCAGCCATTCATCAACACAGGCCACGGTCAAACCCAGCTGCGCACAACGGATTGCAGCCACATAGCCAGCAGGGCCAGCCCCGATTACAACCACATCAAATCTTGAATTGCTCAATTTACACCTGTATCAATCAAAAATTACCCGGACAGCATTCTCATGCCACGTGCGACTTAAACACCAATTAACATGCGCGACGGCTCTTCCAGCATGTCTTTTATGGTCACCAGGAACTGAACCGCTTCCCGGCCATCAATAATTCTATGGTCATAAGATAAGGCCAGATACATCATAGGCAGTACCGTAATCTCACCATCAACAACCATAGGCCTTTGCTTGATCGTATGCATGCCAAGAATCCCGCTCTGTGGAGGATTTAGAATCGGTGTCGACAGCATCGATCCGAACACCCCACCATTGGATATCGTAAATGTGCCGCCAGTGATATCTTCAATCGACAGTTTATTCTCGTTTGCCCTGGTGGCATAACTGATTATTGCCTGCTCTATTTGCGCCAATGTCATATCCTCCGTGTTTCGCAATATCGGCACAACCAGACCGCTCGGGCCTGAAACTGCAATACCGATATCGTAATATCCATGATAAACAATGTCATTGCCGTCAATTGATGCATTGACTGCGGGAAATTTTTTCAACGCTTCGACCGAGGCTTTCACAAAAAACGACATGAAGCCGAGCTTGACACCATATTCTTTCTCGAACTGATCCTTGTATCTTGCACGCAACTCCATTACAGGCTTCATGTTAACTTCATTGAACGTCGTCAGAATCGCCGCATTATGCTGCGCCTCGAGCAAGCGCTCAGCAATACGCGCACGCAAACGTGTCATGGTGACGCGCTTTTCGATACGTCCTTCTAAATTTGCGGATTCAAACAGCGGTAATTTTTCGGTTTTGCGTTCATAGGCTGCAGCTTCAACCTGTTGCTTGTCAGACGTTTGCGGTTGCGTCTGCTTATCCAGGTATTCGATCACATCTTCCTTGAGAATACGGCCGCCTTTGCCACTGCCATTTATTTCAGATGAATGAATATTTTTTTCTGCCATGAGTTTTCTGGCTGACGGACTGATGGCAACATCCTCTGATTCTTCAATTTCACGCTGTTCAGTCTGCGCTTGCTCAGTCTGCTGCCCTGCCTGTTGTTCCTGTTCAGACTCCTGCTCCAGTTGTGCAGACTGCTCGGAAGCTGCAGCTGTATCATCGATTATCGCAAGCACCTGGTCAGCGGTAACTGTGTCTCCAACATCAAAGCGGATCTCCTTGATAATGCCGCTGCTGATTGCCGGCACTTCAAGTATCACCTTGTCAGTCTCAAGATCTACCAGCATTTCATCCTGCTTCACACTCTCACCGACCTGCTTGTGCCAGCCAGCTATGACGGCATCTGCGACAGACTCCGGCAAGACCGGGACCTTGACTTCTACTGACATGTTTCAGCCTTCCTGTTCATTTAATGTTTTTATCTCGATTAAAGTTTATCGCCCTGTCAACCAGATCACGCTGTTGAACAGCATGCAGTTTCGCAGAACCAACAGCTGGAGCCGACGAAGACTCTCGGCCAACATAATGAAGATTCCACCTGTCATTCAGCATTGCCGGAATACGCGGTTTTACAAAATCCCATGCGCCCTGATTTTTCGGTTCTTCCTGTACCCATACAAGATCCCGGGTTTCAGTGTAGCATTTCAGCAAGGCATCGAGTTCCGGGCCCGGGAACGGGTACAATTGCTCTACGCGAACAATGGCAATGTCATTGCGCTTCTTGGCTCTGCGCTCGATCAATAGTTCATAATACACCTTGCCGCTGCAGAGAATGATATGTTTCACCTTTTCAGGATCAATATCATCCACTTCAGGCAACACGCGTTGATAGAACCCACTGGCAAGGTCATCGAGAGAGCTGGTGCATTCTTTATGACGAAGCAGACTCTTTGGCGTCATCACTATAAGGGGTTTTCTGCAATTGCGCAGCATCTGCCTGCGCAGCAAATGGAATATTTGTGCCGGCGTACTCGGCACACAAACCTGCATGTTATTTCCTGAACACAGTTGCAGAAAACGCTCGATGCGAGCAGATGAGTGTTCTGCACCCTGGCCTTCAAAACCATGTGGCAACAGCATCACAAGCCCGAGAGACTTGCCCCACTTATGTTCACCCGCAGATATAAACTGATCAATAACAACCTGCGCCCCATTGGCAAAGTCACCGAACTGAGCCTCCCATATCACAAGCACTTTCGGGTCTGCCGTTGAAAAACCACATTCAAATGCCAGCACGGCGAGTTCGGATAATAATGAATCAATTACCAGAAAATTATTCTTACCCTTGCCGATGCTGCGCAAAGGCACAAATGCGATACCGTCTTTCTGGTTATGCAGAACGGCATGCCGATGAAAGAAAGTACCTCGACCACTATCCTGACCCGACATCCGCACAGGATAGCCTTCGTTCACCAGGGTGGCATAGGCCATGGTTTCGGCGTAACCCCAGTCAAGCGGCAAACCCCCGGCTGTCATGCGATGACGGTCATCCATAATCTTCTGTACCCTGCCCTGCAATTCAAAACCTTCAGGCAGTTGCTCCAGGACTGCAGCCAGTTTCCGAATCGTTTCTATTGGCACACCCGTTTCAACATCGTCAAGCAGCGACGCCGATGTATAGCGCTTCCAGTCCAGGTGATCAGCTTCATCATGGCCACCCCTGGGCAGCTTGTGCGGCAACACGCATTGTCCCGATTCCAGCGTTTTTCGTAGATTAACTACAACCTCTTCTGCCTGGTGCTGTCGCAGCACGCCTTCATTCACCAGCTTATTTGCATAGATAGCACGCGTCGTGGGCAAGTTGTGGATTTTCCTGTACATCATCGGCTGCGTAGCCTTGGGCTCGTCTGCTTCATTGTGACCATGGCGACGGTAGCAGACCATGTCGATAACAACACCTTTCTTGAATGCCATGCGATAGTCGATTGCAAGCCGGGTAACTGCAACCACTGCTTCCGGATCATCGCCATTGACATGAAAAATAGGCGCATCAACCATTTTTGCGACATCAGTACAATAATGCGTTGAACGTGCATCTTTCTGATAACTGGTTGTAAAACCAATCTGGTTATTAACGATGATATGTATCGTGCCTTTTGTAGAGAAGCCTCTTGATTGCGACATCTGCAGTGTCTCCATCACTACGCCCTGCCCGGCAAATGCAGCATCGCCATGAATCTGCACCGGTATCACCTCAACACCTTCAGCATCACCGCGACGCCATTGACGCGCGCGTACCGAGCCTTCTACTACGGGCCCAACGATCTCCAGGTGAGATGGATTAAAAGCCAGAGCCAGATGAACCGGGCCACCTCGAGATTGCATGTTAGATGAAAAGCCGAGGTGGTATTTAACGTCACCAGTCAGCTCTTTCACGTCCTTGGTGTACTCAAACTCCGAGAACAACTCGGCCGGCGTTTTACCAAGAATATTCACCAGCACATTCAGGCGGCCACGATGCGCCATGCCTATAACAACTTCTTTAACACCCTGCGCACCGGCATGCATAACCAGCTCATCAAGCATGGGGATTAATGACTCACCGCCCTCAAGTGAGAATCTTTTCTGGCCTACGTACTTTGTATGTAAGTATTGTTCCAGGCCTTCCGCATTGGTCAGCTGTTGCAGGACGTTGATCTTTTCCTCAAAAGACAGACTTATCTTGCCTCTTGTCAGTTCGAGTCTTTGCTGTAACCAGCGCTTTTCAGCAGTCTCCATGATGTGCATATACTCTGCACCTATAGAACCACAGTAGGTCTCTCTTATCTTGCTGTATATCTCGCCCAGGGTTAATAATTCAGGCCCGGCCAATGATCCGGTTTCGAAAACAGTATTTAAATCTGTTGGACCAAGCTGGTGATAGGAAAGGTCCAGTTCCGGCACCTCTGCCTGATGGCCGTTTCTTAGTGGATTTGTTTCGGCATGCTGATGACCACGAAAACGGTAGGCATTGATCAACTGAAGAACGTGAACCTGTTTACGCTCCAGTTCAATGTCATGACTTGGGGTTGCGGTTGGAACTGCATGATGCTCTTTGGCTATCGCCCTGAAGAAGTCCCTGACTTCGGCGTGAGACACTTCCCTGCCGCCGTTACTGCCATTCCCTGATTTGACTTTGGGTAAACCGTCGAAAAACTTTCTCCACTCGGGATCGACGGTCTCCGGGTTACCCAGGTAAGCCTCATACAATGACTCCAGCCATGCTGCACTGGCGCCGTTCAACTGCGAACTGTTCCATAGTTCCTGCATGTCAGGTTTTATAGTATGGGTCATTCTGAATTTGTTGTTATAAGCTTTGTCTCAATTGTAGATCTACATTACATAACATGCCCGATTATCGGGCTATATTCACCGTAAATACAAAAATATTTTACTTACTTGTACAATATAAGCTAGGTTCTACACATGCTCAGAGAAATATCCAGATTTCGCAACTACGGCGGCAACGCAAATCGCAGATCTTTCGCAGATTCTGACATGGATCTCTACGTGTGGTTCAAGGATCAGGTGCCTGAACGCTTCCATTTAACCTACAACAAGCAGGGTAATACCCGGTCGATAAGCTGGAACATCGAAACAGGGTTCGAGCAGTGGCGCTTTGCCCAGGTCGAGGCTCTGGCAGCGATGCTGGGCTTCCCTGATATGCGCGATTTCTTTTACATGTATGACACGGGCGATACCCATGCATCAAAGCTGGCTTACCAGTTCCTGCATGGAAGTGAAAAAATAGCGCCATGGCTGGCTGATTTTATCTATGCGCGCCTGCTTGAATACCCGGACCGTAACGCAATGCGTATAAATCAGGGTGCTGTTTCAAGAAGTTTCTGATGGGTAAGAACAAAGGTTCCGGCAGCCTGTTCCACTGAAACCATTGCCATTGCTCGCATTTATCCGGCTCCATCACCGTCAACTCCCCTGAGCCGTATTCAGAGGAAACAAATAATGTAACGTAATGCTTATCCGCATCGATAAAGACATCGTTGGTGAATCCAGCGGGTTTGATATTACGGATTTTTATTCCCGCCTCTTCCTCGACTTCCCGCCCTGCACAGGCCTCTACAGTTTCACCAAATTCAAGATGCCCGCCAGGAAACTGCCACGAATTTTCACTGTGGGCACTGATTCTCTTCCCCAGTAAGAGCCTGTCGCCGTTCCAGACCATGACCCCTACTCCGATATGCGGTCGTCTGTTCAT
>CALLCZ010000118.1 GCA_937998645.1 uncultured Gammaproteobacteria bacterium
ATGGCACCTGGTAAAAGACGTGCCCAAGGTCATGGGCTT
This sequence comes from uncultured Gammaproteobacteria bacterium, assembly GCA_937998645.1. Classification (GTDB taxonomy): domain Bacteria; phylum Pseudomonadota; class Gammaproteobacteria; order SZUA-229; family SZUA-229; genus JABDQW01. The sequence goes on from CALLCZ010000118.1 coordinate 40, forward strand.
TATTGGCGGCACCAAGGACAGGCCTGCGCCCATCTCGGACAGGGAAGCACAGCAGATTCTTGGCGCGATCCAGGAAGGTGCGGAGAAACCGAAACCCAAGGTGCTTTACGAGCCGGGCGAGGTTGTTCGCGTGACGGATGGCCCATTCAACGACTTTACCGGTGTCGTCGAAGAAGTCGATTACGAGCACAGTCGCCTGAAGGTGGCCGTGCTGATATTTGGCCGTTCTACACCTGTGGAACTGGATTTCGGCCAGGTCGAAAAAGGCTAGTCGAAAAGGCGTCGCCTTTTTCGACAGTGGCAAGGGGCGAGGGACGAATGGCAAGGTTTTGATGACCTCTCCACTCGTCCCTCGCCACTGATAACTTAAATAGACGGGGAGCCTGTACATATGAGCCAGGCGCTTGCACCCGGGAGAGTAGTCATATGGCAAAAAAAGTAGACGCATACATCAAGCTGCAGGTCAGCGCTGGTGAAGCGAATCCGAGTCCGCCAGTTGGTCCTGCGCTGGGTCAACACGGCGTCAATATCATGGAATTCTGCAAGGCATTCAATGCCAAGACCCAGAGCATGGAAAAGGGTCTGCCGGTTCCTGTTGTAATCACTGTATACGCTGATAAAAGCTTTACCTTTATTACCAAAACGCCACCTGCCGCAGTGCTGCTGAAAAAAGCCGCGGGTATCAAGAGTGGTAGTGGTGAGCCGCATGTGAAAAAGGTGGGCAAAGTTAATCGCGCGCAACTGGAAGAAATCGCCACTACCAAGATGCCTGACCTGACTGCTGCCGATATGGACGCTGCGGTACGGACTATTGCCGGCACCGCGCGTAGCATGGGTCTCGAAACAGAGGGTGTGAACTAATGGCAAAGCTGTGTAAAAGACTCAAGGCAATTCGTGAAAAAATTGACAGCGACAAGCAGTATCCGATCGAAGAAGCGTTAAAGCTGGTGAAGGATCTGTCCACTGTCAAGTTTACCGAGTCAGTGGATATCGCTGTAAATCTCGGCATTGATCCTAAGAAAAGCGACCAGGTAGTTCGTGGCGCTACCGTGTTGCCAAATGGCACAGGTAAGGAAGTTCGTGTAGCTGTTTTCACCGATGGTGAAAATGCCAAGGCTGCAGAAGCCGCTGGCGCAGATATCGTGGGCATGGATGATCTGGCTGAGCAGGTCAAGAAGGGCGATTTCAATTTTGACGTGGTAATCGCTTCTCCTGATGCAATGCGCGTCGTCGGTGCTCTCGGGCAGATCCTGGGACCGCGTGGCTTAATGCCAAACCCGAAGGTGGGTACGGTGACTCCTGATGTTGCAACTGCGGTGAAAAACGCCAAATCAGGACAGGTTCGTTACCGTGCTGATAAAGCAGGTATCATTCATTGTTCAGTTGGTACCGTGAAATTTGAAGTGGCTGCACTGAAAGAAAACATCGAAGGTTTAATCGCCGCACTGGTCAAGGCCAAGCCGACTGCGGCCAAGGGCGTTTACCTGAAAAAGATTGCTGTTTCCTCGACCATGGGTCCTGGTATAGCGATTGATCAAGCCAGTCTTGGCTAAGCCCGGAACAGGCCATCCATGGCCATTCCGGGCACGCAAAAGAAAACAGTGATTTTTCTTTTGCGCCATCTTTTGATAACTCGTTATTAAAAGATGGCGGTATCTCCGTATACCGCGACCGTACTGGAAGAATTCGGAATAATCGGCATTGCCGGTTATTTCGTAGATTTGACAGCCGAGTTATCGGTGACGTCAAAGACCGCAGGTGTGTTCCGCTTATACCGGAATGCTTAATCTCCTGCGCAGATGGTGAAACTCTGATCTCAGAGTCGCCGTGTAAGAGAGTCATGTTTTTTTATATGACTTGTTAACTTGGCTGAGGTAGTTCTGCGAATGTTTTACATTCATCGGGAACAGCCTGAGCTTAACTGGAGAGCTAAAGTGGCACTTAATCTTGAAGACAAGAAATCAATTGTCGCTGAGGTATCTACAATCGCTGCCAGCGCGCATTCAGCAGTAGCTGCTGAATACCGCGGTCTTAGCGTAGATGAAATGACCGAGTTACGTGTCAAGGCGCGTAATGAAGGGGTCTATCTGCGCGTGGTCAAGAATTCGCTGGTCAAGCGCGCTGTTGATGGTACCGATTTCGAGTGCATGAAGGATTCACTGGTAGGCCCGTTAATCATGGCCTTTTCCCAGGAAGATCCGGGTGCAGCTGCTCGACTCGTTAAGGATTTCTCCAAGGATCACGACAAACTCATTGCCAAGATTATTTCTGTTGGCGGTGAAGTATTGCCGGTTGAACAGATCGAACGTCTGGCTAAACTGCCTAACCGAGAGCAGGCTTTGAGCATGCTGATGGCAGTGATGAAAGCGCCGATCGAGAAATTCGTACGTACTCTTAATGAACCACACGCGAAACTTGTTCGCACCGTGGCTGCAGTACGTGACCAAAAACAGGCGAGTGCGTAGAAACCAACGCTACTTTGCATTTAATTAACTTTTAATCTGGAGAAGAATCGTGGCTGTTTCAAAAGACGAAATTCTGGAAACTATTTCCAACATGTCTGTAATGGAAGTCGTAGATCTGATTTCCGCAATGGAAGAAAAATTTGGCGTATCTGCAGCTGCTGCAGTTGCCGCAGCTCCTGCTGCTGCCGCTGATGCTGGTGGCGCTGCTGCCGCAGAAAAGGACGAGTTTGATGTTGTCCTTGCCGGTATCGGTGATAACAAGGTTGCTGTGATCAAGGCCGTACGTGCTATCACAGGCCAGGGCCTGAAAGACGCTAAAGATACAGTTGAAGGTGCGCCTACAACTATTAAGGAAGCTGCTTCCAAAGACGAAGCTGAAGAAATCAAGAAATCACTTGAAGAAGCTGGCGCATCTGTCGAACTCAAATAGACAGAACGCTGGAGCTGGAATATCAGCGACAGGACAGGCTGGTAGCCTTTGTTTTTAAAACAAACGGGCTGCCGGCCTTTTCCTGTTTCCGGCGATAAACGCTGAGACACACATTGCTGATGAGTTGTAAACATATGCTCGTCAGTTACGGATACCCGAAAAGGGTGCCGCTTATTAATTTACACGCGCGATAGAGGATTACTGATGGCATATTCTTTTACCGAGAAAAAACGCATCCGTAAGGATTTCGGTAAACGTCCACCTATTCTGGATGTGCCCTACTTGCTTTCCATGCAACTTGATTCATTCAGGGGCTTTTTGCAGGCCGATGTGCCGCAAAAAGAACGTACTGAAATGGGTCTGCATGGTGCATTCACATCTGTGTTTCCAATTGTCAGTTATTCCGGGCATGTGGAACTGCAATACGTTAATTACACACTGGGTAAACCGGTATTTGATGTCAAGGAGTGTCAGCTGCGTGGAATGACCTATGCGGCGCCATTGCGAGTGACCATGCGCCTTGCCATCTACGACAAGGAGTCGAAGAAGAAGACCACGCCCAAGACCGTTAAAGAACAGGAAGTCTACATGGGTGAAATGCCGTTGATGACAGAGAATGGTACCTTCGTTATCAATGGTACCGAGCGTGTCATCGTGTCACAGCTGCACCGCTCACCGGGTGTGCTGTTCGATCACGACAAGGGCAAAACACACTCTTCAGGCAAGATTCTCTATTCTGCACGCGTTATTCCTTACCGCGGTTCATGGCTCGATTTCGAATTTGATCCAAAGGACAGCGTGTTCGTTCGTATTGACCGCCGCCGTAAATTACCGGCGACAATATTGCTGCGTGCGCTGGGCTTCAACAACGAGCAGATACTCGATACCTTCTTTGACACCATCGAATTCACTTTCAGTAAAGACGGTGTCAGCTTTGACCTGGTGCCCGAACGTCTGCGCGGCGAAACCACGACATTCGATATCAAGTCCGGCAAGGAACTTATCGTTGAAGCCGGGCGCCGCGTCACCATGCGTCACATCAAGCAGCTTGAAGCGAAAAAAATCAAGAAGCTGAATGCAACGCTTGATTACCTCCACGGCAAGGTTCTGGCTCACGATATTATCGATACAGATACCGGAGAAATTATTGCGCCGGCCAACGCAGAGTTTACCGAAGAGCTTGTGGCGCACTTGCAGGAGCACAAGGTCAAGTCATTCAGGGTTATCTATACCAATGACCTCGAAGTCGGCCCGTTCATGTCCAATACACTGAGGCTGGATCCGACCACAACACAGCTGGAAGCACAGATCGAAATCTATCGCATGATGCGTCCAGGCGAGCCGCCAACCAAGGATGCGGCAGAAAACCTGTTCAATAACCTGTTCTTTACCGCCGATCGTTATGATCTATCTGCGGTCGGCCGTATGAAGTTCAACCGCCGTCTGGGTATCGATGATAATGAGCGTGCCGGCACCCTGAACCAGGACGATATCCTGGCGGTGCTCACGGAATTGCTAAACATACGCAATGGCAAGGGCATCGTTGATGATATTGATCACCTTGGCAACCGTCGTATCCGTTGCGTTGGCGAAATGGCTGAAAACACATTCCGGGTTGGTCTTGTTCGCGTTGAACGTGCAGTTAAGGAACGTTTAACGACGGCAGAACAGGATGAGCTGATGCCTCAGGACCTGATCAATGCCAAGCCTGTCGCAGCTTCAATGAAGGAATTCTTTGGCTCGAGCCAGTTGTCCCAGTTCATGGACCAGAATAATCCGCTGTCAGAAGTCACGCACAAGCGTCGTGTATCTGCGCTTGGGCCGGGTGGCCTGACGCGTGAGCGCGCAGGCTTCGAAGTGCGCGACGTGCACCCGACACATTATGGCCGTGTTTGTCCTATTGAAACACCGGAAGGCCCGAATATCGGTTTGATCAACTCGCTGTCTGTCTATGCCCGCACCAATGAATACGGTTTTCTTGAAACACCGTATCGCAAGGTTGTTAACGGCAAGGCGACGGCAGATATCGAATACCTGTCGGCGAT
>CALLCZ010000119.1 GCA_937998645.1 uncultured Gammaproteobacteria bacterium
TGTCATATACAACATACTCGATCGCAAGTATGGCTTTGACGAGTTCAATGAATGGGCATTCGGCGGTGGCAGCCGGGGTCTGGGTAACCGCTTATGGCAGTTTGGCGATGTTGTACTGATTGATGGCCTGATTGTTAACGGTTCGGCAAAACTGGTCGGCTGGTTCTCAAGTATTGTGCGCCATGTTCAAACCGGGCTGTTATACCACTACGCCTTTGCGATGATTATCGGCGTACTGATGTTGCTCACTCTTTTTGTAATACTTTAACGATACAAGGTTAACTATGAATGCCGACTGGCCATTGCTAAGCCTGACACTGTGGACACCGATACTCGGTGGCCTTGCGGTGTTATTCACTGGCGATAAGGGAGATACGCAGGGCGTGCGTCGCCTGGCATTGGTGGTATCTTTGGCAACCTTCATTCTCAGCCTGTTTCTGTACACCGGTTTTGATTCGAGCACTGCCAGCATGCAGTTTGTCGAGAAGCACGACTGGATCAGTACCTTCAAGATTTACTATCACCTGGGCGTTGATGGCATATCCATGCCGCTGATCATACTGACGACCTTCACCACCGTGCTGGTGGTCATCGCAGGCTGGGAAGTGATCCAGAAAAAAGTATCGCAGTATTTCGCCGCGTTCCTGATTATGGAAGGCCTGATGATCGGCGTGTTTGCTGCGCTGGATTCGATCTTCTTCTACGTGTTCTGGGAAGGCATGCTGATACCGATGTTCATCATTATCGGCATCTGGGGCGGTGAGCGCAGGGTGTACGCCACCATCAAGTTCTTTATTTATACCTTTATCGGCTCGGTGCTGATGCTGGTGTCGCTGATCTACATGTACTACCAGGGTGACAGCTTCTCGATCCTGGACATGCACACACTCAAGCTCGGCATCACCGAACAGACGCTGATCTTCCTCTCGTTCCTGATGGCGTTCGCGGTAAAAGTGCCGATGTGGCCGGTGCATACCTGGTTGCCGGATGCGCACGTTGAGGCGCCGACGGGTGGCTCGGTGATCCTGGCCGCCATCATGCTGAAAATCGGCGGCTACGGCTTCCTGCGTTTCAGCCTGCCGATCACGCCGGATGCCAGCCGCGAGCTTGACTGGTTAATCATATTTATGTCTCTGGTTGCCGTGGTGTATATCGGCTTCGTTGCACTGGTACAGCGCGATATGAAGAAGCTGGTGGCTTACTCGTCGATTGCGCACATGGGTTTTGTCACCCTGGGTATCTTCATCGTGTTCCAGATATGGAGCAATCCGGCCAATGTGGCCCAGAGCGGTGCCGTGCTCGCGATCGAAGGTGCAATGATACAGATGATTTCGCACGGCTTTATCTCGGGCGCCATGTTCCTCATGATCGGGGTGCTGTATGACCGCATGCACACGCGCCAGATCAATGATTACGGCGGTGTGGTCAATACCATGCCGGTATTTGCCGCCTTTGCGGTGTTCTTCGCGATGTCGAATGCGGGTCTGCCAGGCACTTCCGGGTTTGTCGGCGAGTTCATGGTGATCATTGCCAGCTTCCACGCCAACTTCTGGTATGCCTTCCTCGGCGCAACCACGCTGATCCTGGGTGCGGCTTACACCCTGTGGATGGTCAAGCGCGTGTTCTACGGCGAGGTGGCCAATGACAACGTGCGTGCACTGCAGGATCTGAATACGCGCGAGTTTATTATCATGGCAACACTGGCGGTTGCAGTGCTGGTACTTGGCCTGTGGCCGGCGCCGCTGGTTGATGTTATGCACGCATCGGTTGAAAACCTGCTGCAGCATGTGGCCCAATCAAAATTGTAACCGGCCAGGCTACAGCTACTGGAAAGAACAATGACTCTAGACGCACTTAATATCGCAATCACATGGCCCGAGATTTTCCTGCTGGTAATGGCCTGCGTGGTACTGGTTGTTGATGTATTTATCGAAGAAAACAGGCGTAACCTGACCTATTCGCTGAGCCAGTTAACTTTGCTGGTGACGGCCGCGTTGATCACTCTAGGAGAAGCTGACCAGCGCGTACTGGCATTCAACGACATGTTCGTGCAGGACCAGCTGGCCGATACGCTGAAGTTGTTCATCCTCGCGATCACCTTCGTTATCTTCGTTTATTCGAGAGATTACCTGCGCGACCGGGACATCTTCAAAGGCGAGTTTTATGTGCTTGGCCTGTTCGGCGTGCTGGGCATGATGATCATGGTGTCATCCAGCAACCTGCTGTTGTTGTATCTCGGCCTTGAGCTGATGTCGCTGTGTTTATACGCCATGGTTGCGTTTGACCGTGAAAATGGCAATGCTTCTGAAGCGGCAATGAAGTACTTTGTACTCGGCGCCATTGCATCCGGCATGCTGCTCTATGGCATGTCGATTCTTTACGGACTGTCCGGCAGTCTTGCTATTGCGGATATTGCCAATGCCGTGTCTGCGGTGGAGCAGGGCAGTGATGCACAGCTCGGCCTGGTGTTTGCGCTGGTATTCATCGTGGTTGCACTGGCGTTCAAGCTCGGCGCGGTACCGTTTCACATGTGGATACCCGATGTCTACCAGGGTTCACCTACCGCTGTCACCGCCTACCTGAGCTCGGCGCCCAAGATCGCCGGATTTGCGATCATCATACGCCTGCTGGTCGAAGGACTGGGCGGCCTGCATGCCGACTGGCAGATGATGCTGGTGATTCTTGCCGTGTTGTCGATGGCTGCCGGTAATATCATTGCAATCGCACAGACCAATATCAAACGCATGCTGGCCTACTCGACCATATCCCACGTTGGCTTCATCCTGCTGGGTATACTGGCCGGTACCGCAGACGGCTATTCATCAGCCATGTTCTACACCCTGGCTTATGCCATCATGTCACTCGGCGGTTTCGGCGTCGTGCTGTACATGTCACGCGCAGGCTTCGAAGCTGAAGAGCTGGATGATTACCGCGGCCTGAACCAGCGCAGCCCGTGGTTCGCATTCATGATGCTGATCCTGATGTTCTCTATGGCCGGTGTGCCACCAACACTGGGTTTCTGGGCCAAACTTGCCGTACTCAGTGCAGTGGTCGATATCAGCATGACCTGGCTGGCGGTTGTCGGTGTTGTTTTCTCGATCATCGGACTGTTCTACTACCTCAGAATCATCAAGCTGATGTACTTCGATGATGCCGTGGATACACAACCCATCAGCTGCGGCCGTGATATGCAGATCGCACTCAGCACCAACAGTGTGGCGATACTTGCACTGGGGCTCTATCCCGCCGGTCTGATGTCGATATGCGCAGCCGTGTTCAACTGAGCCATCGACAGAAATCGTAGCAGCGGCCCCTCGACTTTGCTCAGCACAGGCTTCAGCCGCGAGCACCCCGTTAATTCATAGATCCTCGTTTGTTCTTGCTTCAAGCACTTTAAATGTTTACTGTATCGGCACGGCTGATCTTGCATCTTGTTGCGTAAATCAGTATGATGCCTGCCTCCGGTGCGGGGTGGAGCAGTCTGGCAGCTCGTCGGGCTCATAACCCGAAGGTCGTAGGTTCAAATCCTGCCCCCGCTACCAATTCCTTTCTTTAAAATCAGTCAATTACGCCAGAATTGACGTGGGACCCTCGGGCTATTAGCCGGAGGGTCTTTTCATTTGTGGGGTTGCCCGAAATTTCGCCCCAAGTGAATCCGTTCATGTCTCATTTCAGCAGCAAACTCTGGGGTATTACTACTTCAATTCCCTGATATCGAAACTTGATTTCCAACTTGGAATGTCCGCTTTCGAGCCAATGGTCTGGCCCCGGTTTTACGGACCACGTAACTAGCGCGATAATAGTGGGTATTTTTTCTGGCGTGGGTGCCTCCTGATCTCCTGCTCGATCTCGGTTCCCATAGATAAATCAATAAACTAGATTAGGGGTATCCTACCCATGATTTCAGACTAGTTTTTCGGGCTTGGCCTTTAAGCAAGACAATACATAACTGAATTCCGTAAAACTCCGAATTTAATTTCTATTCTTCTTTGTTTGCCAAATGAGCAAATCTTAATCGCCTTCTTCTACGGCTAATTACTATGGGCACGGGCAGGAGCACCAATATTCCTGCCAATATCGGATACTTAATCGCGAAGATGATCATGCCAAGAATTACCCTTACCGCTGCCTTCAGATTTTCTCTCTCACGAATATAGTCCGCCATCGGTGGTGAGTAGCGGTAGTAAAGATCGGCAAACCACCTTCCGATTGCGTTGGTCAGCATATGCTCATCCCTGAATCTTCGCAGGGTTACAACATGAGGATCCAGCCAGGAGCCATATGCAGCGGTCGCGATAAAGCAATCTCCTGCAATTGCATTGAACAATATTATCGGAAATGTCCCGATCGCAACGACAAATGCGCAGGAAGAAGAACCGGAGCACGATCCACCCCAGGAGTCAAAGGATGAACCGCTGGCAGAATCAATATCATAGTCTAATTGAACTTCAGTCCCTGCATCGAAACTGGCGACACAGGTAGCGCCGCAGTTTATCCCTTCCGGAATGGAGGTAACTGTCCCTATTCCGCCACCATTCTTGCTGACACGAACCACAACCTGGTTGCTGATTTCGACCACCTTATCGAGCGATGGCACAGTAGCAAAAGCCCGTTTGCCCAACGGACCAATGGCAATACTAGAGGAAGGGCCACCCACATCAACCCAGGTGACCCCTTTGGTAACGGTATTAATAATCTGAACCTCATTAACGTATCCGTCCGGAAATAACGGGCGAATTGGGCGGTCGATTAATCTGGCATTAAGTACTTCAGCGTCACTCGGCTTTCCTTCCCTTTTAAAGAAGCCGCCTG
>CALLCZ010000120.1 GCA_937998645.1 uncultured Gammaproteobacteria bacterium
TAATTTTTTCCGTGATAACACGCGTCTTGCCACTGCCCGCCCCGGCAAGTACCAGCATGGGACCGTCAATACCGAAAACGGCTTTGGCCTGTTGGGGGTTTAGCTTGGGGGAATTTGAACTGCTCAAAGGTGCATCCTGAATCGAAGCCGACATTGTACCCTGTGGAGCTGATTTGTCAGTATTGCGAATGGGGTGTTGTGTATTTATTGAGTCCACAGATGAACGCAGATAAACACAGATTTAAACATGTTTTATAACCGCGAAAAACGCAAAGCACGCGAAGAATAATTATTATAATAAGGGGTTTATTATGGAATAACATAAAGGAAATAGCATTTAAATTATCGGTGGTAATTATTGATGCGCACCGAGCCTGGTATTCGATCAGGTTTACAGGATCCTGTATACGCGTACGCCCTTCAGGGCAGGTGATATAACACACCCGAAATTATTGCGTTCTTTGCGTTTTTCGCGGCTATTCCTTATTTGTGTTTATCTGCGTCCATCTGTGGACTAATTATATTAACCCTGCGTAAACACCTTCTCTCTGGCATAGTTCCAGGCATCTTCTCCAAAGGCTCGCCTGATCACCAGTGGAAGGGCGATTGAACCCTGTTTTAGCAAGGCATCGTGGAAGGCCTTCAGCTCGAAATCCCGTTGTTGCTGTTGATGTTCACGCACGGCCTTGATCAACTCATAACCGCTCGCATAACACAAGGGAACGGTCGGCGCTGTCGAGTACCAGGCAAGTTCTGCATCGGCAGACTGCTGATCAAAGCCGAGTTTTTCTACCATGAGTTTTGAAGCGTCCTCCATACTGAGTCCCTGGGTGTGTATCCTGACATCGATAATTACGCGCAATGCACGCCATAACCTGTCGCGCAGCATAATAAAACGATGTTCTTTCCTGTTGAGAAAGCCCTGCTCTTCCATCAGGTCCTCGCAATATAAGGCCCAGCCTTCATACAGCGAAGCAGAAGCATGTACCGAGCGCGTCATATTGTCTGCATGGTGAATATTTGCAGTAACAAACTGTAGATGATGACCCGGATAGGATTCATGAACGCTGGTAAGATCGATGCTGTACTGGTTATGTTCAGCCAGCAAGGCTTCATCATCGGGCGTTGTAACGTAATACAGACCGCGTTGTTTATTATCTGCAGGCAGGGGTGGCTCGTAAGCCGCAAATGGAATCAGGGGTTTTAAAAATCCGGGGGTTTCCTGTATATGCAAGGCCTCTTTCTCTGGCAGTGTCACCAGGTCATGCTGCTGCAACCACTTGTGTGCGTCACGCATGCCCTGGCGATAAGTATCAAGAAGCCGGGCCGGCTTTGGATGCTTTACCTTGATCTTCTCCAGCAATGCACTGATATCAGCTCCCGTTTCCATCGACTCAGCCTGTGCTTTTAATTCAGACTCTGTTTCTGCAAACAGCTTTTCGCCAAAGGCGAGCATTTCTTTTGCATCGACATCGAAAAAATGGTTTTCAACCAGCAGGCGATTGAAACGATCCTCGCCGACAGCGAAATCTCCAGCGGCCTTGTGTGCCATATCCTGCTGTAAAAAATGCGCAAACTCCTCCAGTGCGTGAGATGCATCATCAAACAGTGACTGCAATCGTGCCGGATTGGTAAATTTTTCGGATATCAATGGGTGTCTGCCAAGATTGCGAACAAACCCTGCCCCGGTTTCGCATTGCTCGATAGCGGATTGCAACCAGACGGGGACGACCCTTTCCGGCATAAGCGATAACAGCGTGCGCGCCCCTCGCAAATATTCAGGTATCGCCTGCAGACGGTGCTTGATCGCTTTTTGCACATCAGGCACGGGGTGTATCAGCAATTGATAGACAGCCTGGACCGGCACATAGGCAAGCGGGTTACGATATCGCCAGTCAAGCTCCTGCAGATCGTGGCATTCAACACTGACTGCCGATTTCATTAACTGGTAATCAATGTACCTGTCCTCATCGAGCTCATCCTCATCGAGCTCGTCGAGAGCAGAATGCATACTCTGGTTAAGCGATATCAAGGCACCTATGTCATCGTCATCATAGCTGCGAAGCAATCCTGCATATTCTTCCAGACCTACACTTGCGGCTTCTTCCGGATGAAAACGAAACCAGGCATGGTAAAACTCCTGCAGCAATTGATCAAAAGCCCTGTTTGCCGAATCTGACACTGTATTATTCCTGCTCTTCTACAATCTCGAAATCGTGCGTCAATTCTACTGAGGCAGAAAGCATTATCGATACGGAGCAATATTTTTCCGCTGTCATATTAACTGCACGTTCAACTTTCTTCGGATCGAGACCACGGCCTTTCACGATATAATGCACATGAATTTTTGTGAAAACCTTGGGGACTTCCCCGGCGCGCTCGGCTTCAATTTCTACCTGGCAGTCACTGATCGACTGGCGTTGACGCTGAAGTATCAGAACCATATCGAACGCGGTACAGCCACCCAGGCCAAGCAGCACCATCTCCATAGGCCTGACGCCCATATTGCGGCCACCCACATCCGGCGCCCCGTCCATAACGATTGAATGCCCGCTGCCGGATTCACCGACAAATGACATATGATCCAGCCATTTAACTGTTGCTTTCATATTTGAACC
>CALLCZ010000121.1 GCA_937998645.1 uncultured Gammaproteobacteria bacterium
AGGCTGACACGGCTTCCAAGCCGCGCATAGGCCTGCGCCATCTCCACCCCTACCGGGCCGGCACCCAATATAAGCAGATGTTCAGGCCGTGTTTCAAGACTGAACATGTCCTCATTGGTTAGATAATCGACCGACTGGATACCTTCCATATCAGGTATTCGTGCGAATGACCCGGTAGCGATGACAAAGCGTTTCGCATGCAATTCGATATCATCGACCTGTATGCAGTGCGCGCTTACAAATCGAGCACCACCAGTGTAGATATCACAGCCGATTTCACTGAAACGTTCATGGCTGTCATGTCGCTGAATAATCTGCACAGCATTGTTAATATACGCATTGACCTGTTGCAGATCAGCACTTGCGTTGCCAACATCTGTACCATACTTACCCGCGTGTCTGACCATATGCGCTACATGAGCGCAGCGCAATAACGATTTACTCGGCACACAGCCATAATGCAGACAGTCGCCACCCAGCTGCTTTTCTTTTTCTACCAGTGCAACATTTAAACCCAGTTGCGCAGCAACACTGGCAACCACCAGGCCGCCAGCACCGCCACCGATGACGGCAATATCATAATTCTGCATTCAGTATTTCCATGAATATGGGTATCAGAGAGATTAGTATGTGTTACTTATCAAACAGTTCACAATGATGATCTTTTTACACCCATAAAAAAGGCCGACAGATGCCGGCCCTTTTTATGATCTGAATGCATTCATTACCCAAACGGATGATTCAGAATGATGGTCTCGTCACGCTCCGGGCCGGTGGATACGATATCAATCGGTACACCGACTACCTGTTCCAGACGATCCAGATAGGCCCTGGCATTGGCCGGCAGTGCGTCAAGATCCTTGATACCGACCGTTGACTCGCTCCAGCCCGGCATTTCTTCATAAACCGGCTCACATTGCTCAATAGCGTCGGCGCCCAGTGGCGGCATATCAATTGTTTCACCCTGGTATTTATAGGCGGTTGCCAGTTTCAGTGTTTCCAGCCCGTCCAGTACATCCAGCTTGGTTATGCACAAACCGGTAAGACTGTTGATTTGTGCGGCACGTCTGAGGGCGACACCGTCAAACCAGCCACAACGACGGCTGCGCCCGGTGGTGGCGCCAAACTCATGACCTTTGGTACCCAGGTGGTTACCCGTATCATCGAACAACTCGGTCGGGAACGGGCCGGCACCAACACGGGTGGTATAGGCCTTGGTGATACCAAGAATGTAGTCGAGGTCACGCGGCCCAATACCACTGCCAGTACATGCACCACCCGCAGTCGTGTTGGAGGATGTAACGAAAGGATAGGTACCCTGGTCAATGTCGAGCAGAGTGCCCTGCGCCCCTTCGAACATGATGTTCTTTCCATCATTGCGGAAACGGGTCAGCATACCGGGAATATCAGCTACCAGCGCAGCGAGTTTTTCACGGTAGCCAAGCGTTTCATCAAGCACCTGCTGATAATCAACTTCCTCTGCTTTGAAATAATGCTTCAGGCTGAAATTATGGTAGTCCATCACGATTTTCAGTTTTTCAGCAAAAGTCTTTTCATCGAGCAAATCGGCGAGACGAATACCACGACGGGAAACCTTGTCTTCATAGGTTGGACCGATACCACGACCCGTGGTGCCAATTGCAGACTTGCCGCGTGCGATCTCCCGGGCCTGGTCGAGTGCGATGTGATAAGGCAGGATTAATGGACAGGCCTCGGAAATGCGCAAGCGTTCAGTTGCAGGTACACCGCGATTTTCCAGCATGTCCAGCTCTTCGAACAGGGCTGATGGTGACAACACCACGCCATTGCCGATCAGGCACATCACATTGTCACGCAGAATTCCGGAAGGAATCAGGTGAAGAACGGTTTTCTCATCACCAATGACCAGGGTATGGCCGGCATTATGTCCGCCCTGGAAACGCACGACTGCGGCTGCACGATCTGTTAATAAATCGACAACCTTACCTTTGCCCTCATCACCCCATTGGCTGCCGAGCACGACAACATTTCTTGCCATGAAAAAAAAACCTTTAGTATTTAAGTTTCGATAGCGACCAATTGCCATTGGCCGTTGATTTGTTCCAGCTTCTGACTGCAACCCGTGGCAGCAGCATCATCAAGCTGCCCTGGCAATATCCTGCTGATACAATAACCTTCAGCACGGAGCTTATCGATTTCCACCTGCAGCTCCTCATTTTCATCAGCAGGCGCCAGTATTTTCTGCGTCATCGGCATATCGCGGGTACCCAGCGCAGACAATAGTTTCAGGTCTGTACTGAAGCCCGTCGCCGGCCGTGCACGCCCGAATATTTTTCCGATGTCATCGTAACGACCACCGCGTGCAATTTCCTGTCCCAGCTGAGGCACAAATGCACCGAAGACAACACCGGTATGGTAGTGGTATCCGTGCAACTCCGCGAGATCGAGATTCAATTTCACATCCTTGTTATGCATGCTGACTGCCTGCGCAACTCGCTCAAGATAATTCAGTGCCGACATCACTTCCGGTCCTGCCTGCCTGAGCTGTTCACGCGCACGGTCGATGATCGATAAATCACCGTTCAATTCAGCCAGTTGCATAATCATTTTTGCCAGCTTTGCATCAACACTGAGGCTGGCAACCAGCTGACTGATCTCGGTTACCGCTTTTTGCTGTAACAGTTCAAACAGGCGAATTTCATCATCCTCAGCCAGTCCCGCCTGCTTGGCAAGGTTTTTGTATATATCAACGTTGCCAATGTCGAGATAGATGTCATTAACACCGGCTGACTCGAATGTGCTGAGCATTAGATCGAGTATTTCAACATCAGACTCGACACCTGAGTGTCCGTATAATTCTGCACCAACCTGTAGCGGGCTGCGACTGCTGCCGAAACCGTCCGAACGGGTGTGCAGCACAGTGCCTATATAGCAGAGGCGC
>CALLCZ010000122.1 GCA_937998645.1 uncultured Gammaproteobacteria bacterium
TGTTCAGCCAGATTTCTTTTTCATTGATGATATCCGCTGCCACCGCGGTATACGTGATGGGCAGGTCTTCGATCAATTGGTCACCCACCAGGTCTTTCAGGGTATTAATGATTTTCTCACCCTTGACCATGCCGGATGAGCCAAAGCTGATATCCAGCAATTTCAGCATATCCGTCGTGGTAATCGCCCTGACCCAGCCGGTGAATACATCCAGTTTACCGGCGGCATACACACCCCCGACGAGCGCCCCCATGGAGCATCCCGATATGGAGTGGATGGCATAACCATGTTCTTCCAGCCACTGGATCACACCGATATGGGCCAGGCCGCGAGCGCCGCCGCTGCCCAGAATGAGTGAAACGGTTTTGTTATGAGTGATCATATTTAAAATAAGGTATAACAACAGCCACAAGAAAAACATACGCCCCAAAAGAGACCATATTAACCCAGGCCTGTATTGAAGTATCGCTGTGAATGCTGCGCGATGCCGGCATCACCCAGGCTTCTTAAGACCTTGCTGATTGAGCCTGCATTCATTCCGGCTCTGCAACAGAAACCTGCTCGAGCCATTCACTGAAAAAGGTGTAGGCGCGGGCCTGCAGAGTATCGGCAAACTGACGGGCATCATCACGCAGCTTGTTCACGGATATACCGTCGATTTGATGGATTTCGCAGGTATGGCCGACGTACCATTGTTCAAGTGCCCGGGCAGTGACTTCCGGATGAAACTGCAAGGCCAGCGCCTTTCCATAGCTGAATGCCTGGTTGGCATAATACTCGGTGGAAGCCAGATGTTCGGCGTATTCAGGCAAGTCAAATGTTTCACCATGCCAGTGCAAAACGCATACATCGTCACCAACGAGATGCCTCAGTGCCGACCGGCTGCCGGCTTCATCCAGATGTATCGGTGACCAGCCAATTTCCTTGTGATGACCGGGATAGACTTTTGCTCCCATCGCCCTGGCGATTAACTGGGCACCGAAGCAGATCCCCAGGGTGGGTTTGTCCGCTTCCAGTCGTTCAGTGAGCATCTCCAGTTCGGCCTGTATAAACGGATATTCATCGATGTCATTGACGCTGATCGGCCCGCCCAGGATGATCAGCAGGTCATCTGTTTCCGGGTTGATAACACTCAGGTCATCGCAAGCCGCATTGAGATACTCGATCTCAAAACCTTCTTCTTTGAGGATTTGTTCGAAACTTCCCAGGTCTTCAAACGCTACATGGGTAATCGCCCAGGCTTTCCTGTCACCCTGCCCGTTTTCAGTTTTCTTTGTTGTCATTAATAACTCCGCGTAGAATAGCCGAATCCCATATAAATGCAGCTCAGGCTGAATCTTAAATCATCACCATGCCAAAAGCGCTACATACGACCCATATCAAAAGCCTGCCATTACTGCACAAGGGCAAGGTCCGTGACATTTACGATATCGATGAGGGACATATGCTGATCATCACGACGGATCGCATATCCGCGTTCGACGTGGTCATGCCTAACGCAATTCCCGGCAAGGGCGTAGTGTTGAACCAGGTCACCCGTTTCTGGATGGAAAAACTGGCGCACATTATCCCCAACCATCTCAGTAACATGCCACTCGAGGATGCGCTACCCGACGCCAACGAGCGCGCCGAGGTGGAAAATCACGCGATGATCGTAAAAAAGCTCAAGGCTCTGCCGGTAGAAGCCATCGTTCGTGGCTACCTGATCGGCTCCGGCTGGAAGGATTATCAGCAAACGGGTGCTGTCTGCGGTATCGCGCTGCCGCCCGGCCTGAAAATTGCTGACCGCCTGCCCGAAGTCATCTACACACCCTCGACCAAGGCCAGTGTGGGCGCGCATGACGAAAACATCGATTTCGCTGAATCCGAAACATTGCTGGGCAAGGGCATCGCCGCGCAGGTGCGCGACACCAGCCTGCGGCTCTACCAGGAAGCTGCCGAATACGCCAAAGATCGTGGTATCATCATCGCAGACACCAAATTCGAATTTGGTCTCGATAACGATGGCAGTCTGACCCTGATAGATGAAGTACTGACGCCGGATTCTTCACGTTTCTGGCCTGCTGACAAGTACCAGCCGGGTACCAGCCCGGTCAGTTTTGACAAGCAGTTCGTGCGTGATTATCTTGAAACGCTGGACTGGAACAAGACTGCCCCAGGGCCGGAGCTGCCCGACGAAATTGTGACAAAAACAGCCGAAAAATATCAACAAGCAAGAGCCTTGCTAACAGCGTAGGGCTCTATATTTCGGAGCAAATCCAATGCAGGGCGTTTTTATCACGGGCACTGACACAGCTGTAGGCAAAACACGAATTGGTGTTTTACTGGCCAAGGCCCTGTACAAAAAAAATATCCGGGTAATCCCGCGCAAACCCGTTGAATCCGGCTGTAAAACCATGAGTGGCGCACTATTACCTGCTGATGCACTGGCCCTGAAACAGGCTGCACACTATGAAGGCGAACTCAGGGAGGTTTGCCCTTATCGTTTCGCACAACCAGTATCGCCGGTACGCGCAGCTCACCTGTCCAACTCACAACTGACGACCGAACAACTGGTAAAAGCCTGCCAGCATCGAGATGAAGAGGGTTTTACCCTGGTCGAAGGCGCCGGCGGCCTGTATTCCCCATTGACGGAGGACGGCCTGAACGCAGATCTTGCGATGGCGCTCAAACTCCCGGTTCTGCTCGTTGCCGAAGATAAACTTGGCGTGTTGAATCAGGTGCTATTGAACATCGAGGCACTTGATATGTGCGGACTCGACCTCGTCGGCATTGTGCTCAATAACCTGGACAATAATCGAGACCGACACATGGACAATGCCGCCGACCTGAGAGCGAGACTCGATTGCGCCGTGTTCAAACAGAATTACTGCGGCAACATATCCGATGAACTGGTAAACGCGGTTATTGCCACGCCAGCCAGGCCTGTAGCAAAACTGGTTGTTTCATAACAA
>CALLCZ010000123.1 GCA_937998645.1 uncultured Gammaproteobacteria bacterium
GTGACTCTTCCAGGCTGAGGTTGCCCTGTTCCATTTCCTCGACCAGTTTCTCCAGTTCGGTCAGGGCTTTCTCCAGATTGACAGACTTTTTTGCCGGCATCACTAGTCCACGTGTTTTTTCAAGGGGGACAGTACGTTAGCTGTTAAGCGCGATTCTTGCAAGTTGCCAGTATAGGGAGGGGTCCACAGATGAACGCAGATGAACACGGATACATAATAATGGTTGTACTATTAAATTTCAGGCACATGCGTCGGATGATTGAAGCAGAGCACGTACGGACGTTTTGTATCTATCTTGTTTGATTACAATGTCGCTCACAGGCAACCATAGGCTTGTATAAGTTAAGTATTGGATATACACCTTTGACGGGAGCTATATACCTGATTGCCTTATTCTTAAGGATCAACGCACACGTTAAATATCCGTGTTTATCTGCGTTCATCTGTGGACGATTTATAATGTTATATCTATTAACTCGCTAACGCGCTGTACCGGTGTGATGTTGAGTCCTTCGATAGCCTCGCTTTTCTTCGGCATGTTGGCCTTCGGTACGATGGCGTGTTTGAAGCCGTGTTTTGCGGCTTCGCGCAGGCGTTCCTGGCCGTTGGGTACGGGGCGTATTTCACCGGCCAGGCCGATTTCGCCGAACGTGATCAGGTCCGTTGGCAATGGCCTGTTCCTGAAGCTCGATAAGGCTGCCAGCAGTTGCGCGGTATCAGCCCCGGTTTCTGTGACTCGGACACCGCCGACGACATTGACGAACACGTCCTGGTCAAACAGCGCGATGCCACCGTGACGGTGCATCACCGCCAGCAGCATGTTGAGTCGGTTGGCGTCGAGCCCGAGACAGATGCGGCGTGGATTGGAGCTGTGGCTTTCATCGACCAGCGCCTGTACTTCAATCAGCAGCGGACGGCTGCCTTCACGTATCACCGTGATGATGCTGCCCGGAACCGGCTCATCATGACGTGACAGGAAAATGGCTGACGGATTGTTGACCGGCTTGAGGCCGCTGTCTGTCATCGCAAAAACACCGAGTTCATTGACTGCGCCGAAACGGTTCTTGACGGCACGAATCATGCGGTAGCGCTCACCCGAGTCGCCTTCGAAATACAGCACGGTATCGACCATGTGCTCAAGCACGCGTGGGCCGGCCAGGGTGCCTTCCTTGGTCACGTGGCCGACCAGGAAGAGAGCAGTACCGGTTTGTTTGGCGAAGCGTACCAGTTGAGCGGCGCTTTCACGCACCTGGCTGACGGCGCCCGGTGCAGAGGACAGCGTTTCTGTGTAGATCGTCTGGATGGAATCGATCACCATCACGCGAGGCTTTTGTCTGGCGGACAGTGCAATGATATTTTCTACACAGGTGGCCGAGAGCAGGTTGAGTTCGCGATCGCCCAGGCCCAGACGCCTGGCGCGCAGGCTGACCTGCTGCAGGGATTCTTCTCCGGTCACGTACAGGCAGGGCAGGCTGCCTGCCAGCGCCGCCATGGTTTGCGTCAGCAGGGTCGATTTGCCGATGCCGGGGTCGCCGCCGATCAGGGTGACGGAACCGTGCACCAGGCCGCCGCCGAGTACACGATCGAGCTCGCCGATGCCGGTTTTTGTGCGTTCTTCTGTCTCAAGCTGAACTTCATCCAGGGTCTGAATGCGAATATCACTGTTGATTCCCGGGGTGAAGCCGGCCCTGTTGCTTTTGGCTTGCGGTATGCTCTCCATCATCGTGTTCCATTCACCGCAGTCCATACACTGGCCCGCCCATTTGCTCTGGCTGGCGCCGCAGGATGAGCACACATATAACAATTTAACTTTGGCCATCAATGCACTTCCGTGTTGCTGTCAGATGTTTCGGATTCAGTTGCCAGTTGCGGGTGTATGCGCGCCGTCTGTACTGCATTGTTATCCGTGCGGGTGATTTCAACAGGGTAGTTGGCGATCAGCAAGCTGGTTCCCGGCGCCGGTATCATCTCAAGGTGTTCCAGTATCAATCCATTCAGCGTCCTGGGCCCATCGGTGGGCAACTCCCAGTCCAGTTCGCGGTTGATTTCACGAATATGCGTGCTGCCGTCGATAAGATAGCTGCCATTCTCCTGTGGATGGATGCCGGCATTACGTACCGAGGAGTCAGTGGTGAACTGACCGACGATTTCTTCAAGAATGTCTTCCAGCGTAACAAGACCATGAATGCTGCCGTACTCGTCAACAACAAGCCCTGAGCGCCTGCGGTTTTTCTGGAAATTAAGCAGCTGGCGCGTCAGCGATGTGCCTTCCGGAATGAAATAAGGTTTTCTTATCAGCGACTCGAGTGTTTCACGCGTGAGTTCGTCATTCACCACCAGGTTGAGTACCTTGCGTAAATGCAGCATGCCCATGGTGTGATCGATACTGTCCTTGAACACAGGGACCCGCGTGCGATGGCTGTTGGTTATCTGTTGTACCACATCATTCCAGTCATCATTCAGATCAATACCGGTAATATCATTGCGCGGGATCATGATGTCTTCGACACTGATGTTTTCAAGATCGAGAATACCCAGCAGCATGTCGGTATGTTTGCCCGGAATAAACTGCCTGGCTTCGTGCACGACCATGCGCAGTTCATCAGCATTCATGCTGTCATCAGAGCTGGATGTGGGGTGCACACCGAATATCGCCAGCATTTTGTTCGAGATCAGGTTAACGAACCATACCAGCGGGTAAAAGATTTTCTGTAGCGGCGTGTAAATAAAGGCGGCAATGTATGCAAACCTGTCCGGCTTCAGCGCGGCAAGTGTCTTCGGCGTTACTTCAGCGAAGACCAGGATGACAAAAGTCAGTATGCCTGTTGCGATTGCAATACCGGCCTCGCCGTAGTATCTCATCGCAATCAGCGATGCAATGGCGGAAGCCAGGATGTTGACAAAGTTATTGCCGAGCAGAATCAGTCCAAGCAGACGGTCCGGGCGGTTCAGCAGGTAGCGTGCGAGCCTGGCGCCACGATGCCCTTTTCGTGCAAGGTTTTTCATGCGGTAACGGTTGAGGGTCATCAATGCCGTTTCCGAACCCGAGAAAAAGCCCGAAAGAAGTATCAGGATAATCAGAATTATGAACAGGGTGCCGGTTGGAATGTGGCTCAATGAAGGTCTCGTTCGCTTGGAATGTTTTTATTTCAAATGACGTCCCGGCCGGGTGTCAGGATGAAGCCAGGATTACCTCGAGTACAAACTTGCTGCCAAAATAAGCCAGCATCAGGCTGATGAACCCGCCGAGTGTCCAGCGAATTGCTGTGCGTCCACGCCAGCCGACCTTCCAGCGCCCGATGAGCAGGACGGCGAACACCAGCCAGGCAAGAATGGACAGGACAGTTTTATGGGCAAGGTGCTGGGCAAACATGTCTTCAAGAAAAACCATACCGCTGATCAGTGACAGGCTCAGACAGGCGAAGCCGATGATGATGGCGTCGAACAGCAATGTTTCCATCGTCCTCAATGGTGGCAGCAGGCGGATCAGGCCACCGGGCTGATGCTTGTGCAGGAAGCTGTTCTGTATCGAAAGCACGATGGCATGCAGTGCGGCAAGGCCCAGAATGCTGTAGGCAATAAGTGATGTCATGATGTGAAATATCAGGCCACCGGGACTGCCCGGCGGCAACAGGTGAACGGATCCAGTAGCAAGATCAGCAGCCATGGTAAATGCGGCCACAGGCATGACGACAATGCCCAGAATTTCAATAGGGTGCCTTATTGCTGACACCAGTGTGAACAGGGTAATAAAGGCGCTGACAAGCGATAGTGCGGTAAAAAAACCGATATTGATGCCAATCGGGCTCATCATGCTTATCGACAGGGTATAAAGGTGCGCACCCAGTCCCAGAAAGCCCGGCACGAGTATCGTTTGCTTGTTCAGTGTTGCGACTTTGGCCGACTGTCTCAGTTTCATCATGAGCAGGACAGTGCAGCCCAGGTAGAGCGTAACGGCTGTAAATGCAGCTAATAGGTTAGTCATGAGGTTCTATAATTATTGTTAACTGAATTGTAGCCAAATATTGTGATCCTCGTCACAAAAAATAAACAACGGAACATGAGGCTGAAGTTCGGCATGTTAGCACCTGAGCACACCAAAAAACACAAATGAGAACGGGTTGAGTGTATGCAAACACGAATGCCGGGTTGCAGCGAAGGTTTACCGCAGAGGCACAGAGGACGCAGAGGATATTTCAGATATCCGAAGAATCGTCTTTAGTCGCGAATATCGATAATTCGTGGCTGAAGCTGCTCCTGCACGACACCAAAAACCTCTGCGCCCTCTGCGTCTCTGCGGTTTATCCATCATTCTGCTGAGTATCTGCCAACTGCCAACTTGAACTTCCATGTATAATTCACTCTTCCAGAAACCAGCTGTAAAAAATTACCCATGTTTGACGGATTAAGTGATCGTCTTGCCAAAACCGCGCAGCGCCTGCGCGGCCAGGGTCGCCTGACTGAAGAAAATATCCAGGATGCCTTGCGCGAAGTTCGCATGGCACTGCTCGAGGCCGATGTTGCGCTGCCGGTTGTGCGCACGTTTATCGATGATGTGAAGAAACGCGCCATGGGCGAGGAAGTGCTGACCAGCCTGACGCCGGGCCAGGTATTTATCAGTATCGTTCAGCAGGAAATGATCCGGCTTATGGGTGAGGCCAACGAAAGCCTCGATCTGGCGACGCAACCGCCGGCCGTGATTTTGATGGCCGGCCTGCAGGGTGCCGGTAAAACAACTACTGTGGCCAAGCTGGCCCGATTACTGCATGAGCGGGAAAAGAAGAAAACCCTGCTGGTCAGCTGTGACATCTATCGTCCGGCCGCTATTGAGCAGCTGAGAACGCTGGCCACACAGGTGGGTGCCGAATTCTATCCCAGCTCCACCGATCAGGATCCTGCCTCGATCGCGACGGCGGCGATCGATCATGCACGCAAGCATCATGTCGACGTGGTGCTGGTCGATACCGCCGGCCGCCTGCATATCGATAACGACATGATGGATGAAATCAAGCGTGTCCATGCAGCGGCAAAGCCGGTCGAAACCCTGTTCGTGGTCGACAGTATGACGGGCCAGGACGCGGCCAATACCGCGCATGCTTTCGATGAGGCGCTACCGCTGACCGGCGTGATCCTGACCAAGACCGACGGTGACGCCAGGGGTGGTGCCGCGCTGTCGATTCGCCAGATTACAGGCAAGCCGATCAAATTCATGGGCATCGGTGAAAAAATCGATGCGCTCGAACCGTTTCATCCGGATCGTGTTGCATCGCGCATACTGGGCATGGGTGACGTGCTGTCGCTGGTCGAGGAAGTCCAGCAAAAAGTTGATCACAGGAAAGCTGAACAGCTGGCAAAAAAGGTCCGCAAGGGTAAAAGTTTTGATTTCAACGACCTCAAGGACCAGTTTGAACAAATGCAGAACATGGGCGGCATGTCTGGCCTGATCGACAAGATGCCGGGTATGGGCGGTATGGCTAACAAGGTCAAGGACAAGGTCAATGACCGCGAAATAACCCGCATGATCGCGATTATCCAGTCAATGACGCCGAAGGAACGCAGGTTTCCGGACATTATCAAGGGCTCGAGAAAGCGCCGTATCGCAGCCGGTTGTGGTTTGCAGGTGCAGGACGTCAACCGATTGATGAAACAGCATCAGCAGATGCGCAAGATGATGAAGAAAATGTCCAAGGGCGGCATGGCGGCCATGATGCGCGGCATGAAAGGAAAAATGCCCCCCGGCATGGGTCCTGGCGGCATGGGATTTTAACCGGTATTTCTCACAGATCTGTGAATCCACACAGCAAGCAGGGCGGGCTTTGCCCACCAAAGCGACCACTACAGATATTTACTCTCGCAGAGGTGCAGAGAACGCAAAGGAAGAGAAAAAAACGATTCTGTCTTTACAAAAAACCACATGTCACCTCTGCGTTCTCTGCGCCTCTGCGAGAAAATAGTATGTTAAACCTTCAGCATAGGCAGGTTTTCCGCGTATGCGAAAATCGACAACAACTGCCAGATCAAGTCTGAACGACTAGAATTAATCGCCTCTAAGCATTTCATATTTAAAAAAAATCACGTAAAATGCGCGGCTTCCTGCGGGCGGGTGCGTCTGCGATACAGATTATTTGAGAGAATTATTTAATGGTAACGATTCGTTTATCAAGAGGCGGCGCCAAGAAGAAGCCGTTTTATCACGTTGATGTCAAGGACTCGCGTCGTTCGCGTGATGGCCGCTATATCGAGCGTATAGGCTTTTTCAATCCCGGTGCACGCGGTGCAGAACAACGCCTGCAGATAGACCTTGACCGGGTTGATCACTGGGTTTCAAACGGTGCAGGTACGTCAGACCGCGTAGCTTCGCTGGTTAAAGAGGCGCGCAAGCAGGCTGCCTGATTTGTTTAGCGTAGATGGCCATGTCAGCTGCGAATGAAAAGCTGATTGTTGGCAAAATCTCCGGAGTTTACGGAGTCAAAGGCTGGGTCAAGGTGTATTCAGATACGGACCCGCGAGAAGGGATAGCAGACTACAACCCCTGGTATATCAAACAGGGCGGCCATGGAAAGGGTGAATGGCGCGAGATCAGGCTCGAACAGGGCAGGCGCCAGTCCAAAACCGTCATCGCCAAGCTCGAAGGTGTTGATGACAGGGACGCAGCCATGCAGATGACCGGTGCTTTGATCGCGATCACCCCGGACCAGTTGCAGGCATTGGACGAAAATGAATTTTACTGGCGCGACCTTATCGGTTTATGCGTTATTAACAGGGAAGGCATCGAACTGGGAACGGTTCAGCGCCTGATGGAAACCGGCGCTAACGACGTGCTTGTCGTCCGTGATGAGCAAACGACTGAGCAGGGCGGCAGGGAGCACCTGGTTCCATGGACGCCGGGTCAGGCGGTAGTCGAGGTTGATCTCGAGCAGGGCCGGATACTGGTTGACTGGGACGAGGATTTTTAAAGTTTTATACTGGTTTAATTGGAAACAGGGTCCTGGATAAGGTGCATTTTCACGTAATCACCCTGTTTCCCGAGATGGTGGGGCAAATCACATCAGAAGGTGTGCTGGGCCGAGCTATCAAGCAGGGGATTATCGGCTTAACGTGCTGGAATCCCAGGGACTTCACCCATGATCGCCACCGTACTGTGGACGATCGGCCCTACGGCGGTGGTCCCGGCATGTTGATGAAGGTGCAGCCGCTGGCTGATACTATCGATGCGGCCAGGCAGCAGGCTGGCGCATCGGCAACAGTGATTTACCTGAGTCCGCAGGGGCAAAGGCTGGATCAGCAGAAAGTCAGGCAACTGGCACTGCCTGATGCCGAAATGAAGGATATGAATTTTATCCTGATCGCCGGGCGCTATGAAGGGATTGATGAGCGCCTGATAGAGCAGTATGTCGATGAAGAAATTTCTATCGGCGACTATGTGCTCAGTGGCGGCGAACTTGCAGCAATCGTTTTAATCGATGCGATCGCAAGAATGCTGCCCGGAGTTCTGGGTGATGAAGATTCTGCGCAGCAGGATTCATTCATGCAGGGCTTGCTGGATTGCCCGCACTATACACGGCCGGAAGAAGTCAACGGCAGGCGGGTGCCGGATGTACTAATGGGCGGAGACCACAAGGCTATCGCCCGCTGGAGATTGAAACAGTCTCTGGGAAGAACCTGGTTGCGCAGACCGGAATTGCTGGATCAGGTGCAACTGAATGAAGAACAACAGAGTTTGCTTGATGAGTTCCGCAAGGAATTTCAACAGACTGAAGATTAGCTGGCCATTGGCCATACGCAGCAGGCATTAGCGGAGTATTAACATGAGCAACATTATTCAACAGCTCGAAGCAGAGCAGATAACAAAGGAAATCCCGGCGTTTTATCCCGGTGACAATGTTGTCGTACAGGTTCGTGTAAAGGAAGGTGAACGTGAACGACTGCAGGCATTTGAAGGCGTGGTCATTGCCAAGCGCAACCGTGGCCTCAACTCGGCATTTACCGTTCGCAAGCTGTCGCACGGCGAAGGTGTAGAGCGTGTATTCCAGACATACAGCCCCAGCATCGCTGATATCAAGGTCAAGCGCAGCGGCAAGGTGCGTCGCGCCAAGCTTTACTATCTGCGAGGCAGGACCGGTAAGGCTGCCCGTATCAAAGAGAAGCTTTAACCGAAACGATCCTGTTGGCGTTATCCTGCCTTGGCTAACACTCAACAGTATCGCTTCTTACAGATCCATCAAAAAAAAGAGTGGTCATTTGACCACTCTTTTTTTGTCTGCGTTATATTTAACATATGTGTATTGTGAAAAATCTAATCATGTGCGTATTTGCTGCCAGCTGCCTGGCTGGTTCGGCAATGGCTGCACAAGCACCCCAGCAAGCCGCCAGTGAGTCAACACAGCAAACCGTTGGAAATACGTCCACACAAGTTCCCGGCGGGAGTCCCCAAAACAACCAGCCACCTGCTGAGGCGCAGGAAGCTTCCGCAGCAGAAGCCGCCATGCCTGATGCTGAACAGTCTGTGGCATTCAGGTCCCTCGAGCAGGTGAGCGAACTCACGCAGATCGGTCTTTCAGGGCTGGCCATGCGCATGATTGAGCAGCAGCAGAAGCTCTACCCCGAGTTCACCCCCGACTGGTATGCGTTTGAGTTCAGGTACATCGAGACACTGTCGGCGCTCGAGCGCTGGCAGGACATCATTGATCACTCCGATCAGCTACTGGCAAGAGCAGTCCCCGGCAAACAGATAACGCCAAGAATAGCCGGCTGGTTCAGATCCCAGAAAGCGATGGCGTGGTTAAAACTTGGCGATGCCGAGCAGGCGTTAAATGAAGCCCGCAGCCTGCTCTGGGAAGGTCGGGGTGAAGACCGTGATCGTACCGCATTGTGGAGACGACTGATTATTCGAGCCTACCTGCAGATGGATTATGCCGAAGATGCTAATAAAGGCCTGCTCAAATACCGCCAGGACTATGGTGACTACAAATCCGACTGGAAGCTGCTGCAGGCACAGGCGTTGCTGCGCGCCGACAGACCAGCTGAAGTTATCGAACTGCTGGCTGATGAGGAATCCCATAAAGCGAAGGCGTTGCGATTGCTTGCGGCTGTGCGGGCGCGCCCCGGTTATGCCGGTCATTATATAAAGGATATAAAAACACAGCTGGCAGATGCCAGCCTGACGCAACCGCAGCAGCGTGCTTATTTTTATGTGCTTTATGAAGCATCGCTGACAGACAAAAAACCGATACTGGCGGCTGAGACCGCCGAGCAGTTGCTTGCCCTGAGCCGGACCCACTCAATGCTGGGTGAAAGTTTCAGTGTCAATGCGGATGATCTGTGGCGTTTATATGAACAGATCGGTGAGCGTGCAGGCAACCAGTACAGTCTGTTAAAAGGTGATGACACTGCCTGGTACAAGCGAGCCGGTGAACTACGGAAAAAAGAGCCGGTACGTGCGCGTGGAATGTATTCCGTTGTTGCTTTCACTAGCCATGAAGAGGCGAAGCGTCAGTTGGCACATAAGGAAATTGCGGACTCATTAGCCACCACGGATGGAGGGCTTGAAGTCGTTAACCAGCTGTATATGCAGAGTGCAAAGGCGGGTTCACCGGAAAACCTGCCTGCAGAGGTGCGCTATCGCCTGGTTGATCATGCGCTTTCTGTCGGTGATATGACACTTGCGGCAACCATGATGGCGAGCCTGCCACAACCACCGGAAGGCGAAGCTTATTTTGACTGGCAAATGCGCAAGGCGCGTG
This sequence comes from uncultured Gammaproteobacteria bacterium, assembly GCA_937998645.1. Classification (GTDB taxonomy): domain Bacteria; phylum Pseudomonadota; class Gammaproteobacteria; order SZUA-229; family SZUA-229; genus JABDQW01. The sequence goes on from CALLCZ010000123.1 coordinate 9,744, forward strand.
TGCTGATACTTGAGGGAGAATATCCGCAGGGCGAGCAGATATTGAAGACGTCACTGCAAAATCTTAATGAACTGAATACCGACATGATCGACCATTACCTTCAGGTTGTTTTTGATCTGCAGACGGTAAGAAGACACGAGCAGGCGCTTGAACTGTTTGACCTGTTGCCGATAGAAGCGATGGATGACAAGCTAAGACGGGAAATCTATTACTGGAAAGCAGAATCCAGTTATGAAATTGAGCGTTATGGCAAGGCTGCGATGCTCTACATGAAATCTGCTAAAGCAGGCGATGAAACGATGACTGACCTGTGGGCGCAATCGGCACGATTCAAGGCATCCGATGCACTGTTGAAAGCCGGGCTGTATGATGACGCGCAATATGCCTATTCCGAGTTGCTCAGAATAACGTCCAGCGATTCGCGCAAGAGGCTGATCAGGCAAAAGCTTCAACACATTCAACTGCTACGCGGCTCGGCTGCTGCTTCAGCCGGAGGGTAAGAAGATGAAAAACTATCAGGCAAGCATTAGAACGCCGTTTGCTCATCTGGGTATCAGAATTATTGACAACAAGCTTGCAGCAATTGATTTCATCGAGTCAGAAACAGAAATCAAACCCGCGGATGACACAACTGTTAATGTCTGCAGGCAGATAAGGCGATACCTCGATGATCCGGGCGCAAATGAACAGTTTGATATCCCATGCTCATTTTCAGCTACGCCATTTCAACAGCAGGTATGGAGTGAGCTGAAAAAGATACCGCCCGGCAAGGTTGTGACCTATGGCGAGCTTGCGAATAAGCTTGGCACCTCGGCGCGCGCTGTGGGTAATGCCTGCAGGCAGAACCCGGTACCGGTTGTCATACCCTGTCATCGTGTTGTTTCGGCAAGCGGCATAGGCGGTTATGCGGGTGACACAGGTGGCGACCTGCTAAAGATAAAATCCTGGCTGCTGCAGCACGAGGGTTCGGCGTAAAGACGTCCAGCGCCGGCTAAGGATAGTTAGCAGTGATGAACTATTATTATCTGGGCGTTGATCAGGGTAGTCATTCCAGTCGCGCCGTTCTGTTCGATAACAACGGCAAGATAGTCGCAGACGCAGCGCAGAAAGTCACACTCAATAGAAACAGTGCGGGTCATGTCGAGCACGACGCAGTTCAGTTGCTCGATAGTGTTACATATGTAATCAGGCAGGTTCTGTCCAGTCTCGATGGCCAGCAGCTTGAACAGGTTGCTGCCTGCGGTATTGCCACGCAGAGATCAACCGTGCTTGCCTGGAATGATAGCGGCAAGGCGCTCAGCCCTGCTTTGAGCTGGCAGGATGTTCGCGCAGAGAAACTGTTGCAGAAACTGAAGCTGCACGAACAGGAAATCCTGCGGCTGACCGGATTGCCATTAACGCCTTACTACAGCGCCAGTAAAATGAACTGGCTGCTGAACGAATCGGATAGCGTCAAACACTGTAGCCGTGATCAACTGCGCCTTTCGCCGTTGATCAGTTATTTGCTGTTTCATCTGCTTGAAAACAGGCCTTATGCAATCGATCACAGCAATGCACAGCGTACGCAGTTGTTTGCGCTCGATTCACTGACCTGGTCTGAGCGGTTATGCGGCTGGTTCGGTGTTGATTCGACATTGCTGCCTGATTGCATGCCGATGAACGCAAGCTATGGCCGGCTTACCGATACGCATATACCGGTAACGGCCGTATGCGGTGATCAGAATGCTGCAATGTTTGGTTCAGGTGCACCGGGGCCGGAAACGGCCCTGATCAATATTGGCAGCGGTGCATTTGTGCTACGCGAGCTTGAACGTTTCAGCAGTAGTGCAGACCAGTTAACGGGTATTGCCTGTTCAGATAGGTATAAGGTCAGTTATTTGCGTGAGGCAACGGTCAATGGCGCCGCTAATGCGCTGAGCTGGGCAGAACAGCAATGGCATGTGGAAGACCTGTTGGGCCGACTGCCTGAATGGATAGAACAGGTGGATGAGCCGCCTGTATTTATCAATGCAGTCGGCGGCCTGGGAACGCCATGGATGCAAGCTGGACTACACTCTTCATTTACAGGCAGCGGTAGTTATACGGATGCCGAGAAAGCCGTCGCGTTGATTGAGAGTATCGTGTTCATGATACAGGTGAACCTTGAGTTGATGAATGCAGAAAAACCGCTGTATAAACTTCGCGTTAGTGGTGGCCTGTCAAACCAGGATGGCCTGTGCCAGAAATTAAGCAACCTGAGCGGTTTCGAAATAGAGCGTAGCATTGTAACCGAGGCGACTGCGCGAGGCGTTGCCTGGCTTGCTGCAGGCCGACCGCAAAACTGGCGCATTGCAGGCAACTGCAGGGATACAGATGTGATCAGATTTGTACCACAGCAAGACGAAGCGCTGCAAACGCGATATCAGATATTCAAAACAGAGATCGAACGCCTGGTTAATAACATGCAACAAACGGATGCTGACAAATGATACCTGTGCTGGTGGCGCATCGCGGCTACATGGAAAACTGCCCGGAGAACTCTCTATCGGCACTCAGTGCTGCACTGGATGCCGGTGCCTGCATGATCGAGTTTGATGTGCAGATGGATTTTAATGAGCAATTGCTTGTGTTGCATGATGATAATTTCAAACGCACGGCGGGTGTTTCACAAAGTGTATTCAAGCCACAGGACTACGCAAATATCAGCGTGCATGAGCCGAATAGACTTGCTGATGCATTTAATCCGGAACCTGTGCCTATGCTCAGGCAGGTAGCGGAGTTGCTGCTTGATTATCCCGCTGCCACTGCCTTTGTCGAAATCAAGGACGAAAGTCTTGATCAGTGGGGTATGGAGAAAGTGGTGGATAAAGTGCTGGCTTGCATTGAACCTGTGAAGCAGCAGTGTGTGCTGATAGCAGACAATCTTGATGCGCTGCTGTACGCCCGCAACAAGGCCGATTATAAAATTGGCTGGGTCATCCATCACCATGATAGTGCTCACCAGGAACTTGCAGCCAGGCACACACCCGATTTCCTGATATGCAATTACAAATGGATTAATGGTGATCTGTGGCCGGGGGGCTGGCAATGGATGTTATATGACATCAGTGATCCGGAGCTTGCACTCGAATGGGCCGGCAAGGGCGCAGCGCTGATAGAGACGCGTGATATCGGTGGCATGTTGCAGCACCCTGTGCTGAGTCAGCGTGCCTGTCGGCGTGAGCAGGGATAGCAGGTTAACATGCAGCTTGACTATGATGTAGTGGTGATTGGCGCCGGTATTCACGGCGCAGGCGTGGCCCAGGCCGCTGCCGCGGCAGGTTATTCGGTACTGGTGCTCGAGCAGTACGATGAAGTCGCAAAAGGCTCGTCCAGTCGCTCGTCAAAACTGATTCACGGTGGTTTGCGATATCTCGAGAGCGGGGAATTCCACCTGGTAAGGGAATGTCTGCGGGAGCGTGCCATGCTGTTGCGCAACGCCCCCCACCTGGTGAAACTCGTTCCTTTTTACATCCCCGTGTACAGAAATACGCGCAGACGTCCGTGGAAAATCGCCCTCGGCCTGATGCTTTATTCGTTGTTCAGCAGGAAACGCTTTCACAGAATCCCGGGTAGCGCCTGGAACCAGCTCGATGGTTTGCGCAGCGATGATCTGGATGCGGTATTCAGCTATTACGACGCGCAAACCGATGATGCCCATTTAACACGTTCGGTATTGCAATCAGCACGAGTGCTTGGAGCCGACGTGATCACGGGCGCGGAATTCGAGCAGGCCAGGCTGGGTTCGGACGAGGTAAACGTCAGTTATCAGAAAAACGGCCAGTCAACGACCGTTGCAGCGCGTGTGCTGGTTAATGCAGCCGGTTCCTGGGTCAACCATGTGCTGCAGCGGATACAACAACAATCCGGTGCGGCCATGGAACTGTACGATATGGATCTGGTTCAGGGCACTCACATCGTTGTGCCCGGACAGATTTCCCATCCCTATTACCTGGAAGCGCCGCAGGATGGCCGCGCGGTATTTGTCGTGCCCTGGAAGCACAACATCATGGTTGGTACCACGGAGCTCAACTACCATGGAGCCCCGGCTGATGTGAGACCGACGGCAGCGGAAATCGATTATTTGCTGGAAATATACAACCACTACTTCAAGCGCGAACTGACCAGCGGCGATATGATCGATGCCTTCGCCGGCCTGCGCGTGTTGCCTGCCGGAGCTGGCAACGCATCCTCAAAATCGAGGGAGACGCATTTTCATGAAAACGACCCGGCCCGGCCCCGGGTGGTGTCGATCTACGGCGGCAAGCTCACATCGTACCGCGCAACTGCGGAAAAACTGTTACGAAGAATCAAGACCGTATTACCGGAAACCATGCCCGTGGCAGACACGCGCAGCCTTGAAATTCCCAATATCGATTGATTTCAAAGATTGTTATTTGCCGTTGTTGATTTTTAGAATACCGTCCCCATATACTCGCAAAGCTCGATTTCGTCAGGTAAACAACTAGATTTTTGGAGATATCAATGAGTGTAGAAACCGGCAAAGAAACCCTCGAATTCCAGACCGAAGCACGTCAGATTCTGCATCTGATGACCCATTCGCTATATTCAAACAAGGAAATTTTCCTGCGCGAACTGATTTCAAACGCTTCAGATGCCTGCGACAAGTTGCGTTTCGAGGCGCTGGCTGATGGTGACCTTTACGAGGGTGATGGTGATTTGAATATCACGGTTGACTTCGATAAGGATAACAACAGCGTCACGATTACGGACAATGGCATAGGCATGAACCGTGATGAAATCATCGAGAACATTGGCACCATTGCCAGTTCAGGCACAAGGAAATTCCTCGAGTCACTGACCGGTGACCAGGCCAAAGACGCTCAAATGATCGGCCAGTTCGGTGTTGGTTTTTATTCCAGTTTCATCGTTGCAGACAAGGTCACCGTTACCAGCCGTCGAGCCGGTGCGGACAAGAGCGAAGCCGTGCGCTGGGAATCGGATGGACAGGGCAGCTTTACGCTCGAAAATGCCGAGAAGGAATCGCGTGGCACCGTTGTGACCCTGCACCTGAAGGAAGGCGAGGAAGAATTTGCCGATAACTTCCGCCTGCGCAATATCATCAAGCAATACTCTGACCATATCTCGTTGCCGATCAACATGCAGAAAGTCGATTACGGTACTGACAAGGACGAGGAAGACAAGAAAGATGCCGAGCCGGAATACGAGCGCGTTAACAGCGCATCGGCATTATGGGCAAAGGACAAGAAGGACATTAGTGATGATGAGTACAGGGAATTCTACAAGCATGTAAGTCATGATTTCCAGGATCCGCAGACATGGATTCACAACAAGGTCGAAGGTAACCAGAGTTATACCTCGCTTTTTTATATTCCTGCAAAGGCACCGTTTGATCTGTTTGATCGCGATCACAAGCGCGGCGTCAAGCTCTATGTCAAACGCGTGTTCATTATGGATGATGCCGAGCACCTGATGCCGAATTATCTGCGCTTTATTAAAGGGGTGGTTGATTCAGACGACTTGCCGCTGAATGTGTCGCGCGAAATTCTGCAACAGAACAAGGTTATCGATCGTATTCGCGGCGCGTCCGTGAAGAAAATACTGGGCAAACTGGAATCCATGGCTAAAGACCAGCCGGAGGAATATACCTCTTTCTGGAAAACGTTCGGCCAGGTGATGAAAGAAGGTCCCATCGAGGATTTTTCCAACAAGGAGCGTGTTGCCAAACTGCTGCGCTTTGCCAGTACCGAAACGAACAGCGAAGATCAGACGGTTTCACTGGAAGACTATATCGGTCGTATGAAGGAAGGCCAGGAAAAGATTTATTACATCACCGCGGAATCCTTTGCTGCAGCCAAGAACAGTCCGCATCTTGAAGTATTCAGGAAAAAGGGCATCGAGGTGCTGCTGCTGAGTGATCGCATTGATGAGTGGCTGGTTTCACACATGACAGATTTCGAT
>CALLCZ010000124.1 GCA_937998645.1 uncultured Gammaproteobacteria bacterium
TTCCTGAACAAACACCGTGAGTGCATCAAAGGTTTTCATGTAGTTCTTCTTGTTATGAATCTCACTGAAGAACTTTGGATGTATTTGTTCGCCAGCCCCAAGCAACTGTAGTGCATAGTAAGCACGGGCATGCAAAGTAGCATAAGCATTAAACGTGGCAGGCACACGAATGAACTCGACGTTATCCGGTTTGCTTTGCTTCCACTTGTTTAGAGAAGGCTCAAATGAGTAGCAGTGCGGGCAGCCATACATGAAAAACTCAACCACTTCGATCTTGTCAGTGTCAGTTGCTTTCTCTTTATCAATACGATTGTAATGCTTGCCTTCTTCGTATGTCTCGGCACAGGCCATGCTGTTAAAGATAAACAGGATTGAAATTACCAATAGCGCTTTTTTCAACGTGTACTGCATCACATACTCCATACTCTTAATTTAATAACTAATTAACCAGGGTATCGATCTGAATATTGACCAGTTCTGTTTTTGATACATCCTCAACGTTGAACTGACCGATATAATCGCCGGCTTTTGCAATAGCACTGCCGGTGGTTGTCACACGCGCAGAAATGACAACACTGCCAAATGCGCTCATGTTCATGCCTTCCATCATCGCCATGCTGTCATCAAGCGTAACCGTTGCAGGCAACTGCGCCAGCGTCAGCCGCTGTGCCGCCAATGGCATCTTCGGGCCGGCAGCGGCCTTGGCATAAACGAACACGGTATCACCAGGATTGAAACGTGATCTCACTTCGGAACTGACATCAACCTTGACCTGCACCTTTGCACCGCTGGCAGCAACATCGCCTGATACAGCAGCTGCGCCGATAATCTCATCTGTCGTCGGTATATCTTCACCTGCCGCAATCAGCTGACTTCTGGCCTTGTCTATATAAAGACGGAGAGAACGCTCAACTTCAGGATCCTTTTTTGCCTCATCGGAAAGCCGCGATAAATGCTCGATACTGTTGCGATAATTACCCGCCTGAAATTCAGCGACACCTGCAAACCACAATACATTTAAATTGTCCGGCTCCAGTTCGAGCGCACGCATCACAAGCGCCCTGGCTTCCGGTGTGAAGCGCTGACTATTACCCAGCGCCATCGACTCAGCCTGCTCTATCATCAGCTGTGCATTCGGCGTCATCTTGTTTGCCTGCTCATAGGCCTTAACCGACATCATGTGCTGACCAAGGTGCTTGTATGCGCGCCCCAGCATGGCCCATTCTTCCTGGCTGCCACCCTTTTGTTGAAGACGATCGGCAAGTGAACGTGTCATATCTTCAAGCGAACCTGCTTGCCCGGGTTGTTGTGCCTGCGCCACCGGAGTCTGAGTATGTGCCTGCTGCATGTCTGTGCTGGCGTGCATGCCCAGCTTCATGTAAACCAGTAAAGCTACCATGGGCAGGAACACCGAAATCATCAGCGCGAGTCCCGGCTGGCGCCTGACCTCTGAGGTATAATGGACCGACGCGGTTTCCCTGCTTTCAGTGGGAATATCCAGCAACAGTTCACGGTCGATTTCCTGCCTTGCCAGCTGGTACTGTTCATGATCGATGCGGCCTTCACCCAGGTCAGTCTCGAGCTCTGCAAGCTTGTCATCGTAAAGCCCGAGGTTGCTGTCCTTGTAGGCAATGGCAGCAGAACCCTTCGTGCGCAATAGCGGGTAGATCAGAATAACGACCGCGACCAGCAACATCAGCAGCAACAGTACCCAGAAAAGTATATTCATATGTCCCTGCTGTCCTCCGTCTTGATCATCGACTGAGCTTCTGACTGCAACGCTTTAAGACGCTCGATTTCTTCACTGGACATTTCAGCTACAGCAGCTTTTTTCTGCCTTCGGATGATACGCACCACAAAAAAGAACCCGGCAAGCAAGGCGAAGGCGGGGCCAAACCATAGCAGCCAGGTCATCGGTTTCATCGGCGGGTTATACAGTACAAAATCACCGTAGCGCACAACCATGAACTCAACAATTTCATCTTCGCTCTTGCCCTGCTGCAGCATGCCGTAGATTTCTTCACGCAGGTCTGTGGCAAGTTCGGCATTGGAATCCGCAATGGACTGGTTCTGGCAGACCAGGCAACGCAGTTCATTGCTGAGCTTGTTGAACAGCGCCTCCTGCTCTTCCGAGGCGAACTCGTAGGTCACAACCGGAGCTGCAACTACCGGCGGCGTCAGTAACAGGGCCATAACTAAAAACACGATTACTCTCATGTCTGTTCACTCCTTATCTGCTGTACCAGCGGCATCAGTTTTTCACTGATGTATTCCTGGTCAACCGGGCCGATGCGCTTGTCACGAATGATGCCGTTGTGATCGATAACGAATGTTTCCGGCGCGCCGTAGACACCCCAGTCGATGCCGACCCGGCCATCGAGGTCCTGCGCTACGACCTGGTAGGGATTGCCGAACTGGCGCAACCAGGCCGTTGCATCTGCCGCCTTGTCCTTGTAATTGAAACCGATAACACGCAAGCCTTTCCGGCTCAGCTGTGTAATGGCCTGATGTTCCTGCCTGCAGGCATAACACCAGCTGGCGAACACGTTAAGCAGGGTAATGTCGCCCTTGAGATCTTCATGTGAAAACTTGCCGGAAGCATTCAACAATGGCAGCTCAAATTCCGGCGCAGGCTTGCCAACCAGCGGAGAAGGCACCAGCCGTGGATTCAGCCCCAGCCCGTACCACAGCAAGGCGACCAGCAGGCCGAAGATGATCAGTGGCATAAACCGCTTTAGCGGTGACTTTTTCTGGATTTCCTCAGTCATGATATTAGCTCTGGACGACTACCTGCACCTGCATTTCCGCCTGGCGTTTGACCACGCGTGAGCGGCGATAACGGCGGTCACTGACCGCCAGCACGCCGCCAATGGTCATAAACAGGCAACCCAGCCATATCCAGCGGATCATGGGCTTGTAGTAGAGGCGCATACTCCAGGCGCCATTCTCCAGCGGCTCACCCAGGGCGGAATACACATCACGCATCAGCCTGTCATCGATCGATGCTTCGGTCATTGGGTTGTTCTGGTCTGTATAAATACGCTTCTGCGGATTCAGTTCCGTGATCAGCTCGCCGCTGCGCCACACTTCGATACGGCCCTCGTCAGCGACGTAGTTGGGCCCCTGCACCTGGCGCGTACCGAGGAACTTGAACTCATAGCCGGACATTTCATAGGTCTGGCCCGGTTCCATGCGCAAATCCTTTTCTTTTTCGTAAGTCATCACCATGGTGACGCCAGCCACGAACAAGGCAACACCCAGGTGCGCGAGTACCATGCCAATATAGGCCAGCGGCATTTTCGACGAAGATTGGGCGCGTTTGACGAAACCCATCAGCGTGGTAATAGCCACCCAGAGCGCTGCCGCAAGCCCAAGTCCTGCACTGAAATGGAGCGCGCCATCGATAACGAAGGGCAACACCAGGCCGAGGGCGAGCGAGATCACAAACACGGTTTGCAGTGACTTGCGCACCCGCGCGGGATCATCGCTTTTCCAGCGTATGGATGGACCAAAACCCAGCAACAGCAACAGCGGCGCACCGATCAGGGCAAACATGCTGTCGAAATAAGGCCGCCCAACGGAAATCTTGCCCATGCCAAATGCGTCCACCACCAGCGGATACAGCGTACCGACAAATACAGCAATCGCTGCGGTCACCAGCACAACATTATTCAGCAGCAACGCGGTTTCACGTGAGAACCACCTGAAACTACCCGTGGTTGAAACCGTTTCCGAACGCCATGCGTACAATGCCAGCGAACCGCCGACAACGAGGCAAAGGAAAATAAGTATGAATACTCCTCGTGCCGGGTCGGTAGCGAATGCATGGACTGAAACCAGCACACCCGAACGCACGATAAATGTACCCAGCAGACTCAAAGAGAATGCAATAATGGCAAGCAGTACCGTCCAGCTCTTGAACACACCGCGCTTTTCAGTCACGGCCAGGGAATGCATCAATGCGGTACCTACCAGCCAGGGCATGAATGAGGCGTTTTCCACCGGATCCCAGAACCACCAGCCACCCCAGCCGAGCTCGTTGTAAGCCCACCAGCTGCCCAGCGCTATGCCGGCTGTAAGGAAACTCCAGGCAATGGTGGTCCACGGGCGTGACCAGCGTGCCCAGGTTGCATCCAGTCGGCCACCCATCAGTGCCGCAACCGCGAACGCAAATGCAACCGAGAAGCCCACATAACCCATGTAGAGCATCGGCGGATGAATCGCCAGGCCGGGATCCTGCAACAAGGGGTTCAGAGAAGCGCCGTCCATCGGCGCCGGGAAGATTCGCTCGAACGGATTCGATGTCAGCAGCATGAACAGTAAAAAGCCGATGCTGACCATACCCATGACCGACAGCACACGGGCCATCAGCACATCCGGTAAATGCTTGCTGTAAAGCGCGACGGCGGCTGTCCAGATCGACAGCGTCAGGGTCCACAACAGCAATGAACCCTCGTGCGAGCCCCAGACACCGGATATACGGTACATCAACGGCTGTACAAGATTGGAGTGCTGCGACACATACAGCACGGAGAAATCATGCACGATAAAGGCATGGGTCAATGCCAGGTATGACAGAAACACAAACAGCAGTTGTACGTAAGCGGCCGGTCTTGCCACAGCAATCATCGCCGCATCGTTTCTTGCCGCTCCGAACAAGGGCACCAGGCTTTGAATGATGGTGATACCCAGTGCGACGATCAGCGCGAAGTGCCCGAGTTCTGGAATCATAATTATAATGTCTTAATAGGTTGTGGGTTGGCCTGATTTACCCGCTTCGTGTGCAGTATTCAGCGCATCGGCGACTTCAGGCGGCATGTAATTTTCATCGTGCTTGGCCAGTACTTCGTCAGCGACAAACAGGCCGCTGGCGTCGAGCCTTCCCATGGCAACGATGCCCTGGCCTTCACGGAACAGGTCCGGCAGAATGCCGGTGTAGGTAACCGGCACAACCGCGGCATTGTCGGTCAAATCGAACTGCACGGCCAGGCTGTTTTCTTCACGCCTGACGCTGCCATCGACCACCAGGCCGCCGACACGAAACGAACGGTTTTGCGGTGCTTCACCTTCATGGATCTGTGTTGGGCTATAAAAATACAGCAGGTTTTCATCGAAGGCCGTCAAGGCCAGTACTGTGGCGATGCTGACGCCGAAGATCACCATGGCGACAAGCATTTTTCTGCGACTGCGTTTGTTCATTGTTGAAGTTGCTCCCGACGAATTGCGCGTTTTACACGGCTAATCACTTTCTTGCGCCCTATCATCGGCATGACGATATTGAGTACGATGACCAGCAAGGTGATGCCATATGAAGTCCACACAAAAAAGGCGTAACCGCCCATTGCAAAAAATTCTGACCAGTTGAATTCAGATCCGTTCATATTTTTTCGCCTTTCATATTTTTTCAATCAGCTCCCGTACCCAGCGGCGATTACGGTCCCGGTAGAGCGCCTCGTTTCTGGCCCTGACCAGCACGACAGCAGCATAGAACAACTTGAACGCCAGTGCCATCAGCAACAGGGGTATCAACATATCAATATGCATCGAAGGCTTGTCGAACTTGGCAACCGTGGCTCCCTGGTGCAGCGTGTTCCACCATTCAACCGAGTAATGAATGATCGGTATATTCACCACGCCAACGATGGCCAGCAGGCCGCTGGCCTTGTCAGCCTGGCGCTGGTCCTCGATCGATGACTGCAGGGCCATGTAGCCAAAATACAGGAACAGCAGGATCAGCTCGGATGTCAGCCTCGCGTCCCACACCCAGTAAGTTCCCCACATGGGCTTACCCCACAGCGAGCCGGTAACCAGCGCGAGGAAGGTAAATGAAGCGCCAATCGGCGCACTGGCAGCAGCGACTACATCTGCCAGGCGAATCTGCCAAATCAGGCCAATGCCCGCTGATATCGCCATCACCATGTAAACAAACAGCGACATCCAGGCAGCTGGCACGTGGATGAAAATGATGCGGTAGCTCTCTCCCTGCTGGTAATCCGGCGGCGCTACGAACAGCCCCAGGTAGAGACCGTAAACACCGATGACCAGCGCAGGAATGGCGAACCACGGGATTAACTTCGCCGACATGTCGTAGAAGTATTTAGGGGATGAAAATTTTTGTATCCAGTTCCACATAACGACAGTGCTCAGGGGCGAGGGGCGAGGGGCGAGGATTTAATTGCTGGCATATTCATTAGTATTAACAGTTTATCTTGAAGCGGTTATTCTCAGGGCTACTGAGGTGGCTAAAGGTGCTAATGATAGCGCTAATACCAGCACAGCGCCAAGGAAGTATAGCTGGCCGCGTACGCTCATGCCGTCGCTGGCGACGTCGATGGCATTGGCGCCGAAAATCAGCACCGGAATGTACAGCGGCAGCACGATCAGCGACAGCAGGACGCCACCCCGGTTCACCGCGACGGTCAGCGAGACACCGATGGCCCCGATCAGGCTCAATACCGGCGTACCCAGCAACAGGCTCCATATCAATACCTGCAACGATTCAGCCGGCAGCGCCATGAACACGCCGAGCAGGGGCGCGATAATCACCAGCGGCAGACCGGTCAGCAGCCAGTGCGCGGCCACCTTGGCCAGCACCAGGATCACCAGCGGATTCGGGCTCAGCATCAGCTGATCCAGCGATCCGTCCTCGTAATCCTGCTTGAACAGGCGATCCAGCGAGAGCAATACCGACAGCAGTGAAGCCACCCAGATCACACCCGGCGCCATTTCCTGAAGACGTTCGGGTGTCGGCATCACCGCCAGTGGAAACAGGGTCACGACCAGCACGAAAAAGATCAGCGGGTTGGCCAGCTCGTGGCGCGAACGCAAGGCCAGGCGCATGTCGCGTAGCAATAAATAGTAAAAAGCTTTCAGCATTTGCCCAGATCCACGCTTTTCATCTCACAGGGCAGCTGCATGCCGTGATGGGTGGTGAAGATCACGCTACCGCCGTTCTCGCGGTGCTCGAGTATCATCGATTCGACCAGATCCACGCCTTTGACATCCAGCGCTGTCAGGGGCTCATCCAGTATCCACAGTTTTGCATCGGCCAGCAGCAGGAAGGCCAGCAACACACGACGGCGCTGCCCGGACGACAGTGCCTTGCCGGCCACATCTTCAAATCCTGCCAGACCGACGCTCGCCAGCGCCTGCTCGACCTCGGAAGAAGACACGGACTGCGAACGCGTATCCAGCAGCACGCGTATATTCTCCAGCGTGGTCAGGTCGTTCTTGATACAGGGCAGATGGCCGATATAAACCATGCTGGAATAATAGTCGTCCCGTGCATGCTGTATTTCAACACCCCGCCATTTCACACTGCCTTCATCAGCACGGCGCAGGCCACTGAGAATGCGCAGCAGACTGGTTTTTCCGCTGCCATTGGGGCCTTCGATCTGCAACACTTCACTGCTGGCCAGGCTGAACGAGAGCCCGTTGAACAGCCTGCGGTCATCGCGCGTGCACTCAAGGTTTTCGGTGGTTAGCAGGGCTGTTGAGTTTTCAGACATATTTTATGGGATGGCTCGAAGCCGCATTGTAGCTGCTTGCTGCTGTGTGCGTCCAGCGAGTAGCGAAGGGCAGAAAGCCCGTAGCAAATCTCCTGAATTCATGGAGATGTCACCCTTCGGTCGAAATGATAAAAAATCAAGGTCGCGGCTGAAGCTACGCTAACAGTTATATCGAACGAATATCACAGTCGCTACAACATGGTCTCACGTCAACATAACACAAAAATCTTGTCGTTCTCTGCGCCTTCGCGTCTTTGCGTTAAATTAGACGTTTCTATCAGCTTCACAAGCAAACGCTGATATACTACTGCTTTTCAATCAGTTACTTGGCAACTCGTCGATCATGCAATTAGTCCGCGGACTGCACAACCTGAAGCCCGAACATCGGAATTGCGCGGTGACAATCGGTAATTTCGATGGCGTGCATCACGGCCACCAGGCACTGTTGCGACTGCTGTCTGAAAAAGCCCGGGAAAACAATATCCCCTCGACCCTGATGAGTTTTGATCCCCTGCCGCATGAATATTTTTCAAAAAGCAAACCCGCACCTCGCCTGACCAGTGCCCGTGAGCGCTATACCCTGATTGCGGAACTGGATGAATCCCTGCGCCCGGACATGTTATTGATTCTGCGTTTTGGTGACAGGCTGGCACAGCTGAGTGCCGAAGAATTCGTAGCCAAGGTGCTGGTTGATGCACTCGCTGTAAAAGCAGTTGTGATCGGCGATGATTTTCGTTTCGGCAAAGGCCGCGCAGGTGATTATGATTATCTAAAGGCCGCTGGCGATAAACACGGCTTTGAGGTCTTGGCATTATCCACCCACAGCGTGGATAATATGCGCGTCAGCAGCACAGGTATTCGCCAGGCCCTGCTGGATGATCGCCTGTCCGATGCCGAACGCATGCTCGGCAAACCCTACAGGATTTGCGGGCGCGTGGCACATGGAGACAAACGCGGACGCACGATTGGGTTCCCAACGGCCAATATTCGATTGAACCGGCCGGCAATCCCACTGAGCGGGGTGTACTCTGTGACCATGTGCTCGCCTGAGCTGGGTGATGTTCAGGGTATTGCGAATATCGGCAAACGCCCGACTGTCGACGGTGTGCGTGATCAGCTCGAAGTCCACCTGTTTGATTTTGAAAAAAACATCTACGGCATGAATATCTGCGTGTCTTTTCACCATAAAATACGCGACGAGAAAAAATTCGACTCATTCGAACTGCTCAAGCAACAAATAGCGCTCGATTGCGTGCGTGCACGCGAACTGCATGAAACAATGAATAATTAATAATGAATAGTGAAAAATTCAATTACAGGACCAGGGACTATTCACAACAAAGGCAGTTGCCAGGTGCATCTGTACAATTAGTCTGTTCATTATTAATCATTAACTTTTAATTTTTCATTATTAATTATTAACTGACATGGCTGATTACAAAAGCACCCTGAACCTGCCTCACACCGATTTCCCGATGCGCGGCAACCTGGCACAACGCGAGCCGGAAATGCTGAAGGCATGGAATGAAATCGACCTGTATAAAAAAATCAGGGAGCAATCCAGGGGCCGCCCGACTTTTGTGCTGCATGATGGCCCACCTTATGCCAATGGTGACATCCATATCGGCCACGCCGTCAACAAGATCCTGAAAGACATTATTGTAAAAAGCCGCACCATCGACGGCTTTGATGCGCGTTACATACCGGGCTGGGACTGCCACGGTCTGCCCATCGAACTGATGGTGGAAAAGAAGGTCGGCAAGGCCGGTGACAAGGTGGATGCCAGGACCTTTCGACAGAAGTGCCGTGAATATGCCAGCAAGCAGGTCGCCGGCCAGCGCGAGGACTTCAAGCGCCTCGGCGTGTTCGGTGACTGGGATGATCCCTACCTGACGATGAACCCTGTGTTCGAAGCCAACATCGTGCGCTCGCTGGGCAAGATTATTGACAAGGGGCATCTGCACAAAGGCAGCAAGCCCGTGCACTGGTGCCTGGATTGCGGTTCCGCACTGGCTGAAGCCGAGGTCGAATACCAGGACAAGGAATCACCCGCGATCGACGTCCTGTTCAAGGCCGCCGACGAGGCCGCATTTCTGTCAGCAGCCGGCATCGATGCCGAAGGTGAAGGTCCCGTTTGCGTGGTGATCTGGACCACGACGCCGTGGACGCTGCCTGCCAACATGGCGGTCTCATTGCACCCCGACCTGAGCTACCAGCTAATACAGGTGCAATCGGCCAATGGTCCGCTGAGAATACTGCTGGAAACCACGCTGGCAGACAGCGCCCTGCAACGCTACGGCTTCGAACAGCACAGCGTACTGGGAGAATGCCAGGGCCACCAGCTGGAAAACCTGCAGCTGCAGCATCCATTCTACGGCCGCACGGTGCCCATCATTCTTGGCGATCACGTCACCACCGAAGCCGGTACCGGCGCCGTGCACACGGCCCCCGGCCACGGCCAGGACGACTTCATCGTTGGCAGCCGTTACGGACTGGAGGTGTACAACCCGGTTGGCAGTGACGGCGTGTTCCTGCCCGACACCGAACTGTTCGCCGGTATGCACGTAAACAAGGCCAATGCAGCCATACTGGAAACGCTGGAGAACAACGGCGTGCTGCTGAAACTGGCAAAAATGAAGCACAGCTACCCGCACTGCTGGCGCCATAAAACCCCGATTATCTTCCGCGCCACACCCCAATGGTTCATCAGCATGGACCAGAAAGGCCTGCGCAGCGATGCCGAAAAAGCCATCCAGCAGACGCAGTGGATACCCGACTGGGGACAGGCGCGCATCGAAGGCATGGTCAGCGGGCGCCCGGACTGGTGTATTTCCAGGCAGCGCACCTGGGGCGTACCGATCACATTATTTGTACACAAGGAAAGCGGTGAACTGCACCCGGACACAGCTACACTGATAGAGCAAATTGCACAGCGCATCGAACAGAAGGATATCGATGCATGGTTTGAACTCGAAGCCTCGGAACTGCTCGGTGACGAAGCTGACAGCTATGAGAAAACCAGCGATACGCTCGATGTCTGGTTTGATTCCGGCGTAACCCACGCCTGCGTACTCGGCCAGCGCGAAAGCATGCCGTTCCCGGCCGACCTGTATCTCGAAGGCTCCGACCAGCACCGCGGCTGGTTCCAGTCCTCCTTGCTGACATCGGTTGCGATGAACGGTACGGCGCCCTATCGCAGCGTGCTCACCCATGGTTTCACCGTCGACGCCAATGGACGCAAAATGTCCAAGTCTCTGGGCAATGTTGTGGCACCACAAAAAATCATGAAATCACTGGGCGCAGACATACTCCGCCTGTGGGTTGCGGGCACTGATTACAGCGCCGAGATGACGGTATCGGATGAAATTCTAAAACGCACCGCCGATACCTATCGCCGCATCCGCAACACGGTACGCTTTCTGCTCGCCAACCTGAACGGTTTTGACCCGGCCAGGCACATGCTCGCCGGTCATGAGATGCTGTCGCTCGACCGCTGGGCTGTTGCGCGTGCGCATCTGTTGCAGCAGCAGGTCATCGACGCCTACCGGGATTATAACTTTCATATTATCTACCAGAAGCTGCATAACTTCTGCGCCGTTGATATGGGCGGTTTCTACCTCGACATCATCAAGGACAGGCAATACACCACGCAGGCGGACAGTGTCGCAAGACGCTCGGCACAAACCGCGCTGTTCCATATTGCCGAGGCCATGTGCCGCTGGCTGGCGCCGATACTGAGTTTTACTGCCGATGAAATCTGGCGGCAACTACCCGGTGATCACGGTGAATCCGTGCAACTGGAGAACTGGTACCAGGGATTGTTTGAGCTGGATAAAGATGAGCCGATGAACATGGCTTTCTGGCAACAGGTCCTGGAAACGCGCTCGGCTGTGAGCAAACAGCTCGAGACCCTGCGTGTTGACAACAGGATCGGATCATCACTCGATGCTGAAGTCACCGTGTATTGCAACGGTGAGCTGCATCAGCACCTGAACAAGCTCGATAACGAGCTGCGTTTTGTCATGATCACTTCCGAAGCACGGCTTGGTTCACCGGATGAAAAACAGGATTCAGCCATTGAAGCCAGACTGGCCGACGGCAATACCTTCCATATCATGGCAGAAGCCTCCGCGCATGAAAAATGTGTGCGCTGCTGGCACCATCGTGCCGATGTTGGCAAGGATCAGCAACACCCCGAGTTATGCGGACGCTGCGTTGAGAACGTGGCCGGCGATGGTGAAGCCAGACGTTATGCATAAAAGCAAAGCGAACATGACCGGATACCCGTGCGCCTGAGTACACTATGAAATGGTTATGGATAAGCGGTCTGGTTGTTGTACTCGACCAGGTCACAAAATACATTGCTGACAGCAACCTCGACCTGCGTGTTCCGCTCGAAGTCATACCGAACCTGAATATGACGCTGTGCTACAACAAGGGTGCAGCATTCAGTATTCTCAGTAATGCCGGTGGCTGGCAGCGCTGGGTACTGATGGCAATATCCATGCTTGTCAGCGTTGTGCTTGTTTACTGGCTGCATCTGGCAGACAAAAACAGGAAACTCCTCACATGGGGCCTCACCCTGGTACTTGGCGGCGCTCTTGGCAACCTGATTGACCGCAGTCTGTATGGCTATGTTATCGATTTCATTGACGTGTATTATGAACACTGGCACTGGCCAGCTTTCAATATCGCTGATTCAGCCATCTCGGTCGGCGCCACCCTGCTGATAATCGATATGTTTTTGTACACGGAACAAAATTAAATAGATTCGCATGAAAGAAAAAATCGAAATGCACAGTCTGCTGCTTATGCACTACAGCATAACGCTGACCAATGGAACTGAAATTGAAAGCAGCTTCGATGACGAGCCTGTAGAAGTCGGCATGGGCACCGGTGTATTGACCGAGGGCATGGAGCTTGCGCTTTATGGTCTTCAAACAGGTGACAGGCAGACGCTCACGCTGACACCGGAACAGGGCTTCGGGCTGCGGGATGAAGACAATATTCACATGATGCCCGTGTCCGATTTCCCGGATGATCTCAAGCCGGAGAGCGGTCTGGTGTTTGAATTTGAAACGCCCGGCGGTGAAGATATCCTCGGCACCGTGCTTGCCGTCAAGTCTGACAGCGCGGAAGTAGATTTCAATCATCCGCTGGCGGGTCAGCCGCTGGTATTCACCGTCGAAATACTCGATATCAATAACGCCCACGCAAAAATAAGCGACCAGTGACGATCAATATCTACCTTGCCAATCCACGTGGCTTCTGTGCCGGCGTCGATCGCGCCATCGATATTGTCGAACGTGCACTGCAGATTTTCGGCGCCCCTGTCTATGTGCGCCATGAAGTGGTGCACAACCGTTTCGTGGTCGATGATCTTGCACAAAAAGGCGCAATCTTCGTCGAAGAGCTCGACGAAATACCTGATGGGGCTACTGTCATTTTCAGCGCACACGGCGTTTCCCAACGGGTACGCGAAGATGCAGCACAAAGGCAGTTGAAAGTGTTTGATGCCACCTGCCCGCTGGTAACCAAGGTTCACCTCGAAGTGGCGCGTCACGCAAAGGCCGCTGAAGAAGTCATTCTCATCGGTCATGCCGGTCATCCAGAAGTTGAAGGCACCCTGGGTCAGTATGACCCGCACCAGGGCGGCAACATCTACCTGGTAGAGACGCTTGACGACATCGAACAGCTCGAGGTCAGCCATCCGCAAAGCCTGGCCTATGTCACGCAGACCACGCTCTCTGTCGATGACACCAGACTGATGATTGACAGGCTGCGTGAGAAGTTCCCGGATATCAAGGGCCCGCGTAAGGACGACATCTGTTATGCGACCCAGAGCAGGCAGGATGCCGTACGCGAACTGGCGAAACATGTCGATGTTTTACTGGTACTGGGCTCAACCAACAGTTCCAACTCCAACCGACTGCGCGAACTGGCGGAAAAGCAGGGTGTGGATGCTTACCTGATCGATGGTGCAGCAGACATCAAAACCGAATGGCTGGATGCAGCGAGTGCGATTGGCGTGACTGCTGGCGCTTCCGCTCCCGAAGTCCTGGTACAGGAAGTGACCGCCAAACTCGAGAAGCTATACGGCGCCAGAGTAATTCAGAACGGCGGGCATACTGAGAATGTCAGTTTCCAGCTACCCAGGGAGCTAAGGTGATTTTTGCTTCGATGCTTTCCATACAGTAAACATTTAATTTCAACGCAGAGGCGTAAAGACGCTGAGGACGCAAAGTTTTTTATATTTTTTTAAGCAGTCCGAAATGTAATGTATCCACATGGATACAAGGCTTACACAAAATATTGGTGATATTTATAGATGGTCTGACAGAATCCCCATCAGAAATTTCCTGGCAACAGGCAATAATCCTTCCCTGCGGTCCTGGCGTCTTTGCGCCTTTGCGTTAAAACAACAATCCTTCTTACTGCACCACTTCGTACCAGTGCATTTTCTGCAGACCAAGATACATTTTGACAGCGCCACACTCGGTACCAATACACAGTGTCGGCGTACCGCCTTCGGTAATAATCACGGAAGGTGACGGTGGTATCCCGCCGCGCTGCAGGTATTCCTTGCGGTCCTCGCGCGTCTTGTTGACGGTACCCGCAATATTGAATTTCGGGGTGCCATCAGTCACGTTAACGTAGTAGACCGTACCGGTGCCGGCTTTGGGTATACAGGATTTCGCATTCGGATTCAGATCCTCGGGCACATAGGTTGTTACCAGGCCTACCCCGCTGATAATCAACGGCTCGGACAGTGCCTTTTCTCCGATAAATGAACCATCCATTTCCTCGAATGTTATGTACCAGCCTTCAGCGTTGCCCAGATTTGTCACTGCCGCTTTTTTCTGTGCCGCGGCACCCTCGCCAATGATATTGTCAGTGGTATCGAACAAATCGACCTCGGTGATGGTTTTATATACCGTCGGCACGTTGTAGATGTCATTCATACGCATCATGTACATACGATCATGAATAACCTGGTCCAGCGGGTGGGCGCGGTAACCCGATGCCGCGAGTATTGACAGGTACGGCGCCTGGCCGCTTTCGATAATCAGGGCCACATCCGGCGGGTAAAAGAAACGGCGCGTATTTTCAGGCGAGTTATCAACTGCAAAGTCCGCGATACGGCCACCGGTAATCAAAGTTGACAGGTTCGATGTGGTATCGCTTTCCTTGATATCGATGCGCCACAACTGGCCACCCATATCACCGAAGTACAGCTGATCCACATAGCCGTTACTGTCGACATCGATCGGCTTGATGCGCCCCGGGATACTGTACTTCATATCCGTCAGCTGCAGATCAGCGCCGGCATCCGGGCCTGCGCGCCATAACAGTGCACCGGTATCGGCATCAACAATGTAGACACTGCGGCCAACTGCATCAGCGGTACGCACGCTTACCGTGTCCTGCCCGGTGTCGTAGCCACCACCAAAGATCAGTACCGTTCTGGTATTACCATTCAACTTGAGGCGTTCGACATTTGGCGTTGACCAGGTCTGGCCCAGTTCAGTATAAGCGCCGGTACCCCCCTTGATGACCCAACGCAGTACCGGGCTGTTTGGATTCGACACATCCAGGGAGAATATATCCCTGCCACCGCGTCGCTGGCCGAAGTACAGGTAGACATGATCACCGGCATCTTTCAGGTCATTGTCCTTGTTGGCATCATTCATCCAGGGCACGACGGTTCCATCCAGGCCATAAGCCTTACCCGCGACAGGCACATCTTCAAAAATATAGTTCAACCTGGGCAACATCTCCTGCGGCACAAAGGCAAAATACTCGAGACCACTGAGGGAGTCGACTGCATGCAGATAGCCGTCATTGGTGGCCACGTAGGCGACCAGGTCGGGATCGCCATTGGCAAATTCACCGTATTGCACCAGTGCAGGTTCTGCGTGCAGCGGATCGCCCATCACACGCCTGGCCTCGTTCGATTCGAAGTCACCATCTTCATCCAGGATATCTTTACCGTAGGCCCAGTCCAGCAGTGCTTCTGTATATGGAACGGTGGTAGGTGAACCACCGCTTATGTAGGTCATATCAGGATTAACGGCAACACCGCCGAGCATGGCATCGGTAATAGCCAGATTAGATCCTGCCAGTGTGTTTGCTGCGGTGGTTAAATCACCGTTGCTCGGCGTGGCGACACCATTAGTATTGCTGTAGGTGCCAGTGAATGTGTAGGCATTTCGCTTCGGCGGTAAGCTTAACTGACTGGCTGCACCACCAATGGCGGTTTCTGCACCATCAGGCGCATCAGCAGGCGGTGTCCAGTAGCTGACCGCAGTGTCGGTAAAGAAACCGGTATTCATATCCACTGCCGGATTGCCAAGCGCATCCTGTATTTGAGGCACTTGATTACCCTGGGCATCCACGGTCATAGCCAGCTTGTACTTTTTCAGATTACCGTTCCAGTGGGCGCCACTGGTGGGCTTGAACAGGGAAAAATACAGGTCATCCAGGTTGGTGGCGCGGTTATAGGCATTCACCGACACCGCCGGTGACGAAAACGTCGAGTTAACCGCGAGGATTTCAGCAAGAATCTGGTTAAAAGCACCCAGCAGGCTGTCCTTGCTTCTTGCCTCCTTGAACTTGCCTCCACCGGCGATCGCGGTATCTTTCAGTATCTGGAGTGCAGCCTGGTCGACCGTATTCGGGCTGGAAGAGAAGTCAAAACCAACGGTATAGGTGGTAATCGTCTGCGTGCCGTCGTGCGCCGGAAAGCTGCGTTCGGCAACGTCGTTGTTCTTCGCCCATGCGGCCAGTTCATCCAGGCAGTTGTCACGGGACGAAGCGCCTGAACTGAAGGCATCCAGGTTGAACTGGATATAATCGGTTGTAGCACCCGGGTCCGGATCAGTATTGCACGAACCCGCATCAAAATTGGTCAGCGCACTGCGCTTGGCGGCATCGAGGTAGTCATGTTCCGGCGCCCCATCGGTCATGTATATGATGTAATTTTTCTGGCATTCAGCAGTGATCGGGGTTTCGTAGTACTTCGGATTACCGTTTTCCTTGGTACCGGTCTGATTACTGGGTACCGCCAGGTCACCATAGACGATCTGTTTACCCCCGAAATACAGCAATGCCTCATAGTAGGTTTCTGCCAGCGTCGAGTGGCCACCCTCGGTCATAACTTTAAGGCGCGAGTTGAAATCATTACGGCTGGCCTTGACGTCCAGCGCCGGGTACATCACCGCGCCACCTTCGTAGCCACCCTGCCCAATCGAACCATCAAAGCGCATCAGGCCGATATTGATGTTATTGTTCGCTGTCACAATGGCCTCGACCGCATCCTTGGCCACCTGCATTCTAGTTACCAGACCCGAGCCGACGGAAGGGTCGACACGGTAATTCATGTAGTTGCCATCGTAGATCTGCAGGTTGTTATCACCGTTTGCCCACACCGGGTGCGGTACTGACGGGTTGGCCGGCACGGTAGCAGTCCACGGGCCTCCATCTGCAATATAAGGATTACCCGGCCCGGCATCGCCATGCACACCCGAGTCGGTATAGCATTCGACCAGGTAGGCTTGCTGGGCCGCATTATTGGTTGTTACGGGCTGCCAGATTTTTTTGCTGCTACTGTACTGCGCCATCTGGTCGGCGTAGAAGCCGTGCTTTTCCAGCGGGCCGACAGGGTCAATGATCAAACCCTTGTCATACAGGTTTAACGAGGCATCGCATCTGTTGGAAGACTTCAGAAAAACGTCCTTGCTTGTACAGGGAGGAAGACTGCCACCCGAGGTGTAGTACAGCTTGCTGGCGTCATAACAGCCAACATAAGTACGGGTATAGTCGTATGCGACCGGCACACTTAACTGCGCCCCCATACTGCTCGAAGTATCCATGATAAACATCACGTTTGGCTGTATCGTGGTCGAGCCCAGATTGGCTGTGGTGTATATCTCGATGTCTTCCGCGATAGCCGGTGTAGTTACATAAGCCACAAACATCAGGCCTGCCGCTATCGCCCTGAATCTTGATTTAATACTCATCACCAATATCGCTTTATATAAAATATTACTGTCGGCCCCGGTTCTATTCTGACCAGGAAATGTGCTTCACTTCAGCCGTGTCCCTGTCAAACTCGATATAGGCATCCTGGCCGGCGCGTTCGCGTGCACGCAACAGGTTCACTTTCTTACCGTTGACGAACACTTTGGTGTTCGCGGTAATTTTTACGAACTGATAATCACAGCCTCTGCAGGTCACGTCCTTGATGATGCCGCTGCCGTCATTGGTCTGCTTGATCTTGAGTTCACTAATCTCAAACGGGTAATACCATTTCTTTTCTACCTTGCCAGTATGGCTTTCAGACAAAGGCGTAGCTGTCAGTATTTTTTCGCCAGCGCCGAGCTGTGTACTGAACTGCAACAAAAGCGTAATTGATAATATGAATGGTATTCGCATGATGTTCACCTTTCGTTTCAACAGGTCTATTACTCGACAATTGCACAGACAACAGTCGGAATTTTCAGTCCTGTCGTCCTGACATCGAATACTGTTTGAAACCGGTGATCCGCATCCTGGCTGGATAAGGATGGATTGTTTATAACGCTGACTTGCGTATGATTTTTCATCTTTTTGCTCATTTATTTTTCTGTTTTGCCGGCAATGCCAGTTGATCGCAATATAGTTAACTTTCCTGAAACAAACAGGAAAACGGCTAATTTGAAATGTAAACTTTATGTAAAGCGGCAGTTCTCCTTGCCACGGACGCAGCGTGCAACAAGAATACTCAGGCGTGTTGTTATTTAAAAACCGGCCGGACAGGAACAGAGAAAGGGAATGGGATATGCGGATTATTTTATTAGAACGTAACTTGCCTTCTTGCACATTAGAAAAGCCTGGTTACTGTGAACAGCACCAGGCTTATCCTGTCAACGATTTAAAAGATACCTGAATAATTATTAATTTACTTTTTAGCCTTCACATTAAAACAGTCCCTTGTTTAACTGAGCCTTATTACCAGCAGGTATCCGGTGTCTTGGCGCCGGCTGATGTCAGCTGTATCACGGTGCAGTCACCGTTATTCGTTGTCGTGTCAGTAGCCTGTGGACCGCCGGCAACCGCTGTAGCCGTTAAAGCGAAAGCATTCACGTCAGCCGAGTCGATCGATAAAACATAATAGTTTTTCTCAGTACCTGTACCACCCACATTAGCAGCATTGGCGGTGTAGGTATTGTTCTGCAGATAAAAGCGCTCCTGCTTGTCAGCCATGGCCTGCAATGCGATTTTTGCATCGGCTCGACGGCTCTTTTTCATGTAGCTGTCATAACTGGGGTATGCGATTGCGCTGAGGACGCCGATGATCGCAAGTACAATCATTAGCTCTATCAGAGAGAAACCTTTGTTGTTCATAATAGTATCCTGTTTATAGTTACGTGCTTATTGTTCGATTTCATACCAGTACATCTTCTGCAGATTAAGGCTCATGTTTGCCGATCCACATTCAGTACCGATACACAGGGTTGGCGTACCACCTTCGGTAATAATCACCGAAGGTGATGGCGGGATACCGCCGCGTTTCAGGTATTCCTTGCGGTCCTCACGTGTCTTGTCGACGGTACCCGCAATATTGAATGTCGGTGTACCATCGGTCACATTGACATAATAGATAATACCGGTACCCGCCTTGGGTACACAGGATGCCGAATTAGGATCGAGGTCTTCCGGTACATAGGTTGTTACCAGACCGATACCACCGATAATCAGCGGCTCTGACAGGGCTTTTTCACCAATGAACGAACCATCCAATTCCTCGAATGATATGAACCAGCCCCTGGCGGTGCCGAGATTGGTGACCGCCGCTCCTTTCTGTGCAGCAGAACCTTCGCCGATAATATTATCGGTGGTGTCATACAGGTCAGCCTCTGTGATGGTGTTATATACAGTCGGCGCATTGTAGATGTCATCCATGCGCATCATATACATACGGTCATGTACGACCTGGTTCAAAGGGTGTGCACGATAACCCGATGCCGCAAGAATCGACAAATATGGCGCCTGGCCGTTTTCTATAATCAGGGCCACATCCGGTGGGTAAAAGAAACGGCGCGTATTTTCAGGCGAGTTATCAACTGCAAAGTCCGCGATACGGCCACCGGTAATCAAAGTTGACAGGTTCGATGTGGTATCACTTTCCTTGATATCCATACGCCACAGCTGGCCGCCCATATCGCCGAAGTAGAGCTGGTCAACATAGCCGTTGCTGTCGACATCGACCGGCTTGATACGGCCCGGAATACTGTACTTCATATCAGTCAGCTGTAGATCAGCGCCTACATCCGGGCCGGCGCGCCACAGCAGTTGTCCCGTTTCAGCATCGACAATGTAGACACTGCGGCCAACAGCATCCGCTACGCGAACAGAGACCGTGTCCTGCCCGAGATCGTAGCCGCCACCAAAGATCAGCACCGTCCTGGTTTCGCCATTCAGCTTTATGCGTTCGACATTCGGTGTCGACCATGACTGGCCCATTTCGGCATAGTCGCCGGTACCGCCCTTGATGATCCAGCGCAATTTCGGGCTATTACGGTTGCTGACATCCATGGAATAAATATGACTGCCGCCTCGGCGCTGACCGAAGTACAGGTAGACATGATCACCGGCATCATTAAGGTCACCGTCTAAATTGGCATCCTTGATCCATGGCACCACGGTGCCGTCCAGGCCATAGGATTTGCCGTTAACGCCGGTGTCCTCGAAGATATTGTTCAGGTTGGACAGCATCTCCTGCGGCACGAAAGCAAAATACTCGTTACCGGTTATCGAGTCTATCGCGTGCAGATAACCGTCATTGGTCGCCATGTAGGCAACCAGGTCAGGGTCGCCATTGGCCAGTTCACCGTACTGAACAAGCGCAGGTTCTGCGTGCAGCGGATCACCCACGATGCGCCTTGCCTCGAGTGACTCGAAGTCACCATCTTCATCCTGCATATCGTAGCCGTAGGCCCAGGCCAGCAGGCCCGCCGGGTATTCAATGGCGAAGGATGTACCAGCGGAGACATAGGTCAGGTCTGGATTGCCGGCAACACCACCGAGCATGGCATCGGTGATGCTGGGGTTATACCAGTAGAGTTCATTAGCAGGTGCGGTTAGATCACCGGTACTCGGCGTCAAAACACCGTTGGCATCACTGTAGGTGCCGGTGAAGGTATAGGCATTGCGAGACAGCGATAACTTGCTGGCTGCACCACCAACCGCGGTTTCGCCGCCATCGGGTGCATCGGCCGCCGGTGTCCAGTAGCTGATGGCCTCATCGGTAAAGAAACCGGTGTTCGGGTCGACCGCGGGAAGTCCCTGCGTATCCTGTATTTCTGGAATCCGGTTGCCGCTGGCATCGGTGACGGTACCCAGCTTGAATTTCTTCAGGTTGCCGTTCCAGTGCGCACCGTTGGCCGGCTTGAACAGCGAAAAGTACAGGTCATCGAGGTTGGTGGCGCGGTTGTATGAGTTCACCGATACTGCCGGTGACGAGAACGTCGAGTTGACCGCGAGAATTTCGGCAAGAATCTGGTTGAAGACACCCAGCAGGCTGTCTTTACTCTTGGCTTCGTAGAACTTGCCACCGCCGGCAGATGCCGTGTCCTTCAGCAGTTGCAGGGCAGCCTGGTCGACATCGTTCGGACTCGCAGAGAAGTCAAAACCGATGGTATAGGTGGTAATGGTCTGCTTGCCATCGTGCGCGGCAAAGCCGCGGTCTGCAACGTCGCTGTTATGCGCCCAGCCAGCCAGCTCATCGAGACAGTTGTCGATGGTAGAACCGGGTGAATTAAACGCATCCAGGTTGTACTGAATGTAATCATTGGTATTGCCCGGATCAGACATGTTATTACATGAAGCCGCATTAAAGCCGGGTAAGGCCGCACGCTTGGTTGAATCGATATAATCCCGTGTCGGCGCACCGTCGGTCAGGTAAACAATATAGTTTTTCTGACATTCCGAGGTGATTGGTGTCTCATAGAACTTCGGGTTGCCGTTTTCCAGGGTACCTGTCTGGTTACTCGGAGTAGCCAGGTTGCCATAAACCACTTCCTTACCCCCGAAATACAGCAGTGCCTCGTAATAGGTTTCAGACAGCGGCGTCCAGCTGTTCGCCACCATGGTCTTCAAACGCGAGTTGAAGTCATTACGGCTGGCCTTGACGTCCAGCGCCGGGTACATCACCGCACCACCTTCATAGCCACCTTGAGAACTGGAACCGTCAAATTGCATCAGGCCGATGTTGATGTTGTTATTCGAAGTCACGATGGCCTCGACCGCGTCCCTGGCCACATCGAACCTTGATACGTCGCCTGTGCCGACATTGGGGTCAATACGGTAATTCAGGTAGTTGCCATCATAGATCTGCAGGCTGTTATCACCGTTTGCCCATAGCAGATGCGGTGTTGACGGATTGGGCGGCACGGCGCTGGTCCAGGGGCCATTGTCTATGATGTACGGACTGGCTGCACCGGTTTCGCCGTGCACACCCGAATCGGTATAACACTCAACCAGGTAGGCCTGCTGGGCCGCATTATTGGTCGTCAGGGGCTGCCAGATCTTTTTGCTGCTGTTGAACTGGGCCAGCTGGTCGGCATAGAAGCCGTGTTTTTCCAGCGGGCCGAGTGGATCGATGATCACGCCCTTGTCATACAGGTTCACCGAGGCATCGCATCTGTTGGAAGCCTTCAGAAAAACGTCCTTGCTGCCACAGGGAGGAATACCGCCGCCCGCGGTATAGTACAGCTTGGTGGAATCGTAACAACCGACATAGGTCTGGGTGTAGTCAAAAGCGACCGGCACGCTCAGTGTTGTTTTCATACTGCCCGAGCTATCCATGATAAACATCACGTTCGGCTGAATCGCCGTCGAGCCCAGGTTGGCCGTGGTGTATATCTCGATATCTTCTGCTATCGCCGGTGTCGCCGTATAAACTGCAAACGCCAGGCCTGCTGCCATCGCCCTGGCTCTTGCCTTGAATCCTGATTTAATGTCCATTACCAATACCTCTTTCTCTTAAGCTTCCAACGTCACGGCTACAGTTCTACTCTTACAAGTGAATGCGCTTTACTTCAGCCGTTTCCTTGTCAAATTCGATGAAGACATCCTGGCCGGCACGCTCGCGTGCACGCAACAGATTCACTTTCACACCATCGAGGAACACTTCGGTGTCCCTGGTGATTTTTACGAACTGATAATCACAGCCCGTGCAGGTCACATCCTGGATGATGCCGGTGCCGTCATTGCTCTGCTTGATTTTGAGTTCGCCGATCTCATACGGGTAATACCATTGTTTTTCCTCGGTACCCGTCGAGCCTCTTGATAACGGCTTGCCTTTTAATAAGTTATCTGCACTGACCTGTGCACTGAACAGCGTCAAAATCGTTATCGGTAATATGAATAGTAATCGCATGATGTTTACCTTTTGCTTCAGCCGGTCCATTACAAATCAATTGCACAGGCCGCGGATGGAAATCTCAGTCCCTGCATCTGTACTGACGATGATGAACCCGTGATTGTTTGTCCCGTTGCCCTGACATTGAAAAAGTTCGATGCCGGCGCCTTGCCTTCTTCCAGGCTGCTGCCGATATTCTTTTTACAGCCCACCCAGAACGTCGCAGCCTGCGCGGTGGCTTCTCCGTCGGCTGATGCATAATTGATGGTCTGCTCGAACAGTGGATTGGCCGGGTCGGTTACGAAAACCTGGTAGTTGTTTGTATTCAGAGGATCTTCCGATGCGGCGATATCAATGATAGTCTGTGCTGCCTGGAAAGCGATATCGTGCTGCTGCGTATTACCCGCAACCTTGAGTTCAAGCGTGGAGCTGCTCATCGAACTCACGCCGATCAGGGTCAGCACGGTCAGCATCACCAGCGCCATCACCAGTACCGCACCCTTCTGCTCTCTAATGTGTAGTTTTATATATTTCACGTCTTAGCTCCCGGCGGCCGCCTGCTCGTCCACCTTGACCATGTTGCGCATCTTGACCACGCTGCTGATGAGCAGGCGACGGTAGCCGTCATTCGGCGTATTCAATACATTGCCTGCAATGGTAAATGTGCGAGCGGTATTCAGTCCTTTCTCTTCACGCTCCGTTTTAATCAACACCCAAATACGTGCAGCAGATACCTTGGTAAAATCCGTTACCGCATCGGCATTTACAAACTGGTCGATCGAACCATCATCATCAAGATCTTCTCCATACTGGACCTGCAGATTGGTAGCGCCTGGAAGTATCAGCTGGTCCTGCACCTGCGGGCCGTTAATCAGGTCAACACGACGCAATGACGGCAGGCCATCACCCGGTGTGTTAGTAAAGTTGCTGATGTAATAGGCGCGTGAATACAGCTGGTGATTTGCTGTCAGGGTACCGGTATCATCCGGTATTACCGGCTGCGCAGTCCCCACAAACAACTGGCCGGCAAGGTAGTTGCTGCGTACATATGCCGTGCCTGGCACCAGGCTCGCCGTAGCCACGGGGTTTGAATCCGCATAACGCACCACCAGCACATCCGTATTTGCCTGATGGTTCAATATGCAGGTATACCCGGCTGGAATTACGCTTTCGCCACCAAAAATAGGCTGGTCAATATTGATAAACCACTGGTTATGGCAGTCGCCCACAGCCAGTGGCAATGCAGCGGGGCAAGTAGCGTCACCCATGCGGCAGGAAATTATCTGTGGCAAATTTGTGCCACCGAATACACCGGCATGGCGCAGATCATAACCAATGGTTTCCAGTGCAAAGCGCGCGTCTGTGACCAGGTTGATCTGGTCTTCGCTACTACGCTGTAAATCACGGGTATTGGTATAAACAGAAAGAATGCCACCCATGATGATGATGCCAATGACCATGGCCAGC
The DNA here is from genome assembly GCA_937998645.1 of uncultured Gammaproteobacteria bacterium. Classification (GTDB taxonomy): domain Bacteria; phylum Pseudomonadota; class Gammaproteobacteria; order SZUA-229; family SZUA-229; genus JABDQW01. The sequence continues at coordinate 24,379 of CALLCZ010000124.1, forward strand.
ATCATCTCGATCAGAGAGAAGCCTCGTTGCTGAATTCCAATGTTGTTTTTTATATTCTTCATAATAAGCAACCTTTCGGCTTACATTTGTACCGCTACCGAGTAATTCATGTTTGCTGCGTTACCGGTTTCCTGATCACGCTCATTCCAGTTCACGCTCACAACCACTAAATTCATTGTCGCCGGTGGCGCTGCGGGTGTAATTACAACGGTGGCCGTAGTTCCGGCATTATTCGGTAAGGCTTCGATCAGAGAGCTTTTCCAGCGGAACAATTCATCCAGTGCCATCTGGGTCGGAGTACAATTGGCAGCCGCTACTGTCGTCTGGCTGCAACCGTTATCGGTACCCATATCTGCCGTACCCGCAGCATAATCAAGCAATGCTGTAGGATTCGAACGCATGCTCTCCAGTATTTCGTCGACCTTCATCACCGCAACCGTTCTTAACGCAGCTGTGTGACCCGACTTCAACGACATGGTCTGCAGCGACGCGATACCCAGCATACCGACCGAGAGAATAAGAAAAGCAACCAGCGCCTCGATCAGCGAGAAACCTTTTTGTCTATGTTTCATGTTTATATGCATGTTCATTGTTTCACCAGCTCTACGGGCAGGACGCGATGTTTGCCAATTGATTGGATGAACGTACTTTTCCTGATGGACTCAAGACCACACCACGTGCAACCGTCGACACGCCATCAGCATTCACTTTCAGGCCGCGTTTGTCGCAGATTCTGAATGTTCCTGACTGGGCGCCGCCGTTTAACGCTTTTGGCAGGCCTCGTGAAGTAAACGAAACTGAACTGGCAATCTGGTTGCCAACATCATTGCTGCGGATTGTTACCTGGCCATCGACAGCGGCATTCAATCGCAGGATTCTTTCACCACCATCAACGGTGGCATTACCATTAGGATCCTGAAACACGATCCAGCCATCTTCCCATTGACCCGAGCCTGTACACGAAGCAGTGTCGGCACTCTGACACAGGGTGACACGAATCTGCTGCTTGATCGCCTCGCTGCGTGCAATGTTCAGGCCGGCAACCAGGTCATTGGTGTTGCTGACCATACGGTTACTGTCAAAGAACACGTTCAACATGGGTAAACCCACAGAAACTAGAATCGACACCACAGCAAGCATGGACATCAATTCAATCAGTGTATATCCGAGTGATTTTTTCATACTTATAATTTAAGACAGATAGAAAGCATTGCCAGGCATATAAGGACGGAGGGGTTTATATCGCAGACAAGCGGATAATTTTTCTTTGTTTTAATTACTTTTTACCGCGATTTCGTCTGCAATATTTGTGACTGCGGTTTCAATAGATAATAGGCAATGCGCCTGCAATAACAATATTTCAGCCCAATACACCGATAAAAGGCGCCATTTACCGGGCATAGCTCTGTCGTGGTAATATCTGTTCTCTGATAATCAAACGGGCTTTCACATGAATCTGGACAGAGTCAGTTCTGGCGACAACATGCCAAATGAGATCAATGTAATCATTGAAATTCCAGCCCATTCAGACCCGGTCAAGTACGAACTGGACAAGGACACCGGCGCCATGTTCGTAGACCGCTTCATGAACACTGCAATGCACTACCCCTGCAACTATGGCTATGTGCCGCATACCCTGTCCAAGGATGGCGACCCGGTGGACGTGATGGTGGTCACCCCTTACCCGCTGATCCCGGGCTCCGTGATCAAATGCCGTCCGGTAGGTGTGCTCCAGATGACGGATGAGTCAGGCGACGATGCAAAGATTCTTGCCGTTCCCACAGACAGTCTCTCTCGCCACTACCGTGGCATTCAGGACTTCCGCGACCTGCCCGAGATTCTCCTTGATCAGATCGCACATTTTTTCGAGCACTACAAGGACCTGGACGAAGGCAAGTGGGTCCGTGTAGGCGGCTGGGGTGGTGCCGATGAAGCCAAGGAAGAAATCCTGGCCAGCGTAGCCATGTACAAGGAAGCGCCGGTCAAACCGAATTTCTAGAGAATATCTCTTTATATTCAGCCTCTTAGCCTTGTTACTCTGTGACATAATCTCGCTTCTAACATTGCGTAAAATGGCACGAATTTGAACTTTATATAAATGTTGGTATCCGATCGCTAGTATTTATTTATTTTCTCAACCCCGACCCGGCACACATCTCTAAATAGCTGCCGGTCATAATTACAGTTAAATAAAAACCAAGATGTCAAAGTTGTATATCCGGGAAATCTGCCCCTCACGTATGTATCAGCTCGTCGCTGTTAGCCTTATCACATTAATTACTACTGCATGCGCTGTTGACGAGGAAGACATATCTCCAATACACGTACGCAGCGTGGCAACAGTGCTTGGCCTTAGCGGTGATCCAACCACCGACCGAATCCTGCCTGATATCAATGATCCGAAAGCACAGCTGGGCAAAAAGCTGTTTTTTACCAAGGGATTAAGCGGTGACCGCGATACCGCCTGTGCTTCCTGCCATCATCCAGCACTGGCTGGCGGTGATGGCCTGTCGCTTTCTATCGGCGTCGGTGCCGTTGATACGGAACTGGTAGGGCCGGGAAGAATCCATTCTGATCTGGCCGATGGCTGGGATGGTGGCCCAACGGTTCCCAGAAATGCACCGACCACTTTCAACAGCGGCCTGTGGGATAGCGTGATGTACCTCGATGGCCGCATCGAAAGCCTGGATAAACTCGTCAATCAAAACGGTGATCCCACTGATACAGGTCTCGGTATTGTCACGCCAGATTCAGATTCCGATGACAATGGCAACCTGCTGGCAGATCCGGATGCCGGCGATAACCTGCCATCTGCACTATCACGATTCCCGGTCACAGTCGCTGAGGTTATGCGCGGGTTTGATGCCAATGAGTTTGCTGCTCTGGGCACAAATGACGAAATACGTGCTGCGATCGAAACACGTCTGGCTGGCTACCCTGAATGGGTTACTGAGTTCAATGCTGTCTATGGCGACCCAACCCAAATCACCTACGGCCTGATTGCCGAAGCGATAGCCGAATACGAGCGCTCACAGATTTTCATCAATACACCCTGGAAAGCCTTCATGGATGGCGACGATGGCGCGATCAGTGAAGCCGCAAGACGCGGCGCATTGCTGTTCATGCTGCCCACCAGGGTCAAC
>CALLCZ010000125.1 GCA_937998645.1 uncultured Gammaproteobacteria bacterium
TTTGACATATTCATAATGCCCCTCAGCAGATTTACTAATAATACAAATACATAAAAATACATACCCATTCAGGAGCAAGCATGAGAGCAGCTAAACATGTTGCCGGTCTTTTAGGTCTGATGTTCACCAGTGAACAGGCACTGGCGGCTTATCAAATGAACCTTCCACCCGGTGTAACCTCATTCAGCCAGGGTGCATACGACATCCATACCATGGTCATGTGGATATGCGTTGTCATTGGCGCGATTGTATTCGGTGCCATGATCTACTCGATCATCTACCACCGCAAATCCAAAGGTGCTGTTTCAGCCGAATTTCATGACAACACCGCTATAGAAATTATCTGGACGGTTATCCCCTTCCTGATTCTGATTGCGATGGCCATCCCGGCAACCAAGGTTCTGCTGGCCATGGAAGATACTTCAAATTCTGACATGTCGATCAAGGTCACCGGTTACCAGTGGAAATGGCATTACGATTACCTGGGTGAAGATATAAGCTTCTTCAGCAATATATCCACGCCTGATGCAGCTAATCTGTCAACCAATGCCAGCGTCAAGAAAGACGATACTTACCTGCTCGACGTTGACAACAGGCTGGTGATTCCAGAGGACACCAAAGTTAGATTGCTGTTTACATCAAACGACGTTATCCACGCATGGTGGGTTCAGGCTTTTGGTGTGAAGAAAGACGCCATTCCTGGCTTCATCAATGAAAGCTGGGTCAATGTTCCGGATCCGGGTGTCTACCGCGGCAAGTGTGCCGAGCTCTGTGGTAAGAACCATGGCTTCATGCCGATCGTGGTAGAAGTCAAGACCAAGGAAGACTATGCAGCCTGGGTCAGTGGTCAGAAAACCGCAGCGGCTGAAGCCGCCGCCAGCGCTGAGAAAACCTGGACCAGGGCTGACCTGATGAGCCATGGTGAAAAAGTATATGCAACCGCATGTGGCGCATGTCACCAGGCTAACGGTGAAGGTCTGCCGAATGTATTCCCTGGCCTCAAAGGTAGTGCAATTGCGACTGGCGATATTGCCAAGCATATCGATGTAGTAGTGAATGGTGTTAGCGGTACAGCAATGGCCGCATACGGTCCGCAGATGAACGATGCCGACCTCGCTGCCGTTATCACGTATGAACGCAACGCCTGGGGCAATGATACCGGCGATGTGGTACAGCCTTCCGATATCAAGGCTGCACGCTAACTGAATTCTCGAACGATATATAACAAAAATATATAGAGATAAATAAAGAGGCAATTATGAGCGCTGTAATAGAAGAACATCACGATCACCACGATCACAAGCCAAGCGGAATTGGCCGCTGGCTGTTCAGTACCAACCATAAAGACATCGGAACCATGTACCTGTGGTTCAGCTTCATCATGTTCTTTGTTGGTGGTGCAATGGCACTGGTTATCCGTGCCGAACTTTTCCAGCCGGGTCTGCAGTTGGTAGAGCCTGAATTCTTCAACCAGATGACCACCCTGCACGGCCTGATTATGGTCTTTGGTGTGATCATGCCTGGCTTCGTTGGTCTCGCCAACTGGATGGTGCCGATGATGATCGGTGCTCCGGACATGGCGCTGCCTCGTATGAATAACTGGAGCTTCTGGTTGCTTCCAGGCGCATTCGGCATGCTGATTGCCAGCCTCATCATGAGCCTGATGGGTATGGGTTCTGCGCCGAACTTCGGCTGGACATTCTATGCTCCCTTGTCGACAACCTATGGCCCTGCCAGTACCGATTACTTTATCTTTTCTGTTCACCTGATGGGTATCTCATCCATCATGGGCGCCATCAACATTATCGCCACCATCATGAATATGCGCGCACCCGGCATGTCCTACATGAAGATGCCGATTTTCGTCTGGACATGGTTCATTACGGCCTACCTGCTGATCGCGGTTATGCCTGTTCTGGCCGGCGTGGTTACCATGATGTTGATGGACCGCAACTTCGGCACCAGTTTCTTCAATGCTGCCGGTGGTGGTGACCCGGTCTTGTTCCAGCACGTGTTCTGGTTCTTCGGGCATCCCGAGGTGTACATCATGATCCTGCCTGCATTCGGTGTGGTTTCACAGATTGTTCCGACTTTTGCACGCAAGAAGATCTTCGGTTACAGCTCGATGGTTTATGCAACCGCATCGATTGCATTCCTGTCATTCATCGTATGGGCGCACCACATGTTCACTACAGGTATGCCGGTTGCCGGTGAGCTGTTCTTCATGTATGCCACCATGCTGATCGCGATTCCGACCGGTGTGAAAGTGTTCAACTGGGTCAGCACCATGTGGCGCGGCTCGATGACATTTGAAACACCGATGCTGTTCGCCATCGGGTTCATCTTCCTGTTCACCATCGGTGGTTTCACCGGCCTGATGATGTGTATCGCCCCTGCTGACTTCCAGTACCACGATACCTATTTCATCGTTGCCCACTTCCATTACGTGCTGGCAACCGGTGCGGCCTTCTCCATCATGGCTGCGGTGTACTTCTGGATTCCGAAGTGGACCGGCAATATGTACGACGAGAAACTGGGCAAGCTGCACTTCTGGCTGACTGCTATCGGCGGCAATATCCTGTTCTTCCCGATGCACTTTGTTGGCCTTGCCGGCATGCCGCGTCGTATTCCGGATTACAGCCTGCAGTTTGCTGAATTTAATGCGATGGCAACCGTTGGCGCATTTATATTCGGCTTCTCACAGTTGATCTTCCTCTACAACGTCATCAAGACGATCCGTGGTGGTGAAAAGGCAACTGACCAGGTATGGGAAGGTGCTGATGGCCTGGAATGGACACTGCCATCACCTGCGCCATTCCACAGCTTTACAACGCCACCGACGGTGAAGTAAGAGCTGAAGAAGATAATAAAGTGACATCGCACCCGAACAATATCGAGGGGGTAAATAAAAACTCTACGTCAAGAGTTATTACCCGCCTGATGTTTGTAGTTGTCGGCATGTTCGGCTTCGGGTTTGCGATGGTGCCTTTATACGATGTGTTCTGTGATATTACAGGCATAAACGGCAAAACCGGCGATAAGGTTACGCTTGCAGAGAATATGCAGGTCGATACTTCAAGAGTCATCGAAGTTGAATTTATCGCCAGCCTGAATGACAGCATGCCATGGGAGTTCAAACCCATGCAGCATTCAATAAAAGTTCATCCAGGTGAGCCAGCACGTATCTCGTATGTTGCAGTCAACAGGACTGATAAGGCGATTGTCGGTCAGGCAGTACCCAGCGTTGCGCCAGGACGCGCAGCCGAGTATTTCCAGAAAACAGAATGCTTCTGTTTTACCGAGCAAAAGCTTGAGCCGGGTGAAGAAAAAGAAATGCCTGTTATTTTTGTAGTTGATCCGCAGTTGCCGGATGACGTCACACAACTGGCACTATCGTATACATTTTTTATAAAACCATCAGGGGCGTCTAACAGTACGGCTTCCCTGGCAAATAACTCAAACCAGGAAATATAACAATGTCTACAACAAATCATGGTGATTACTTTATACCGGAGCCGAGTAAGTGGCCGATTGTTGGAACCGTCGCACTGACAACAACAGTTATTGGTGTGGTTAATACCATTCATTCGATGCAGGCAGGCGGCTCGATGAGCCTGCTGCTGCCAATCGGCCTGCTGTTGATTGCCTACCTGTTTTTCGGCTGGTTCGGTGCTGTCATCGATGAGTCAATGGCGGGTCTTTATAACGAACAAGTCGACCGTTCCTTCCGTATCGGCATGCTGTGGTTCATCTTCTCTGAAGTGATGTTCTTCGCAGCCTTCTTCGGCGCCCTGTTCTACGCCCGTGTATTCGCACTCGACTGGCTGGCGGGCGGTAGCAACAATGCCATGACAAATGAATTGCTGTGGCCGGGTTTTGAAGGTGTCTGGCCATTACTGACAAACCCGGACAATGCTGCTATTCCTGGGCCCAAGGAATCAATGGGTCCGGGCGGCCTGCCTGCAATCAACACCGCCATCCTGCTGCTGTCCAGTGTCACAGTAACCATTGCGCATCACGCACTGCGCCAGGATCACCGCAAGCCGCTGATCCTGTGGCTGGCAGCGACAGTCGCCCTGGGTGTGATCTTCCTGTTCCTCCAGGTTGAAGAATATGTACATGCCTACCAGGAAATGGGTCTGACTCTGGATTCGGGTATCTACGGCAGTACCTTCTTCATGCTGACAGGCTTCCATGGCTTCCATGTGACCATGGGTACAACCATGCTGCTGGTTATGCTGATTCGAGCAATAAAGGGTCACTTTACATCAGATAACCATTTTGCTTTTGAAGCGGTGGCCTGGTACTGGCACTTTGTGGATGTGGTCTGGTTGGGCCTGTTTATCTTCGTATACTGGCTGTAAAGTACAGTGGCGAGGGAAAAGTTAAAAGTGGCGAGTAATACGATTAAATACCTTATTTAATGTAATCATTATTCGTTATTAACTTTAGTTACTACAGGCCATGGGGTTGAATAAGCCCCGTGGCCTGTCCTATTAAGAGCAGGATAAAAATGAACACGGACAGGCCGATGCGCCATGTCAGGGATTTAAGCATCCTGTCAGATTTGCTTTCATCCCTGATTAAAAAGAAAAGCGCCTGACCCAGGCTGAATACAACGACAAGCAGTAACGCTACGATTATTATTTTAAATATCACAAAGTTCTCCAGATATTAGTTATTCCCGGCTGTGAAATCATTACTCCACGCAAAATTAATCAGGCTGAATATCGGCCCCGTTGTTTTTAGCCCGGGAATCGTGCCGACTATCGTCACCCTGCTTTTTTTATATGTGATGTTTACGCTAGGGCAATGGCAACACGAAAAAGGTGAGTATATCAGCAATCTGCAGGATAAAATAAATGAGCGCAAGTACCTCTCTCCCGTCAGTATGGAGGAATTACCACATGAGCGGGACGATCAGGTATTTTTGCCGGTTATAGTGAGAGGTGCTTTTGATGCCGAGCATCATTTCTATTTTGACAACCGTATAGTCAATGGAGTCGCCGGCTACGATATTTATACACCCTTCAGGATGGATGATGGTGGAGTCATTCTGGTGAACAGGGGCTGGTTGAAACAGGGCCGTACCAGGCAGGATTTACCTGAATTTGATACAGTGACCTCGTTGGTCAGCTTCAAGGCGCTGCTCGACAGGCCACCATCAAAAGATTTCCTGCTGGCCGATAATGTTCATGCTGATCTGACCTGGCCGATGGTGCTTCAATACGTTGATACGCAGGAGATCAGCGGAATGCTTGGCTACGAGCTTATGCCCATGGTGTTGAGGCTTGATAAAGATGCAGACCATGGTTTTTATCGCGAGATACCGGTGCTCAAGCTTGATAGCGCCAAGAATACGGGCTACGCCTTTCAGTGGTTTGCAATGATGGCGGCATTGCTGGTGATATATATTGCGGTCAACACGAAGAAAAGACAGTGAGTAGTGAATAGTGCGTAAATGCTGGAAGAACTTTGTTTTTCCGGAATTCGTCAGGTTTATATTCTCGCAGTGGCGCAGAGGGCGCGGAGAACTTGTTCAAATGTGAAAATAATGCCTGAAAAACCCTGCGTTCTCTGCGCCTCTGCGAGAGATAATAGTGAAAAGTGAAAATTGAAAAGTGAAATATTATGAATAAGCCGACATCAGTTGAGCAGCCTGAACAATCTAAAAAGAGGAACCCGTACACGCCCTGGTTCGTGGTTATTTCATTTGTGGCACCGGTCGTTGCCGCCTATGCCCTGTTCTTCCTGGGCGTGACACCACCTGCCTTTAGCAACAAGGGTGAATTACTGAATCCGATCATTCATGTCGAGTCCTTTGCTTTGAGCGATGACAGCAGTAACCCACTGGATCGGGAGGCAATAACTGAACACAAATGGCACATGATTTATTTCGTCGGGTCCTCGTGTGACGATACATGCAACCAGACCCTGTACAACATGCGTCAGATAAACATTGCTGCCGGTAAGAATGCGAACCGTCTGCAACGGCTGCTTGTGCATCTGGAAGCGCCAGGCGAAGAGTTTCAGGAGTTGATTGAAAAAGAGTATCCGCAAGCGAGGCATGTTAATGCAAGCGCTGAAACAATAGCTGCTGCTCTGCAGGATGTCGGCCCGCAGTTCCGTACAAATGAAATTTACATCATGGATCCGTTGGGGAATATCATGCTGCGATTTACCCAGGAGCAGTCTTATAAAGACATCCTGCATGATTTGAACAAGCTGTTCAAAGTGTCACAAATTGGATAAAACGGAATATCTATAATGACAGAAGCAAGCATTCAATCGGCCAGCTGGCGCGACTACTTCGACTTATGCAAGCCTAAAGTAGTAGCGCTGCTGTTATTAACAGCGATAGTCGGTTTTGTTCTGGCAAGTCCACCGTATGAAATATCGCTGATTAAACTCATTATGTCCTCGCTGGGTATTGGCCTGGCTGCGGCAGCGGGCGCGGCCATCAACCAGATTGTCGAACGCGAGAATGACGCCAGGATGGCCAGAACTGAAGGTCGACCGCTACCGCAGGGCAAGGTTACGCAGCAGAATGCGTTTATCTTTGCCGTCATGCTGGCTGTTGCCTCGGTGTTTATCCTGACTGCGTGGATCAATGTGCTCACGGCAGTGCTGACTTTCGCCAGTATGATTGGCTACGCTGTTATCTACACCATGTACCTGAAGAAAGCGACACCGCAGAACATCGTCATTGGCGGTCTGGCTGGCGCCACCCCTCCACTGCTGGGCTGGACGTCAGTAACAAACAGCGTTGATCCGCACGGGCTGTTACTGGTATTGATCATCTACACCTGGACACCGCCGCATTTCTGGGCGCTGGCGATACACCGACGCGATGATTATGCAAAAGTTAATCTGCCGATGCTGCCAGTCACGCACGGCGTTGAATTCACCAAGTTTTCGATTTTTGCGTACACCATATTGATGATTCTGGCGACAGTCTTTCCCTATCTTATCCGTATGTTCGGTTTGATCTACCTGGTTTCCGCACTGGTTCTTGGCGCTTATTTCCTCTATATGGTCCTACAGTTGATGTTTGCTGAAAAAGAAAAAACCGCCATCAAGACATTTGTCTATTCAATCAACTACCTGATGCTATTGTTCATCGCCATGGTGGTCGATCATTACCTGCCGATATATCCGGGTTAGTTTAATGGCATTCGGAGATTCCCCCCTTAAGAAAACCGGCGTTCTTCTTGTTGCAGTAATCGCCATGTCAGCAGGTTTCTGGCTGGCCTCAGAGTTGGGCGCACCTGATGACGGTCACGCTCAACTACAGGGCACTGTGCTCAAGCCACCACGTCAAATCCAGGTGCCTGAACTGACAAAACAGGACGGCACGCCTTTCACAAATGATGACCTGGATGGACAATGGAGTTTGTTATTCTTCGGTTACACCCACTGCCCTGACATATGCCCGGCCACAATGAACGTGCTGGCCGAAGCAAAGAAAAAGTCTACCGGCGATTTCCCCCGGGTTGTGTTCGTAACGGTAGATCCGCAGCGAGATACGGTAGATATGCTGGGTGATTATGTGCGTTATTTCGATCCGGAATTCATCGGCGTGACCGGTGATGAAAAAATGATTCAGGCTCTGACACTCCAGGCCAGCGTTCTATATATGAAGGTGCCGGGTGAGTCCGGAAATGAAAACGACTACCTGGTCGATCACAGCTCCTCGATCCTGCTGATCAACCCCGAGGGGCAGCTTGCTGCTTTTCTGGGAGCGCCGCACACACCAGGCAGTATTCTTGATAGTGTAAATACAATAGTCCGCTAATGAACGCGAATACACGCAAATGTATTGTTGACTGCGACGCTTCGCTTGTACTGAGCTGCTGATTGTTTTGTCACAGAGACGCGGAGTACGCAGAGGTTTTTTCTTGATTCGCAGGAGCGACTTTGGTGGCGAACATCAGTTAATCGAATATAGTCACATCTTGTTTCGCCTTGATGGCGAGTTACTTTTCTTCCAACAGCGGAAGAAAAGTAACCAAAAGAAAAGGCATCCCGGGCGCTCGTGCTTCGCATGCCCGTAGGGTGGATTAGGCGCTAGCCGTAATCCACCGGATGCAGTCGGTGCAATACGCTAAGCTATTGCACCCTACGCATTATCAGTGAAGCTGTTACCTTCGACTTGCTCAGGACAGGCTTCGGCGAGCTTAACGGGAGGAACCTTCTCCCCGTGAAGTTTGCCGAGGCATTCGGCTTTGGTAGGGCCAAAAAAATAAAAAGATGGTCGACATGGACGTCGAATTTAGTCCTGTCGAGCCCGGACGGCGAGTCAGGACGGCCCGTAGGCAAAGACGAATGCCTCGGGGACCCGAAGGGCAAACGTTTCGGGGCGGCGTTCTTTTAGTTACTTTTCTTACGCTGTTGTAAGAAAAGTAACTCGCCATCAAGGCGAAACCAAATGTTGGTAATTTCGATCAACAAACGTTCGCGATAGAAGCCATTCCTTGGAAACAGAAAAACCTCTGTGTCCTCTGTGGCAAAAAAATACCAGATCCTACGCCCTGGCGCCCGGGTCTTCCGGAAATATGTCAGGCTTGCCTTTTTCTTTTTTCGCCAGATGATGCACCGCCATGAAGTTTTCTGCCAGCGCGTAATAAATCGGTTTCTTGCAAATCAGTTTCGATGCGCCGGATGCAATCAATGAGGTTGCCATCAGCGCAAGCACCAGGTCCTGGTTGTCCGTCATCTCCATCACAATCACAAAAGCCGTGATTGGTGTCTGTACCACGCCGGAAAAATATCCCACCATACCCAGTATCACGATTGTCGATGCCAGTTCCGGTGGAAACAGCATGGCCAGGTCACTGCCAAGACCAGCGCCGCTGGCCAGGGAGGGTGCAAAAATACCGCCGGGTATGCCGCTCAGGTACGAAGCCACGGTGGCCAGTATTTTATAAACCGGATACATCAGGCCTGTTTCAACAACACAGCTGTCAGAGCCCGTACACGATACGATTTGCTTTGCCTCGATATAACCGGTACCGAATGCATGACCACCGCTTAACATACCGATGAGCGCGATGATCAGGCCACATACTGCCGCGACCAGCAGGTAATGTCGCTGCACGAGTGGACGCAGTTTTCGCGTGCCGTTGATCAGCACATAACTGAACGCACCACCCAACAGGCCACCGACTACACCACAGACAATAACACCGAGCCATACCCAGCTGAAGTCAATATCGACCGGTGATGTTCCATAATAATTGTAATTGTCCTGGTGCAAGTAGATCGCAGTCATACCCGCGAGGATGACACCTACCAGGATCATGCTGCTGTTGCGGCGGTCAAATGACCGCGCCATTTCTTCGATTGCAAATACGATACCGGCCAGAGGCGTATTGAAAGCAGCTGCGATGCCGGCGCCACCGCCGGTCATGATCAATCCCCGTTCGAGGTATCGCGCCGGCAAATGCAGATAACGACCCAGTGAGTACATAATGGCCGCGCCCAGGTGCACTGTCGGACCTTCGCGACCAATCGATGCTCCAGAGAAAAGGCCCATAACCGTGAGCAGTACCTTGCCAATCGCTATTCTGAAAGACAGCAGTTGCTCGGCCAGAGCCCTGCCCCCCCGGCCCTCGATCGCTATCAGTGTCTGTGGAATACCGCTGCCTTCAGCACCGGCGAAGAATTTTCGCGTCAACCAGACAATCAGCATCAGTCCGGCAGGTGTGATAACGAAACTCAGCCACGGATTTTCAGCATACAGATCACGGTAGAAGTGGTCGCCCTGCTCCCCGAGCATGGCAAAGATTGCTGCGACAATACCGACGAGAACGGCTCCGCCCCAGAAAATCAGCCGGGTTTTCCATAATGTTGTCTTGAAAAGACGGTGCCGTCTAAGGCGAATTTGTTGACGCATTCAATAAAAAGTCTGATTGATAAAAACCATGATTTTACCGGAGTTTCCAGCGCTGAGAATAAAATGAATTATTATTGATCCAGATCAAGTTTTTGCTATATAACATTAATTGCACAAATTGATGATGCCGGCGTATTATCAATTTTAAGGAGGATATCCGTGGAATTATCTATTTTCACGGTATAAAAATATAATAACAGAGACAAACAACATGTTTATCCAAGTCAGAAACCTGCCTTGCGGGACCACCATCGAGGATGTCTATGACCTTTTCTGCAGTATGAGCATCATAGACAGCATACATGTGCGTGATTCTAACGTGCCTGAGCACGTTGTTGCCTGGGTAGCGCTGCATTGCAGCCAGACTGGTGCGAATGCAATTTCAGATATGCTTGACGGAAGATTCTTCAGGGGTCGCCATGTGTCAACGTATACAGCGCTGTTCCTGCACTAGCCTTAGATATTCCCGCATCAACCACTACTGAATTGCCGCTGGCGTCTTTTATTAACGCCTGATTTTGTAATTAAAACCCAGCGCCAATGTAATCGCGTCATAATCTTCATCACCGGCACTGCCGGTGCTGTAGCTTATGAAGGCCGTAACATCCCAGTTTTGATTAATATAATAATCATAGCCACCGCCCAGCATAACGCCACTTCCACTCTCTCGCTCAGTAACACCCTGATGTGTTTGCCAGTGGCTAACATAACCTGCGCCTGCTTTCAGGTACCAGCTGGAATCATCCCACGGATAATAACGCGCGGTGAGCAGGACAGGCGCAAGCCCTTCCCCTTCTATCTGGCTCTCAAAATTATTCGGCGGTGGATTGGTGTTATATTCAATTTCACCGGGTTGAATAAGCCAGCCGCTGGCTTCGATGCCCAATAAAAATTCAGGGCTGAGGACGTATTCTGCTCTCACTCCGAGATAGAACTTGTTTTCGCTGACTTCCCCTTCAGGCATGTCAAGATGTATGGCGCCTGCGCCCGCATCAAGGCCAAGCCACCAGTCCCCATGTTTTCGCAATTCGACCGGCCCCTCTGCAGAATCGGAAGCTACAGGTGTATTCGCCACACACAGGCAGAAAATACCTGTAGACGTGAGCAGAGAAAGACGGGTAACACACATTTTCTGAATACGCATGAATTGATTGCAGCATCCATGAAGATTACTTATTTAAAGCTGGCAGTTCGGCTTCCTGTTTTGTGCTCGTGCTTTACCGTAGGTCTCAAGTGCACGCGACATTCTTGCATTAAGATCCTTGATACGTGTTGCGCTTGAAGGATGTGTGGACAGAAATTCCGGGGGTTGAGCTCCCGCACTGGACATATTCTGCCACAACGCAACACTTTCAACAGGATCGAATCCGGAACTTGCCATCAGCTCGAGTCCGATCAAATCAGCTTCAGACTCATGCGTTCTGCTAAAAGGTAAAATCACACCGTATTGCACCCCCAGTCCGAGACCGGCGAGTATCAGCGCCTTGTTATCCTCACTGGTATCGCTGGTACCGAGAGCGATCGCTGCGATAGCCATGCCGGCCTGTGCCGCCAGCTGATCCGACACCCTTTCGTTGCCATGCTGCGCGATGACATGCGCCAGCTCATGACCCATGACTGCAGCCACCTGGTGCTGGTTCACCGCATACTTGAACAAGCCTTCGTAAACACCGATTTTGTTCCCGGGTAATGCGAAAGCATTGGCCTGGTCATCTGCAAATACACGGACCTCCCACATTGCTGGATTATTGTCTTCATCAAGCTGGGGAATAATGGCATTGGCGATACACTGTACATAGGCACGCATATTTTCATTCTTTGTCTCGGGCGTATCCTGCTTGATTTGCTCAAAGCTTTGCACGCCCATGCTGTCGATTTGCTCGTCAGGTAGAAGTTTGAGTTGCGACCGGCCTTCGGGTGAAGTGGCGCAGGCGGAAACTGCAAACACGATGCAAACACTCATTATCGAGCGAACAGTAAAACGAAAATTTTTCAGCAAGTTCATATTCATCAACCTGGCATACATCTAGAATTGTCTGATTTTCTCAAGAATTTCCCGGGCATGGCCATCAGCATTGACAGCATACATCACATCTTGCAGAACACCGTCCTTATTAATAATGAAGGTCGATCGAACAATGCCCATCTTCTTCTCGCCATTCTTTTCCTTTTCCTGCCATACACCGTAACTTTCACAAATCTCGCCAGTGGTGTCTGCCAGTAAAATCACATTGAGGCCATATTTCTCGACAAATGCCTGGTGGCTTTCGCAGCTGTCCTTGCTGACGCCGATGATAACGGTATCCAGCTCCGAAAACTGGCCGGCGAACTCGGTAAACTGCCTGGCTTCTATAGTACATCCCGGTGTATCGTCTTTTGGATAAAAATACAGTACAACATTTTTGTTATCCCTGAATTCCGAGAGATTTATAAGCTTATTGCTCTGATCCGGGGCCTTGAAATCGGGTGCTAACTGGTTTTTTTCTAACATTTTTATCTCCTGTGGTTACAACTCACCTGGTTTATCATCAATATCCTCATAAGCGTCATACGAGAATCTCGGCGTGCAGATCGCGAGGAAAATCAAGTCATCCGCACCCGTATTGGTAATGCGCTGGCGACACCCCGGCGGTATCAGCACAACATCGCCGACAGTCACTTCAGCCGGCGCCAGGGAACCAATCTCTGCACGACCTCGACCCTGAACAATAACATAACGCTCGGCAATTCCGACAAGCCGGTGCCAGCGGGTAATTTTACCGGGTTCGAGGCGAGCCCGTGCAATGGATGCATCGGGATCATCCGCTGAGTTTGATACCTCGATGATGTGGCAACCTTCAGCAATATAGAACTCATCATCGGGTTGTTGCCGACGTATGTCTGGTTTCATGTTGACTTACCTGTGCTGCAGCAACTCCCTCAGTTGCCTGTCATGCAGCTTCGACAGCAGTATCAGGGCAGCGACTGCACCAATCAATGCATAGCCCATATCCGACTGGGTGTCCCATTCATAGCCTTGCGTGCCGAGGAATGCTTCAGCAGCCTGCTCGCTGACCAGCGCCACCCACCATTCGAGCAGTTCATAGAATGCGCTCAGCGCCAGGCAAAAACATATAATGAAAAAGTCGCGCCAGTACCGTCCACGAACGATATCCAGCCTGATAATCAACTCCCTGGCTATCATCGCCGGAACGAAACCCTGCATGATGTGGCCGATCTTGTCGTAATTATTCCGCTCGAAACCGAATATCGACTTCATTTCATTGAACAGAGGAACCTCGGCGTAGGTGTAATGGCCGCCTACCAGCAGCACGATACAATGAAGCAGAATCAGCACATATAACAACGATGTCAGCCTGAATGAATGATACGTGGCGGCCAGCACAACCACGCCTATGATGACCGGAAACACTTCCAGGTACCAGGTAGGCCGATCCCTTGGCTCGATTGCAGACCAGATAAAAACGCCTGCCAGCATCGCGATCCAGATGAGTTTTTTATACATTGGGAAACTCTGTTAACGGCAGCTCCAGGGATGCACCCCGGAACTCATTTCCTGCTATGCGCACTTTTTGTGATACGCAAAGACAAGTCCAACTATCACCGAAACAACAAGCGCCATCACTAAAGTAATAACGACGTTTTGTATGAATGCCGCATCAAAACCTGCAGACAGATCACCTATCAGCATCCATGTAAGCAAGGTTGCAACAACGACACTCACCACATTGGCGACAACGCTCTTCTCAATCATGAAATGACTGAAGAATGAGGTAATCGTAGAAATAATTATTACCAGTTCCATCACAAATGATCGCGCAAGCTCTCCGATAGATTATTCAGACCACAGTACCTGTGTCTGGCTATACCCAAATCATACGGCTACGGCAATGTAGCAGTAACACCATAACACAGACGCACCATTTTATAGCGTCAGCAATATCCGTATACCTGTTCAGGAGGCACGTTTTCATTATTCAGCACTCGGTGATGCTTACCGCAAGACCTCCAAGTGATGTCTCCTTGAACTTCTCCGACATTTCCTTACCGGTTTGCTTCATCGCAGCTATACAGCTATCCAGTGGCATAAAATGCTGACCACCTCCACGTATAGCGAGTGAGACAGCCGTATACGCCTTGATTGCACCAAATCCATTGCGCTCGATACAGGGCACCTGTACAAGTCCACCGACCGGGTCACAGGTCATACCCAGATGATGCTCAAGCGCAATTTCCGCTGCATTCTCGACTTCTTCAGCTGTGCCTCCGCGAACGGCACACAGACCTGCCGCAGCCATTGCGGCCGCAGAACCCACCTCGCCCTGGCAGCCGACCTCGGCACCGGATATCGAACTCCTGTGTTTGATCAGGCCGCCGATTGCACTCGCGGCGAGCAGGAACTCGCGCACCTGACCCGAAGTGCCGCCTTCGTGCTCGACGAAGTAATAAAGCACAGCGGGAATCACGCCGGCCGCGCCGTTGGTCGGCGCTGTCACCACCATGTGCCCTGCCGCATTTTCTTCGTTCACGGCCATCGCATAGGCGCACAACCAGTCATTCAGACTGGCCTGTTCGGGTTCATCCTGCAGCTGCTGATGCAGCGACCTTGCCCGCCTCGGCAATTCGAGACCGCCGGGCAGCGTACCCACTTCGATAAGGCCCTGCTCGACACATTGCCGCATCGCTTCCCAGATCGCATCCAGCCCGGCGTCGAGTTCATGTTCCGGGATATAAGCCAGCTCATTGGTGCGTTTCATCTCGGCGATCGACAAACCACTGGCATTCGACATGTCCAACATCGATGTGGCCGAATCGAACGGATAAGGACAGGAAACCGACGACTCCATCTTCAGCGGTGCAACCAGCTGGTCGATTTCTGCGAGTGTCACGATAAAACCGCCGCCAATCGAGAAATAGGTTTCAGACAGCACTACCGCTCCCGACGCATCGAGCAATTCGAATACCATGCCATTCGGGTGCTGCGGCAGGGTTACATCCCGATCAAAAACAATATCTTCCGCGGCCGAGAACGCCACCTTGAGGCCATCCTCCAGCTTGATGGATCGGTCTGTCCAGATACGCTCGATCAGTGCATCGATATCGGTGCGAGCCAGCCCCGCTGGTGTATAGCCGTGCAAACCCAGCGTCACGGCACGGTCAGTCCCGTGCCCCTTGCCGGTATAGGCCAGGGAGCCCTTGAGCACGCAGCGGATCGCGTGAACAGAACTGGAATGATGGGTCTCAGCATATTGTCTGCATAAAACCAGAAAATCACCCGCGGCGATCATCGGGCCCATGGTATGCGAACTGGAGGGCCCGATTCCGATTTTAAACAGTTCCAGCGCACTGATGAACATAGGCTATCTCTGAACCCCCACGGCTTGTGCGTTCAGCCCGGCTAGCCCGCATTTCTCACCATGATCACGGGATCAGGCGCAGGACGGAGCCCGCATGTCTCGCCCCCGGGCGAGACATGCGGACTGGTGTTCGTAAGCGCCGCACTGTAGCGAAAAGCGTAGCCATAGCTACGGTTTGAGTGAAGAGCAAGCTTACGGACTCGAAGACTAGCCTGAACCGTGACAGGCATACTTGGATAACACACTGTATTTATAATCATTCTGGCTTTTTTACATCAAGCAATACCTTATCAGTAATCTCCGACGCCTGGTGAGAAATGCGGGCTAGTATCGACCGGCGGGAACGGACCGAATAACCAATCAAACAGCATCATGCACGGCATTTTATACGTAATCGCACCCCGATTTGCACATTTGGCCAGCGGTATGGCCGGCAAGACCTTAGAGCCCTGGTCAACCTGAAGCAAATGATCTCGGTTTCGTCGCTATAAACTCATTGTACGCGTGAATGTTGGACTTACCTTATATTATGTAATGATTTGTTATAGAATACGCTGCTTGCCGCGCCCTTTAGTGGGGATGCCGCTGCAGCCGTGATTTCCTGATCATTGACTAGCGGCATAGACAGCACCGATTTGCAGAGCCATACACTAGGCCCGGCGGCATGCTTACGCGGCAGCCTAAAGCCAGACGCAGATACCAGTCCCGTGTGAGTCTAACTGCAGAAACAAACCTCGCTATATGTAACATTGGTGATTGCCCGGATGAATGACCTCGTACGAAACACGGTAGAGCCCGTCGGCGGCTTTCAGATGAAAGGCATGATAATGCGCTACAACGTGTTCACGCCCCGCCTGTACAACTGGTGCAAATCCCTCGGATTCGAGCCGGGCAAGATCATACCTTCGCGCGCGTTCTGCTCCGATGAAAGCCAGGGCTATCCCATCATATTGATGACCAAACATTTTGGAACCTTCCCGTTTAATCACGGGAGGGCTGGCGGCATCGTTGCCACCGACAGGCACGCCCCCCATGCAGCCCACGGGCAGGACATTCTTATCATCCAGGCCAGCCATGTAGGCTACGATCCGCAGACAAAGGCCTTTGGCACTTACCGCCGCACCCATACCACGCATGGCGAATGCACCGCAAACTGCGGCAAAATCCAGAATGTGATTTCCTGGTACAGCAATGAATACAAGTTCGCGCAGCAGAACATTCTGCTACACAATGACAACGGCGAAAAAACCATAACTGTCGATAACCAGCTGTTGCGGGAAGACAGAGATGACGGTCTGTTTCTGCGTCTCGAAAAGTTCATCGCTGCCGATGCTGATGGTCAGCGCAGGCTGTTGAATATCCTGAGCACCGCCAAGGTATTCGCTCCTTCCCGAAACCTGGTAGAACGTATCGGTGAAGCACCGTTCAATGGCATCACACCAAAGCCGATTGGCACGAGGCTGAGATCCGATATGTTCTACTTCAACAGGAAATTTCCGGATCTGGTAGAACGTGCACACAATCTCGAACACAGTATGATCGGCTACATGCCGCAGGTCGTGACCGCGCCTTCGCCGGCGCTGACAGCTGCACAGATCAACACCCAGATCGAGTTCGACCGCACTTTTCGCACGATCGTGAAAGAGCAAGGCTACAAGGGCAAGAAGGTGCTGTTCATCTCCGGTCTCAACATCGACATTTCACCCGAAAGCGACCAGCTGTTTCCGTTGACCAAGTTTGTGCCCTGGGCGGCCTGTGTGCAGGACCGGGATGGCTTTTATTACACCCTCGAGCAACAGGAACTGATGCAGTTGCTGGAGCAGCAAAGCGAGGACAACGCAGACCAGATTGACCTTGAGCAGGCGATACAGATGATGACCGAGGTCGATGAAATCGGGGTCGAAACCTGACAACCACCTCAGCCCCTGGCAACGGCCAAACCGCAAGCTTTTCGCGCATAAACACTGAAACGGGCGGCCGGTTGATACCGGTTTTGATCCGCCCGGGGATCCCGTGCAGGGTCGGGACGCGTTAACCGGCGATAACGACCGCCCATTGATCCAGTGCAGCCCCCGCACGGACGATCTGGTTGATTAAAATCATCCGGGTTGCGTACTTCTGAGCAGCTGTATAAACGCCTCGGCCACTCTGTTGTCAAGATTCGAGCGCGTGCGTGCGATCCATAATGTCCGTTTGATGCGCAACCCCTGCATTTTCACGTGATAGATCGCTCCGCTGGCCAGCCCGTCTTCAACGGTAAACCGTGGGAGGATGCTGACGTGCTTGCCGTGCTGCAGCATTTCGATGATGGCATCGGTTGATCCCACCTCCATCGCGATCGGTAACTGATGAATGCCAATCGCTTCCAGAGCCACATCCAGCGTAGCCCTCATCGACGAGCGCGGCTCACGGAGAACAAACTTAAGCCGCTGCAAGGCATCCAGCGGCAACAGGCCTGAATGCCACAACCCATGTTTCGGGCCGCACAC